>NZ_CP130322.1:1500000-1650000 GCF_033025475.1 Sphingomonas sp. C3-2
CAGATAATCCTGAATGCGCGCGGCCGCCGCGTCGGTCATGTCCAGCCCGGCGCGGTCATAGACACGGTCGATCACCGCCTGCTGATCCGACATATATTCGTGGAACATCACGTCGATCACCTGCCCTTCGGGCAGCTTGGCGCGGTCGCGCACGCAGGCGCGCAGCATGCGCTCGATCCGCGCCGTCCAATATTCGGCGAGCGCGGGCAGATCGAAATCCTTGCGGCGGATGCGGTCGCCATAAGCGATCATCGTGATCGCCGACTGGATCACCGCCACCGGATCGCGGTGGGTGATGATCACGGTCGCATCGGGATAGGTCGCCAGCACCGCAGGCAAGTTTTCCATATGCGGCGGCGATTTCATCACCCAGCGATTGGGGCCCTTCAGCCAGGTCATCGCCTGCAGCACGCGGCGGGCATAGCGATAATGCGGGGTCTGATCGTGGTTGTAATAATGTTCGCGCCATTCGTCCGGGCGCGACAGCCATTCGGGAAGGTAGGACGAGAAATCGATGCCCTGCAGATCGATATCCTCATGGACGTGATCGGGCGCCATTTCGTGCATCGCCGGCATCAGCGGCACCATCATCTCGAACCCGCCCCACATCGTGGCGGTGCGCTGGAAGCGGGGATCATTCTCGTCCCAGGTCACCGTCTCGGTCGCGGCCGGGATCGGCTCCATCGATTCCCACAGCTGCATCGAACGCAGGCGCGGGTCGGCGGCAAGGATGTTCACCAGATGCGTCGTGCCCGAACGCGGCAGGCCCGCGATGATGATCGGGCGGTCGATCTCGACATCGGCGATTTCGGGGTTCTTGGCGACGAGGTCTTCAAAGCGCAGGCGGGTGACGGCATAGCGCAGCGCTTCGCCGAACACGGTGGCCTGGCCCAGCGCATGCAGCCCGCTATCGGCGGCAAAGCTGCGCATCCAGATGTCGAGCCGCTCGCGGAAATCGGGCGCACCGAAATTGCTGAGCCCTGTCTGCGCGGTGGCGGCGGCAAGCACCGCCTCGCTGGTCAGGCTCACCGCGGGCGCGCCCGCAATGGCCTGTGCCTGCATCTCGCTTAACCGGGGCGCGCCGAGATCGTCGAGGATGATCGTCTTGGACATTGCGTTCACGTCCCCGTTCCTCAGCCCGAAACCGTGTAGCCGCCGTCGACGGGCAGCGTCTGGCCGACGATCCAGCTGGCCGCGTCGCTGGTCAGGAACAGCGCCGCGCCGGCGATATCCTCGGGGAAGCCCGCACGGCCAAGCGGGGTACGCATCAGCGTCGGTTCGGACCATTCGGGATTGGCGAGCGTGCCAGCGGTCATGCGGCTGTGGGTCAGCCCCGCGGCAACCGCGTTCACACGTACGTTGCGCTTTGCCCAGGACACGCCGAGCACGCGGGTCAGGCCGACAAGGCCGGTCTTGGCCGCGCCGTATCCGGGCACGATCTCGATCCCGAAGAACGAGCTCATCGACGCGATGCCGATCACCGATGCGCCGCCGGGCAGGGTCGACTTTTCAAGCTTTTCAAGGTTGCGGCGCGCCATGCGATAGCCGCCGGTGAGGTGCATGTTCACCGCACGCTCGAAAATCTCGGGTTCATATTCATCAAACCCCTGCGAGGGGAGCGCGAAGCCCGCATTGTTGATGAGGATGTCGAGCGCGTCGATCTGCCCCGCCACCGCGTCGATCGATTCCGCGCTTTCGATATCGAGCTGCAGATAGCGGTAGCCAGCAAGGTCCTCGCCATATTCGCTGGCCGAACCGCGCGTACCGGTGATCGTCACATTGGCGCCCGCATCGCGGTACGCCGCCGCAATTCCGGCACCGATCCCGCTGGTACCGCCGGTCACCAGAACATTGGCACCCGCGAAATCATAGGACACGTTCTTCCAGCCTGACGCCATCTTACATCCTCTCTACCGAGCATATTGATTTAATGACCATACACTATGTATAGGCACATGCATCTGTCAAGCAGCGTTGACGCAGGCACGACAACAACCGAAGGGAGTGGCGTGACAAACGAAACCGCACCGCAACTCGAAAAGCCGCGTCGCAAGGCGCCGGGGCGCAACGCGCTCCAGGAACGCCAGCGCGAGGAAACGCGCCGTCGTCTCGTCGAGGCGGCGGGCCGGGTGTTCGAGCGCAAAAGCTATGTCGATACCCGGGTCGAGGATGTTCTGGCCGAAGCCGGGGTCAGCCGCGCTACCTTCTATGCGCATTTCGACGGCAAGCTCGCACTCGTCTCGGCGATCGCGGCCGAGTTCATGCCGCAGTGGCGCAAGCTGTTCGATCGGCTGGTCGCAATGCCCGCCTTCACGCCCGAGGCGCTCGACGCATGGACCCGCGCCTATGTGGATATCTATCGGCGCAACGAGGCGACCTGTATCCTGCTCACCCAGGTCTCGGCGCTCGAAACCGATTTCTACTGGCAGCTTGCCGATGCGCAGGCCGCGCTGATCGACCAGCTGGCCGATCATATCCCCGCCTTCGCCCGCGCCCAGCAGGACGACGCGGTCGGCCGCAGCATGCGCGTGCGCGCGGCTCTCCTCCTCTCCCAGCTCGATCAGGTCAGCTATTTCCTCGCCGTTCGCCGCTGGAAGGCCGATCCCGAAGAAGGCATCCGGATCATGGCGGACCAGATCGGTTCTTTCCTGAACATGCGGGACTGACGCGACGGACCACGCGGGGCCCGTCGCAGGCAGCGCATTGCAAGTCCTAAATTAATTCGGTGCAAAACATTGTCATTTGCACCCGCATGCTCCTCGACACCGGGCGGGCTGGCGCATAGACGGGCTGCACACCACGTTTTCCGGCGTTCCCCGGTTCACCGAGAGCGTGGTACCCTTCCCCGGACTAGCCTCGCGGCGCGACATGCGCCCGATCTCTCCCCACTCGGGGAAGCGGATTGCATCGCGATCGCAGGATGACCGGCCTTTGGACCGATCATCCGCGCATCGTCAGCCTCAGCCCGTCGGCCCCGGCCCCAGCACCTCGATCTTGCCGATATGCGCATGGTTGCGCTTGAGGCGGTGAATCAGCCACCATTTGCCATCGACCCGGCGCCAGGTGTCGCTGTAATCGCCGACCGACGCAAAGCTCATGCCCTTCTTGTCGCCCGCGCCGGCATGGCGGTCGTCGACATAGGCGAAGCTCTTGGCATTATCCCCGTCGATCTCGATCACGATATTGCCAAGCATATGCTGGGTCGGCCCGCAATCGTCGAGGAAGGTGCGAATAAAGGCGACGATATTGGCGCGCCCGGTGATCAGGCCAAGGCCGAGATCGGCGGTCGCGTCCTCGACCATCACCTGATCGAGCAGCCCCCAGTCGCGGTCGTCCATCGCGCGGGCGACGGCAAAAAGCTGATGCTGGATCGCGCGTTCGTCGAGCAGCGTCTGGATATCCATGGCGATAACTCCTCAGGCCTTGTCGAGCGTGAAGTTGGACTCACCCCAATAGGCGGTCATCGAGGTGATGAGACCATCATCGTCAAAGGTCATCACGTCGAGCGTTTCGGTCCGAAATACCGTGTCATGGTTGATCGTGCGCGCGATATAGGCGGCGGCGCCGTTCGACCCCGCGATGCGCACCGCACCGTCCAGCTTCATCTCGATCCCGCCGCCCATCGCGTCGAAACCCGACTGGTAAAAGGCACGGATCGCGTCATGGCCAACATGCGCGGGCGAAGTGATGGGATCGAGCACGCGCGCATCGGCCGCGAACAGTGCAACGATGCCCGCGGTGTCGCCTGCGGTCAGCAGATCGCCATAGACCTCGAACACGCGGCGGATATGATCGGCGCTCACGCCCCCTGCGCCCTGCTCGGCAAGCATGGCCTTGGTAGCTTCAGGCAAATCGATCGTATCGGTCATGGCATCCTCTCCTGCGCGGCGCTTCTGCACCTCAAATTCTCGCAGGTTTAGACACCAAACATCGTGTATGGTCAACGCTCCGATCGCTCGTGCCGCGGCAATGGGCGCGACACGACATAAAAGGCGCTTCCGAGCAGAGAGAGCGCCACCAGCGCGATCAGCCAGGGCGTGGGGTGCGCGGTGAGAAGGAACAGCCCGAAGCCGAAGACCATGCCGGTGCACGCCGCGATCTTCGACCGGCGGCTGATCGCCCCCTCCTCCTGCCAGGCCAGGATCGGCGGGCCGAAACGCGGATGCTCGTGCAGCCATTTCTCCAGCCGGACCGAGGATCGGCTGAAACAGAAGGCGGCAAGGATCAGGAAGATGGTCGTGGGCAGAAGCGGCAGAAAGGCACCGATGACGCCAAGCGCCACCAGCAACAGCCCGAGGACCAGGTAGAAAGGCCTCACCACCGCATCATGGCCGGGTGCAGCGCCGGGCGAAGCCGTGCCTCGCCCGGCCGCACGCTCAGCGCTTCCCGCCGAACAGGCGCTGGAGGAATACCGTCTCCACCTCACGGCGCAGGTCATTGTTCGGCTTTTTCAGGAAGCCATGCCCTTCGTCGGCGAACAGCACATACCAGGCCTCGGTCCCGTTCTCGCGGATCTTGGCGACCACCTGATCGGATTCGGATTGCGGCACGCGCGGATCGTTCGCGCCCTGCATCACCAGCATCGGCTTGGTGATCCGGGCGATGTTCGCCATGGGCGAGATCTTTGCAAACACCGCGCGCATCGCGGGATCGCGCTCGTCGCCATATTCGGCGCGGCGGTTATCGCGGCGATAGGCTTCGGTGTTGTTGAGGAAGGTTACGAAATCGCTGATGCCATAGCGCTCGACACCGCCCACCAGCCGGTCGGCATAATGGGTCATCACCGCCAGCGACATATAGCCGCCATAGGACTGGCCATAGACCGCGACCCGATCGGCATCGAGGCCAGGCTGCGTCGCCACCCAGTCGAGGAGCGCGCCGATATCCTTCACCGCATCCTCGCGCTTGGGGCCATTGTCGAGGTTGAGATATGCCTTGCCATAACCCTCGCTGCCGCGAACATTGGGCAGGATCACGGTCGCACCCAGCACATCGGCGAAATATTGCGCGCCGTAATTCCAGATCGGGCGGGTCTGCGCCTCGGGGCCGCCATGGATATCAATGATCACCGGCGTCTTCACGCCTGCGGCCACGCCCTTGGGGCGATAGACGAACGCGGGTACCGACAGCCCGTCGAACGAGGTGAAGCGGATAAGATCGGGCTCGGCCAGCTTTGCAGCGTCAAGGTCGCCAAGTTCGGACTGGGTCCAGCGGACAAGCTGGCCCTCGTTCACATCCCAGCTCCAGATATCGCCTGCGGAAACCGGGGTGGAGAGGCTGAGGCCGATCCTGGAGCCATCGGGCGCGAATTTCAGCCCCGAGAGCACGCCGCGCGGCAGTTCGGGTTGCGGCAGCGCGCGGCGCGTCACCAGATCCTGCACCACCAGCCGCGAATAGCCGTCCTCGTTGATCGCATAGGCGAGCACCCGGCCATCGGCGCTCACGTCATACTCCTCGACCTCCCATTTCAGCCCCGGTGTCAGCACGCGCTCGGCACCGCTCTTGGGGTCGATTTCGACCAGCCGGCGCAGATCGCTGTCGCGGTCGGAAATCGCAAGGATTCCGCCACGCGCCCCGTACTGCACCGAGTCATAGCGCGCGGGCGGTGCCTTGGGCGCAATGCGCGTCACCTTGCCCGATGCCAGATCCAGCTCGAAAATCTGGCTTTCGCGGTTGGACAGGCTGCGCATGAACAGCATCCGGCTCTTGTCCGCCGAAATCGCGGCGGGCTCGATCGCGCCGGTCGCCTGATGCACCACGCGCGGCGCCCCCGGATTGCGCGGATCGGTGGCGAGCAGCGCATAGCCGCTGGCGCCCTTGGTCGCGCGCGACCAGATCATCAGGCTGCCGTCCTTCGAGAAAACGGGCGCGCCATTGCGCGTGCCCGTCTCGGTGATTTGCGTCGATTCACCGGCCAGCCCGCGCGCGTGCAGCTGGAACCATTCATCGCCCGCCGTGTCTCGGACCAGCACGAACCGGTCGGTGCCGGGGATCACCTTGGCGCGCGAAACGGGCTCGCTGTAGAAACTGATCTGGGTGCGTGCGCCGCCGGGGGCCGCCACGCGGTGGAGCTGTTCGGTCGCGCCGAACCGCGTCGACACCAGCATCGCGCCGTCAGGCAGCCAGTCCTGGAAGGTCGCCCCGCGGCTGTTCTGAAAACGCTGCACCGCCGCGGCGACATCGGCCGGGATCGCGGGCACGTTCTGCAGCGTGGCCCCGCCCTGCTGGCGAACGGCAACCTCGGCAGCGGGCTGTGCCAGCGCCGGCGCGGCAACGGCAAGCAAAGCCACGGAACAGAGCAGGGTACGGAACATGGTGCGCGGGGTCCTTTCATCGCGGGCGCCGAACGGCGGTTGCGATCAGAGACCATCCCTTCCCGTGCCCGTCAAGCAGCGCGGATCACAGCCCCGAAAAACGCACCCCCAGCCACAAGGTGCGCGGGCTCGTCCGCTCGACCACATTGTCGCTGCTGCGCGTTGCCTCCACCCGCGCACCGGTCAGGTTCTCCGCCCGCGCCTCGATCAGCACGCCGCGCATCACCGGCACCGCCGCGCGCGCGTCAAGCGTCAGCGCATCGCCGAGCATCAGCGTGCCAAGGTCGTTTTCATACTGGTCGGAAACATAGCGCAGCGTCAGCGCGGCGCCGAGCCCGTCCTTGCGTTCCCAGCCCGCGGTCGCCGAGGCCATGTGCGCGGGCGTCTGCGCGGGGCGCAAGCCATCGAGCGCGGCCGCCAGCCCGTCGGCGCGCACGCGGCTATGCGTATAGGCATAGGATGCCGAAAGCCGGAACGCGGCCAGCGTCAGCGCGCCGTCTACCTCAACCCCGCGGGCACGCACCCGGTCGAGGTTGCGGCGCTGGCGATAGCTGCCCGCCGCCGAGACGAAGCCCACACCCGGGAAGGTTCCCGGGCCGCGCGCCACGGTGACGTTGGCGATCGCATCGTGCAGCCGGTTGTCGAATGCGGTGACGCTGATCCGCCCGCTTTCGGCGGGGCGCCAGTCGAACCCGGCCTCATAACCCCAGAGCGTCTCGGGCTTCAGCGCGGCGTTGGCGCCGGTCGCGTCCGCCCCCGCACGAAACGGGCGATAAAGCTCATTGAGCGTCGGCAGCCGCCAGCCGCGATAGATCGCACCGCGCAGCGTCAGGCTGTCATCCGCCGCATAGGCCAGCCCCAGCCGCCCGGTCGGCTCCCAGCCCGCGCGATCGGCATAATTCGTCCGCGTGAAGATGCCGGTACCGATCGCGCCTTCTTCCAGCGCGCCGCCCGTAATCCACCAGCGGTCGATCCGCCCGCCGCCGGTCAGCGTCAGCCCCCCGCCCAGCACGGCGGACAGTTCGGCAAAGCCGCCCAGCGTGTCGGACTGGCCACCCGCATCGCGCATCCGCGCCGGCACGCCGTTTGCAAACTGGTAGAATTCCTTGGTGCGCCCGTCGACGCGGCGCCAGTCACTCCCCAACCGCAATTCGATATCCTCGCCCAGTGGCGGGCGCAGCTCGACGCGTGCGCCCAGCCCGGTGGAGGGGACATTATACTGGTCCAGCACCGGGTTTGCGGTCACCCGCCCGGCATTGACGCTCGCGGTCATGCTCGTGAAGCGGCGGAACTGGACATAGCCCAGCGCAGACCATCCCCATGCACCGCGCCCCACCAGCCGCATGCTCGCATCGGCGCCGTCATTGCCATTGTCGCTAAAGGCCAGCCCGCGTTCGCGCCGGTCGGTAAAGCCCGTCATGTTCGCCTGCAGCTCGGTCGTCTCGCCCACCGGCACCACCGCGCGCAGCGCAACGCTCGCCTGCTCATAGGGGGCCGCGCGGTCTGCCGGCCCGCGGCTGTCGCGCGTCACGGGAATATAGCCATCGCCGCGCGCATAATCGGCGCCAAGAGTCACAAAGCCACCGCCCAGCCGCGCCGCTAGCGTCGCGTCGGCCGCCAGGGAATCGCGGCTGCCATAGGCGATGCCCGCATTCACCCGCCCCAGCGTATCGGGCCCCGCGCTGAACAGTTCGATCACGCCCGCCAGCGCGCCGGGCCCGGCCGCGCCGCTGCCGCCCCCGCGCGTCACCTGCGCGCGCTCGAGCCGGCCGGGAGCAAAGGCGGGCCAGCTTACCCAACCGCCAAAGGGATCGCTCTGCGGCACCCCGTCGAGGATAACGAGTGCGCGGCTCGACGCATTGCCTCCCAGCCCGCGGAGCGTCACGCCCTGGCTGGTGGGATGCGCGCCGCGGCTGTCCGATCGGCGGAACTGCTGCAGCCCGGCCACGTCGCGCAGCACATCCTCGATCCGCCCGCTCGCGCTGCCGGTCAGCCGCGCCCGATCGATCCCGATAATGTCATAGGCGGCATCGCCGATCGGGCTCTCCAGCCCGGCGCCGGTCACAATGATATCGCCGCCCTCGTCGGCATGGGCCTGAACGGGCAGCAGCGCGGCGGCAAGGGCCAGGAGGGAGACCGAAACCCGGCGGGTCACAACAGGGTACATCCAACAAACTCATCGACAGAATTGAGCGGGCAATCGCGGGGCGCGGACTGTCGTGCAGCGCCCGCCATATGTAAAGCCGTCGAAACCATCGCGTCGTGCTCAAAAAAGCTGGGCGCCCCGCGCCGCTGAGTAATTTTTCCCAAAACTTTTGCCAAAACCGCTATACACGGGGTTGCAGTCGTCGAATTTTACGTAAATTGTGATTTCGCGGCACCTGGCGATCCGGGAAGACCAGCCCGGCAAGGGGATGCCAGGGTGCCAGACCAGTTCTAGGGGGATATGAATGGGGATTGATGTCATCGAAGACGAGATGGAATCCGGTCTGATCGATAGCGAAGCGAATATAGGTCCGCTGCGCAACTATATTGGCTTCCATTTGCGCCGCGCCCAGGATGTTTCCTTCCAGGCTTTTTCGCGCCGCGTCGACAGCAGCGACCTGAATGCGGGCCATTTCACGATTCTCGCGATCATTCAGGAGAATCCGGGGCTCAACCAGACCGCGCTCAGCCTCGCCACCGGCCGCGACAAATCGACGCTCACGCCCGCGCTCAAAGGGCTCGAGGCGCAGGGCTATGTCGCGCGCACCCGGTCCACCACCGATCGCCGCGCCTATCATCTCGGCCTCACGCCCGAGGGCGAATCCTATCTCGCCCGGCTCAAGGTCCATGCCCTCGCGCACGACAAGCTGCTCGACGAGATCGTCGGTGATTTCCACAAGCCGCTGCTCATCCACCTGCTCGAACGCATCGTTGAAGGGCTGGGCAAGCCCGAAATCAACGGCGACGACGACTAAGGCTCGCACGGCCACCGTCATCCAAAAGGGGCGCGCACAGCGCCCCTTTTTTCATGCCTGCCTAATCCGGCGCGACATAAACAAAGGCCGTCCGCCGCGCGGACAACCAATTGCCAAGCCTTTTCTTTTTTCGCATGCACTGAACCGGAATGCGCAAAGCATCTTGGGGAAATGAAATGGCAATGCGGGGGATCGGCGCGGCACTGGGTGTGCTCGCGATGTTGTCGGGCTGTGGCGGCGGGGGAAGCGACAGCGCCGGCGGCGGCAGCATCATCACCGGCCCCGGCACGCCGCCGACCTCGCCCTCCGCCACCTGTTCGCTCAAGGCCCGACAGGATTGGGTCGCCGGGCAACTCCGCGAATGGTATCTGTTCGCCGACACGCTGCCCGCCTCGCTCGACCCCGCCCCCTATCGCACGGTCGACGACTATATCGACGCGCTCACCGCCACCGCGCGCTCGCAGGGGCGCGATCGCTATTTCACCTATCTCACCTCAATCGCCGAGGAAGACGCCTATTACCAGTCCGGGTCGAGCGCGGGCTTCGGCTTCCGCCTGCTTTACGACACGTCCGCAGGGCGGGTGTACGTTGCCGAAAGCTATGAGGGCACGCCCGCGCTGAACGGCGGTGTCGATCGCGGCGCTGAAATCGTCGCGATCGGGGCGAGCACGGCCAATCTACGCACCGTATCGGATATCATGGCAAGCGGCGGCGCGCAGGGCGTGGTCGATGCGCTCGGCCCGTCGTCCGTCGGCACCGCGCGCGTGCTCCGGGTCGCCGATGCCTCGGGCACGCGGACGGTGACGCTCACCAAGACGGACTATAGCCTAACCCCGGTGTCCAGCCGCTACGGCGCGCGCATCCTCGACGATGGCGGGCGCAAGGTCGGCTATGTCAATCTGCGCACCTTTATCGACACCGCCGATCCCGCGCTGCGTGAAGCGTTTCAGGGGTTCCGCACCGCCGGCGTCACCGAGATCATCGTCGACCTGCGCTACAATGGCGGCGGACTTGTCTCGATCGGCGAACTGCTGGGCGATCTGATGGGGGGCAACCGCTTCGCCTCCGATATCTTCTCGTACACCAGCTTCCGCCCCGAAAAATCGGCCTATAACGAAACGCGCAATTTCCAGCCGCAGGCACAGTCGATCGCGCCGACGCGCGTCGCCTTTATCGGCACCGGCGGCACCGCCTCGGCCAGCGAGATGGTGATCAACGCCTTCATCCCCTATCTGCGCGCCAATGCCGCGCTGATCGGCACCAACACCTATGGCAAGCCCGTGGGGCAGATCGCGCTCGATCTCAGCGCCTGTGACGATCGGCTGCGCGTCATCGCCTTCGCGGTCGAGAATGCCGCGCGCAACGCCGATTATTTTGGCGGCCTGGCCGGGTCGATGGATGTCAGCTGCCGCGCGCCCGATGATCTGACCCACCCGCTCGGCGACCCGCAGGAAGCCTCGATCCGCCAGGCGCTCGATTTCCTCGCCGGGCGCAGCTGCACGCCGGTCACCACCGGGAGAAGCGCGCGTGCCGTCGCCACCACCGCGCCGCGCGAACTGCTCAGCCCGTTGCGGCCCGACACTACCCAGCGCGAAACGCCGGGGACGTTCTGATCAGAGCATCCCCGTCGTCCGCGCAAAGGCCAGCGAGTCGAACATCTCGAGCAACTGCACCGCCTTGCCGTTGCTGAAGCGCCAGATATCGACCTTGAGAGTCTCTACCTCGATGCCCCTCGGCCGATATAGATCACGCGAATGCGTTCAGCGGGAGAAGCTTGGGTGTCCATCACGTCGTTCCTCCGGACAGGCCACGTGGATAATAGCATCGCCGCCCACGGCGCCGCACGACGCACAAGGGGTAGCGGTCAGCGGAGCGGGGCCAACCGCCGCATTCAGAACAGCTCATATTGCGGCGAGCGGGCCGCCATCAGCGGCCAGCGCCGCAGGATGAGATGCCGGGTCTGCCCGATCAGGCTACGCACCAGAACGAACTCGCATGCCTGCCAGCCAAAGGCACTTATCGGGCGCGGCGGTGGGGCAGCCCTCCCAGCCGTCTCCCGCGCAGCAAAGCCAAGCGTCAGGTGCGGCGCAAAGCGCCAGCCCGCACGCATCGGCGCGCCCATCGCCGCCATCGCCTCCGCGATCGCACGCTGCAACGCCTTGAGCGGAGCGTTTACATGCCGCGGGCGGAGCATTGCCCGCTCCCCGCCCACCGCCAGTTGATCGAGTTCCACCGCCACCGGCGACGCCGCCACCATATCACCCGCGCGGAACAGCTTTTCATGAAGCTCGAAGGGCGGGCGCTCATAATCATTGGTGATGCCCAGCGTCATATGCTGCCGATCGGCACGCACGAAATTCCAGCCTGAGCCGAGCCCAGCTTCCGCCCAAGCCGAAATGCGGAAGGCCTCGCGCTGGTCAGGCATCAACGCAAAGAAAAGGCGCTCCCGCGGAGCGGGCTCCTCGTTCATCCACATACCGGACAAATCCGAATCGCGCGCCATTTGTTCATGGTATGTTCTGAATGATCCCATGTCGAGTCTACGTATGCGGGAACATGGCCCCGCCACCGCGCATTGTGTCCGGAGACGGGAGGATGCGCCTCCCCCATGAGAAAGGACGCCAGGCATGACGACCAACAGTGCATCCGCCCGCTATGAAGGGCTCGGCAAGGCGGGCAAGGGCAGCATCACGACGAAATCGGGGGTTTTGTCCGAACAGCCTTATGGCTTCGGCACCCGGTTCGAGGGGCAGCCCGGCACCAACCCCGAGGAACTGATCGCCGCCGCCCATGCCAGTTGCTTCACCATGGCCACCAGCTTCGCGCTTGCGGCGGCAGGCCATGCCGACGGCACGCTCGACACGCGCTGCACCGTCACGCTCGACAAGGACGGCGCGGGCTTCAAGGTCACCAAATCCGAGCTGGCGCTCACCGCCCAGATACCGGGCATCTCGGAAGGCGATTTCAACCGCATCGCTGACGAAGCCAAGGCGAACTGCCCGATCTCCAAGCTGCTCAACTGCGACATCACGCTCGAAAAAACACTCACGGGCTAACGCCCGACAAAGCGGGGTAACCAGCGCCGTTGGCAGCGCTGGCGGGTGACACATGGCTCAAACACCGCGCTGCCACCCTACCCCTCTATAAAGAGACTATGTCCGCGACCTGTAACCTGTCCTACGCCGTCCAAATACCGCCTCAGCGACCGGGTGCGGTCTGACGTGAAGCTGTTTTTCTATCTTCCGGCGATCACACCGTGGTGGTTCGACCATATTGCACCGATGATTCGTGCCGCCGCGCGCGATTGCGAGACCCATGTGCTCGTCCCGCCGCTGTGGCACGGCATGGGCATCAACCCCGAGCAGCTTGAAGCCTTCGCCGACTGCCCGGACATCCGCTGGTACATCCCCGATGCGGAATCGATCGAGATGTTGCACGGCCGCAGTGCGGACAACCCGGATCTGCTCGCCCTTGCCGCCGCCATCGATGCGGATCTCACGCTCTGCCGCGCGGCCGATGTCGAGTTGCCCAGCCTTTTTCCGGGAACGGTGCGCTACGTCATGGAAGCGGGCAATCCGCCGATGAAGAACCATTCGGTGGCAATCGAGCCCGGGCTTTTGGCCTTTGGCGAGCGCCCGGACATGACCATAGAAACCGAACGCGCGATGGATGCCGCGTTCGCACCGCTATGGAACAGGATTTGCGCCGCGGAGGAACGGGCACACCGCCCCAATTGGCGGCTTGCTTACGGCGTTGCGCGCGATCGCAAGGTCGTGGTGCTTCCACTCGAATATGCACATGCGGAAAACGCCTTTTCGCGGCTGCGTCACTGGCCGGACAATGCCGGGATGATTTCCGAGGTGGCAGAGCGGCTGCCTGATGACATCTTCCTCGCGGTGACCGAACATCCGCTCAATCGGCTATACTGCGATACCAGCGCCACCGACGACGCCATCATGGCGCTGGGCAGCGAACGCGCCGCGCTGATCGAACAGCTTGAACCCGATATTCTGCCGACCGACATGCTCGCGCGGGATTGCGACGGCGCGGTGCTCGATTTTTCCAAATCCTGGTCGATCTTCGCCTTTCACGGCCGTCCCATCTTCCGCAAATCGCGCCAGTCCACCGCCGCCTGGCTAAACGCCACCGACTGTTTCGAGCGCTTCGCACGCCAGGTGCGGAACGGCACCCCCGCGCCCGATGCCGATCAGTTACGGCTCTGGTTTGCGCATCGATCGGCCAACTGCGTCTTCGATCCGGTCGTAATGCAAAGCGGTGCCGATATCGTGACACGCACACGGCAGCCGGTGAACCCGGCAATCTGGGCCGACAATCTTGCCCGTTGCCAGGCCGAATGGGATCGGCGGCATGGAGCCCCATCGCATGTTTGATCTCGGTATCGTCGTCCCCGTCCGTCGGGGCAGTTCGCGCATCCGCGAAAAGACGCTTCTTCCCTTTGGCGAGGAAGCGACGCTTTTGGAATGGAAGCTGTCGCAACTCGTCACCGTCATCGATCCCGCGCGCATCTATCTCAGCACCGAGGACGACGCGTTCCTTGCCATGGGTGACCGCTTCGGCGTTCGGCGGCACAAGCGCGATCTGCATCTGGCGCAGGATCACATCGCCCCGTTCCGCGATGTCATCACCGGCATCGTGCGCGACATCCCGCACGACCATATCGCCTGGTGCACCGTGGTCTGCCCGCTGATGCCGCCCAGCGAATATCTGGAGGCGTTTCGCGCCTATCGCGATCAGGTGCTCGATGGCGCAAAGGATTCGCTCGTGGGCGTCAACCTGACCAAGGAATATTTCTGGGAGGAAGGCCGCTCGCTCAATTACGAAGCGACGCGCAACCACACGATTTCGCAGGACCTTCCCGACTGGTTCAAGGTCACCAACAGCATCTATATGCGCGACAAGGCGTCGATCCTGCGCGATGAATATTTCATCGGCCCCGCGCCCGTCCTGCACCAACTTTCCAAATTGTCCGGAATCGACATCGATTACATGGAGGATTACCGCATGGCGCAGGCGCTTTATGCCATCTACCAGGCCGACGGGCTCGGCACGCTGCCGTCCGATGCCGCCATTGCATGGCCCGCAGCATGATCGCGCTGTCGGGCATCCGCTCGGTCTTCTTCGATTTTGACGGCGTCATCGTCGATTCGGTCGATACCAAGATCGACGCTTTCGGCGCGCTGTACCGCCCCTTCGGCGCGCATGTCGAAAATGCCGTGCGCGATTATCAGCGCGCGGTGCCCGGCGAAACGCGCTTCGACAAGATCCCGCGCTTTCACCGCGAACTGCTGGGGATCGAGCTTTCGCCGGCCGAGGTAACACAGTGGTGCGACCGGCTTTCCGATCTGGTCTGCGCACAGGTGATCGCCGCGCCGCTGCTCCCCGATGTGCCGGACGTTCTGCGTTGTCTTCAGGCCCGCGGCATCGCGATGCACATCGTCTCGGGCACGCCGGAAAACGAGCTTCGCCATATCGTCGATGCCAAGGGGCTTGCCCCCTGGTTCCGCACGGTGCGCGGATCGCCCGCGAAAAAGGCGCGCATCGTGCGCGAGATCTGCGCGGCCGATGGCCTGTCGCCCGACGAATGCCTGTTCATCGGCGACGCGATGACCGATCATGACTGCGCCCGCGAGTGCGCCACCGCGTTTCTGGGCGTGGCAACCGATGGAACGCACCCCTTCCCGCCCGGCACGGTTGTGGTCGACCGGCTGGGCGAAGCGCTGCCGACCCGGCATCTTGTCGGCAACACGGCCCCCCACCCCATGGCGGCCCGCTACGCCTGAGCGGCTGCCGGGGGCGCGTTGGAAAGAAGGTCAGGAAAGGTCAGGCCAAGACCGCGGTTCCGCAGCCGCGACCGCCCCGGTTTCGCCCGACAGAGCAGGCGCCGGATCGCGCGGGAGATCGCCCGCAGCATCGCGTAGGGGATCGCGCAGCGGCGGGAGCGCGGCGACCGGATCGGGATCGACGGGCGGATCACGGTACCAGTGGGGCAGCGTGCCATCGCCGATATCGGCGACCATAAGCGCGTCGGCGAGGTCTTCGGGCGGCATCAGCAGGTGCGGATCGGGCGGCGTGACGGGTTCGAGCGTCGCGATCGCCGCCGCCACGGGCGCAGGAGATGGCGCTGGCAGTTCATTTGGATGGCGGGCGCCCTGATGCGCGTGGCGATAGCGTTCGGGCTGGTGCGCGCGCAGCAGGAACATCAGCAGCCGATCATTATAGCGCGTGCGGCACGCGATGCGTTGGCCGTCGCGGTCGAACACGGGCTCCTCGACACCGTTGATCGCGCGCTCAAGCGCGATATCGGCGAGCCGCTTCGACGCCTGCGCAATCGCCGCCTCCCACGCGGCCGCGAAAGGCTCTGCCCCCGGCGCGCGGCGCAGGCGATAGCAGGAGGTGATCGACATGCCGACCGCGCGCGCTGCCTCGGTCACCGACCCGCAATCGGCGAGCGCCTCGATAAAGCCGCGCTGCCTGTCATTGCTCCAGCCATCGGGCCGCCGCTGCCGCCGCACGGGCACCCAGCTATATTCGGATGGATCGAAACCATGCGCATCAAAGGCGGGCGGCGGGGGATCGTCCTCAAGGTCATCGGGCGCGACGAGCGCGCCCAGCGGCGCGGGTGCGGTGGTGAGATCGGGCGCGCGCGACATGTCGGGCGCGGCGGGCGAAACGGGCGCGGGGCCCGGCGAACGGGATTTGCGGCTCATCCGCAAGGGTAGATCATAAGGCGGGGGCTGTAGGACAGCGAAATCTGGGTGGCGGCAGCGCTTGATATTTGTACAAATTATCGTACATTTATCTCATGCAAACGCTGAGCGTCTCCGAAACCCGCGCCAATCTCAAGGCAGTGATCGACAAAGTGGTCGCCGATAAGGCGCCGGTCGCGATTACGCGCCAAAAAGGTGAAGGCGTAGTGATGGTTTCGCAGAGCGAATGGGAGGCGATCGAAGAAACGCTCTATCTTCTGCGCTCCCCCGCCAATGCGCGTGAACTGCTTGCGAGCATTGCAGAACTCGACGCTGGGAAGGGCAAAGAACACGAGCTGATCAAGCCTTGAAGATCGTATTTTCGTCGCGCGCGTGGGAGCAATATCTGCGCTGGCAGGCGGAAGATGGGAAACTTCTGGAACGCTTGAACGCGCTGATCGAGGAATGTCGCCGCCATCCCTTTCGCGGCACGGGCAAGCCCGAACCGCTGGGCGGCAACCTTTCAGGCTGGTGGTCTCGCCGGATCAACAGCGAGCACCGGCTGGTATATCGGGTGAGCGGCAAAGGTGAAGCGCAGGCGCTGGAAGTGGCGCAGTGCCGGTATCATTATTGAGCACAGGAATTCGGCGCGCCCAAAACGTAATCCGTAAACCAGAACTCCCAGTCATTGGCTCATTCCCGATCTGGCAGTTCCCGCTCCAACCAGTATTTTTTATTGCCTAGCACCCGGTTCAGCAATGCCGGATCGGCCATCGCATCCGCATGCGGCAGCCGGTCCAACGTGTGCGAAGCATAATAGCCGTCAAACGCGATATCGGTTGAGTCGACGGTCCAGTAGGAGCCATCGAGATAGACGACGATATCGCCGACCTCGAAGGCATCGAGCGTCTCGGCCATACCCTCGGCCCACTCCGCTATTTCCTGCTCGGTAACATGGGCGAGACCGCGCGCTGCAACCTCGCGACGACCGAGCTCGATGAGCGGGATCTCGGTTTCACGCACCTGCGCGAAGACGAACGACTTGGTGCATTTCGTGCACGCGATCATCCAGCCGCAGCCGCACCATGGACAGTCCAGTTGCCCGCTCGACATCGCCGGCTCACCTTCACACCGGCAAAAGGAGAGGACGTTGTCATTCGCCTTGAAGAAAAATTTTTGCATCTTCTTCCTGCGCCAAAACATCGTCCCCTCCCCTTTTTCGCCTCAGTCGTGCTCGCGCCCGCCCGCGCCCATATAGAGCTCGCTTCCGGTTTCGCGGAAGAGGTCGCTCATCTGCTTCATGCCCGCCTCGGCGTCTTCGGCCGCGATGAAGTTTTCGGCGCTCTGGTTCTTGGTCGCCGCGAAGTCGCGGACTTCCTGCGTGATCTTCATCGAGCAGAATTTGGGGCCGCACATCGAGCAGAAATGCGCGGTCTTGGCGCCTTCGGCGGGGAGCGTCTGGTCGTGATACTGCTCCGCCGTGTCGGGATCGAGCGACAGGTTGAACTGATCGCGCCAGCGGAACTCGAAACGCGCGCGGCTCAAGGCATCGTCGCGCAGCTTGGCGGCGGGGTGCCCCTTGGCAAGGTCGGCGGCGTGCGCGGCGAGCTTGTAGGTCACCACGCCGACTTTCACGTCGTTGCGATCGGGCAGCCCCAGATGCTCCTTGGGGGTGACGTAGCAAAGCATCGCGGTGCCGTACCAGCCGATCTGCGCGGCGCCGATCGCCGAGGTGATATGGTCGTAACCCGGCGCGATATCGGTGGTGAGCGGCCCCAATGTGTAGAAGGGTGCTTCGCCGCACGCCTCCAATTGCTTGTCCATATTTTCCTTGATCTTGTGCATGGGCACATGGCCCGGGCCCTCGATCATCACCTGGACATCCTGTTCCCAGGCGCGCTTGGTGAGTTCGCCGAGCGTGTAGAGCTCGCTGAACTGCGCTTCGTCATTGGCGTCGGCGATTGAGCCGGGGCGCAGACCATCGCCCAGCGAATAGGCGATGTCATACGCCTTCATGATCTCGGTGATCTCGTCGAAATGCTCGTAAAGGAAGCTTTCCTTATGGTGCGTGAGGCACCATTTCGCCATGATCGAGCCGCCGCGCGAGACGATGCCAGTGACGCGCTTGGCGGTCATCGGGATATAGGGCAGGCGCACGCCCGCATGGATGGTGAAATAGTCGACGCCCTGCTCGGCCTGTTCGATGAGGGTATCGCGGAAGATTTCCCAGGTCAGGTCCTCGGCGATGCCGCCGACCTTTTCGAGCGCCTGATAGATGGGCACGGTGCCGATCGGCACCGGCGAGTTGCGCAGGATCCATTCGCGCGTGTCGTGGATGTTGCGGCCCGTCGAGAGATCCATCACGGTATCCGCGCCCCAGCGGATCGACCAGACCATCTTGTCGACTTCGGAGGCGACGTCCGACGCGACCGCCGAGTTGCCGATATTGGCGTTGATCTTGACCAGGAAGTTGCGGCCGATCGCCATCGGCTCGGATTCGGGGTGGTTGATGTTGTTGGGGATGATCGCCCGGCCGCGCGCGATTTCGTCGCGGACGAATTCGGGGGTGACATAATCGGGGATCGCTGCGCCGAAATCCTGCCCGTCGCGGATATATTCGCGCAGCATCTCGCGGCCGAGATTTTCGCGGACCGCGACATATTCCATCTCGGGGGTGATGATGCCCTTTTTGGCATAGTGCATCTGCGAGACGTTCATGCCCGGCTTGGCGCGCAGCACCTTCTTGCGGACATTGGGGAACGGCGCGACGCCGCCCGAACGATCGGGGCCAAGCTGGCCGTTATCCTCGGGGCGCACCTCGCGCTGCACGACTTCCTCGACATCGCCGCGCGCGCGGATCCAGTCGCGGCGCAGTTCGGGCAGGCCCGCCATGATGTCGATATTAGCGTTGGGATCGGTGTACGGCCCCGAACAGTCATAGACGCGCAGCGGCGGCTCGCCCGAGGAGGGTTCAAGGTCGATCTCGCGCATCGCGACCTTGAGCGGGCCGACATGGATCTTGCGGCTGCCACGGATGGGCCCGGTGGTGACCTTCAGTTCGGTACGTGCAGGAATATCGGCCATTCTCAAACTCTCCATCATCGGAGGGAGAGCGGCTGTGCAGGCCGGTTTTTGCATTGCGGCCGCGCATCCACTCCCTCCGCCGGTGTCAACCGGATCAGGTTCAGCGGGTCGCGGCCGTCTCAGCCACATCTCAACCCTGTACGCAGGGTCCCCCGGGGATGGATGCGTTGTAGGCGGTTAAACCGGCGGCGTCCATCCCGCCCCGGATCGGGCTCAGGCCGCCTTGCCCTGCAGCGCCTTTTGCCGGCGGCGCTGGACCGATGAACCGATCCCCATCGCCTCGCGATATTTGGCGACGGTGCGGCGTGCGATGTCGAACCCCTTGTCGCGCAGCAGATCGACAAGCGTATCATCGGACAGGATCTTTTTGGGGTGCTCGGCGGCGATCAGCGCCTTGATCTGGCTCTTCACCGCCTCGGCCGACACCGCATCACCGCCGTCGGCCGCCTGGATCGCCGAGGTGAAGAAATATTTGAGCTCATAGAGCCCGCGCCCGCAACTCAGATATTTGTTGCTGGTGACGCGGCTGACGGTCGATTCGTGCATGCCGATCGCATCGGCGACGGCCTTCAGGGTCAGCGGCCGCAAATGCGCCACCCCATGGGTGAAAAAGGCCTGTTGCTGCTTCACCAGCTCGGCCGCCACCTTCATGATCGTGCGCTGGCGCTGATCGAGTGCCTTGACCAGCCAGTTGGCGCTGGCGAGGCATTCGGACAGCCAGGCGCGGCTGCCCCGATCGCGGCGGTTGCCCGACAGTTCGAGATAATAGCGTCGGTTGACGAGCAGGCGCGGCAGCGTCGCGCCGTTGATCTCGATCGCCCAGCTTTCGCCGCGCGGGGCGACGAACAGGTCGGGCACCACCGCCGCCAGCCGCTCACCACCGAATTTGAGGCCGGGCTTGGGATCATAGCCGCGCAGCTCGTGGATCATGTCGGCCAGATCCTCGTCATCGACGCCGCACATCCGCTTGAGCTGGACCAGCTTGCCCGCCGCGAGCAGATCGAGATGGGCGAGCAGCACCGCCATGCACGGATCGTAGCGATCGGCCTCGCGCGCCTGCAGCGCGAGGCATTCGCCGAGGCTGCGCGCACCCACGCCGGTCGGCTCGAAGCTCTGGATCACCGCCAGCACGCGTTCGACATGCGCCTGGTCGGTGCCCAGCCGCGCTGCGATCTCGGTTATATCGCCTTCGAGATAGCCCGCGGCATCGATCTGATCGATCAGATAGGTGGCGACCAGATGGTCGATACCCGACAGCACCTCGCCCGCCTGCGCGAGCAGATGATCCTGCAGCGACAGATCCGCCGCGGCCATCGCATCGAAATCGGGGCCACCCTCGGGGCCCGCGCCCGCGATCCCCGACAGCCCGAGGCCGCCATCGAGCCCGCCGCCGCCATCGCCCGGGCCCGGCATGTCGACCGCGCTGTCATGGTGAAAGGTTTCGGCGTCATAATCGACGTCGAGCGGCGAATCCGCCCCGGCATCGCCGCTAGCCATCAGCTGGTCGGCGGTCACCGGCTCGAGATCAAAATCCTCGGCGTCGAAATCGCTGGCTGTAGCCCCGTCATCGGGGAAATCATCGGCCGCGCCGCCCCGCTCATCACCGCCATTATCGCTGCCCTCGGAGCCCGATTCGAGCAGGGGATTCTTCTCCACCTCCTCGGCAATGAACGCCTCAACCTCGAGATTGGACAGCGCAAGCAGACGAATCGCCTGTTGCAGCTGGGGCGTCATCACCAGCGACTGGCTTTGCCGCAGATCGAGGCGGGGCGTTAACGCCATGTCCCAAGGCCCTGGACTAGATCACAGTTCGAAGCCCTCGCCGAGATAGAGCCGACGGACATTCTCGTCGGCGACCAGCGCGGCGGGGCTGCCGGAAAACAGAACGCGCCCATCATAGATGATGCAGGCGCGATCGACGATATCCAGCGTCTCGCGAACATTGTGATCGGTGATCAGAACCCCGATGTCGCGGCTCTTCAGATCCTTCACCAGATCGCGGATATCGGCGATCGAGATCGGATCGATCCCGGCAAAGGGTTCGTCGAGCAGCATGATCGAGGGGTTGGCGGCCAGCGCGCGTGCAATCTCGCAGCGGCGGCGTTCGCCGCCCGAAAGCGCCATCGCCGCCGAATCGCGCAGCCGCGTCAGCCCGAATTCGTCGAGCAGCTGATCGAGCCGCTGGGCGCGCACCGCCTTGTCGGGTTCGGCCAGTTCGAGCACGGCCATGATGTTCTGTTCGACAGTCATCCCGCGAAAGATCGAGGTTTCCTGCGGCAGATAGCCAAGCCCCAGGATCGCGCGGCGATACATGGGCAGGCTGGTGATGTCGGCGCCGTCCAGAAGGATGCGGCCATTATCGGGCTTCACCAGCCCCATCACCGAATAGAAACAGGTCGTCTTGCCCGCGCCATTGGGGCCGAGCAGGCCGACCACCTCACCGCGCGCCACCGACAGCGAGACATCGGACAGCACGGCGCGCTTGTCATAGGCCTTGGCGATCGAAACCACCGCCAGGCCATTGCCTTCGGCGATCCGTGCAGGCTCGTCCGCCGCCGGTGTCTCGAGGGTCGCTACGTCGTTCATTCCGGTTCCTTGCTCGCTGGCAGGGCGCCTGCCCCTGCCACATGGTTACCGAAAGGCCGCCCCTAAGCCAATTGGCAAGATTCGTGCATATCCAAATGGCGGCACCCGCGAAAGCGGGCACCGGGAGCCTTCACAAAACGGCCACCCGCGTGTGCGCGATCAGTTGTCCTGTTTGCGCTGCGGAACGGTGAAGCGCCCGGACACCCGGCCGCCGCTGCCCGATCCCGCGGTGCTGCCGCCAACCGCGCTGCCATCCATCACCGAACGGCCACTGTTGAGGTCGATCACCAGCCGGCCGCCGCGCAGTTCATTGCCCTGTTGCTGCAGCGTCACGCCGCCCACCATGGTGATGAGCCGGCGATTGAGGTCATAGATGGCGACGTTGCCGCGCGCGGTTTCGCTCGCGCTGCGCACCGTCACCCCGCCCGAGGCGTCGAGCCGCTGGATATCGAGCCCGTCGCCCGATCCGCCCTTGGCATAGGCCACCGTCAGCCGCGCGGCATCGAGCGCAAGCCCGCCCTGGCGCACCTGGACATTGCCCGAGAAAACCGCCCGGTCGGCGCGGTCCTGCACCTCGATACGGTCCGCCTCGACATCGACCGGGGCGTTGGAATTATGGTTGCGGAGCGCCTGAGCGAGCACCGGCGCGGAAACCGCCGCCAGCGCCAGCGCGCCGATCCCGAGTCCGGATAGAAGAAGCCGCGTTTTCATGGCCATGCTATTTGGCGCCTCCCTGTTCGATCCGCAAGCGGGCGCGGCCTTCCAGCGTGACGACCCGGCCCGACAGATCGGCGCGCATCGTGCCCGCGCTGAACGTGCCGAGCGGCATCTTGCCTTCCACCGCACCCGTGCTCGTAATCTGCCGGCTCTTCAGATCGAGCGCGGCATTGGTTGTTTCCAGCCGATACCCGTCGGCCGCGGTGAACAGGATCGGGCCGTCAACGGCCACGGTTTCCGCGCTCATGTCGTACCGCCCCTGATCGGCGTGCAGCTTGGCGGGACCGTCCTTCAATTGGATCTGTGCGTTGAGATCGTTCAGCCGCACCACCGGCTCGCGCGAGGTGGCCTGCACCGCCGATCCCGCGCTCAGCACAAAGGGCTGGCCCCGGCTGTCCTCGCCGCGATAGCTGGCCGCCATCACGCGCATCCGTTCCTTGGCGACGTCGACCTTGTCCTTGGCGAGCATGAAGCTGATTTCATTCTGCACGGCGAGCGGCGCGATCGCGAGGAACGCGACCAGAACGCCGATCCCGCCGGGCAGAATCCAGCCCAGAAATCCGACCAGACGATCGTGCGCGCCGTTGGGCGCAGCCCAACGCCGGCGCTGATCGCGCGTCCGGTCGGCAATTTCAGACATGCGCGAAGATGTCGATCTCTGGCCAGCCGGCGAGATCAAGCATCGCCCTGTGGGGAAGGAAGTCGAAACAGGCCTGCGCCAGTTCCATCCGGCCTTCGCGTTCAAGGCGCGGGTCGAGTTCGGCCTTCAGCCGATGCAGATAGCGCACGTCCGAGGCGGCATATTCCTTCTGCGCGTCGCTCAGCACCGGATTACCCCAGTCCGACGATTGCTGCTGCTTCGAGATTTCGGCGCTCAGCAATTCGCGCACCAGTTCCTTCAGACCGTGGCGGTCGGTATAGGTGCGCACCAGGCGCGATGCGGTCTTGGTGCAATAAACGGGTTCGGCCATCACGCCGAGATAATGCTTGATCGCCGCGAGGTCGAAGCGCGCGAAATGATAGAGCTTCAGGCGCGCCGGATCGGCGAGCACGCCGCGCAGATTGGGCGCGGCATAATCGCTGCCGGGGCCGAAGCGGACGAGATGCTCGTCACCCCGCCCATCCGAAATCTGGACGACGCACAGCCGATCGCGCGGGGTGATGAGCCCCATGGTTTCGGTGTCGACCGCAACCGGCCCGGGCGCCAGCACGTCGGCGGGCAGATCTTCTTCGTGGAAATAAACGCTCATGCGCGCGCCTTACGCCTTTCGGGGTTCGGGCTCAATCTCCTGCATCCGTTTTCGCGACGACGCCCTTGCGCCGCTCCTGCGCGCGCCGCGAAAAGATGTTGAGCGCCTCGACCAGCGCCGAAAACGCCATCGCCGCATAGATATAGCCCTTGGGCACATGCACGCCGAAACCGTCCATGATCAGCACCGCGCCGATCATCAGCAGGAAGCCGAGCGCGAGCATCACCACCGTGGGGTTGCGGTTGATGAAGTTCGCCAGCGGATCGGCCGCCAGCAGCATCACCAGCACCGCGGTCACCACCGCCACCACCATCACCGGCAGGTGATCGGTCATCCCCACCGCGGTCAGGATCGAATCGATCGAGAACACCATGTCGAGCAGCAGGATCTGGAAGATCGCCGCGCCAAAGGTGAGCGAGGCGACGGCCTTCTTGTCGAGCACATCGTCATCGCTCGGCACCGGATCCATCGAATGGTGGATTTCCTTGGTCGCCTTCCAGACAAGGAACAGGCCGCCCGCGATCAGGATGATGTCGCGCCACGAAAATACCGTTTCGAAGCTGGGCGCGCCGCGCGCATCGAGCGGCCCGGTAATGCCGAGATCGATCACCGGCGCGGTCAGCCCGACGATCCACGAGATCATCGACAACAGGCCAAGGCGCATGATCAGCGCCAGCCCGATCCCCATCCGCCGCGCCTTTTGGCGCTGCTCCTCGGGCAGCTTGTTCGACAGAATCGAGATGAAGATCAGGT
Organism: Sphingomonas sp. C3-2; assembly: GCF_033025475.1. Lineage (NCBI taxonomy): Bacteria > Pseudomonadati > Pseudomonadota > Alphaproteobacteria > Sphingomonadales > Sphingomonadaceae > Sphingomonas > Sphingomonas sp. C3-2. The sequence continues at coordinate 1,524,372 of NZ_CP130322.1, forward strand.
TGTCGATGCCAAGCACGACCTCCATCACCACAAGTGTAATGAGCGCAGCCAGCACGGCCGGATCGGTGAATAATGCCATCAAATCGGTCATTTCGGCGCAATGCCTCCCGGTTCTTCGCTGCGCAAGTTGTTGCCGATGCGAAACCTCGCGAAAATTAAACGGTTCCCCGCGCAAGTTGCCAGCATGTCACTATTTTGCATCTGGAATTAGCTTTTTTGCAGCCGCTATTGAAATTGCTCGCAGAGGCTAGCAAACTCCGCTATGACGACTCACTGGCGGATAGTGTCTTTCCGCCAAAGGTATCTGTGCCCTTCGCCCGGCGTGCAGGTTCTGAAGCGAATTTGGGCGACCGGGAAAGATTAACAGGGCATGAGTTTCGACAGAGGACGCCGCGGCGAGCGCGGTGGGCGTGGCAGGGATAAGCGCGACGGCTTCGGCGACGACAGCTTTGGTGGCGGCTTTGACGGCGGCTTCGGCGGCGGCTTTGGCGGCGACCGTTTCGGCGGTGGCGGCGATCGCTTCGGCGGTGGCGGCGACCGTTTCGGCGGCGGCGGCGGCGGCGATCGCTTCGGCGGTGGCGGCTCGCGCGGCGGCGGCTTCGGCGGCGGTCGTGGCGGCGGCTTCGGCGGTGGCGGCGGCGGTGGCGGCTTCGGCGGCGGCGGCGGTCGTGGCGGCATGCCCGCACAGGTCGTTGGCGAAGGCAAAGGCGTCGTCAAATTCTTCAACGGACAAAAGGGCTTCGGCTTCATCGTTCGTGATGATGGCGGCGAAGATGTGTTCGTGCACATCTCGGCGGTCGAACAGGCCGGCCTGACCGGTCTGGCGGAAGGCCAGCCGCTCGCATTCACGCTGGTGGATCGCGGCGGCCGGGTTTCGGCGACCGACATCAAGATCGAAGGCGAACCGCTTCCGATCGAAGATAATGGCGGCGGCGCTCCGCGCGAACGCCCCGCGGGCGGCCCGCAGCGTCAGCTGACCGGCGAAAAGGCCACCGGCACCGTCAAGTTCTTCAACAGCATGAAGGGCTTCGGCTTCATCCAGCGCGATGACGGCCAGCCCGACGCATTCGTGCACATCTCGGCGGTCGAACGCGCGGGCATGATCAACCTCAACGAGGGTGATCGTCTCGAATTCGACATCGAGGTCGATCGTCGCGGCAAATATGCTGCGGTGAACCTCGTGCCGAAGCACGACTGAGGCTTAGCCACAGTTTTAAAAAAGGCCCGGCTGCAGCGATGCGGCCGGGCTTTTTTATTGGGGTTCGCCGGAAAGCGCCGGACGGTTCCTGAAAACCGCCAGTTGCGCCGCAAAGGCCCGCTGGAAAGCAGGCCGCGCTTCACCGCGCGCGACATAGGCGGCGAGGTTCGAATAATCCTCCAGCACGTCCCAGCCCGCCAGCCGGCGCAGCACGCTCACCATCAGCAGATCGCCCGCGCTGAACGCGCCGTCGAGCCATTCGCCGTCCCCCAGCCGGTGGGACAGCGCATCGAGCCGTGCACGCACGCGCCCTTCCAGCATCGGCAGCCGCGCCGCATACCAGGCCGTGTCATATTCGACGATGATCGCCATTTCCTGCTCGACGATCACCGGCTCTACCGTGTTGAGCGCGGCGAACATCCAGGCGAGCGCGCGGGCGCGCGCATTCACCTCTTCGGGAAGCAGCCCGGCATGGCGCCCGGCGAGATGGGCGATGATCGCGCCCGATTCGAAGAGCGCAAGCCCGTCTTCCTCATAGGTCGGGATCTGGCCGAACGGATGCAGCGCGCGGTGCGCGGGCGCCTTCATCGCGGCGAAGGAAAGCAGCCGCACCGCATAGGGCAGCCCCAGTTCCTCGAGCGCCCAGCGCACGCGCATGTCGCGCGCCTGGCCCGTCCCGCGATCGGGCGAATCGGCAAAGGCGGTGATCGTGATGGCCATCGCTAGGCTCCACCGGGGGCCCACCCTGTTGGCGGGCACCCCAGCATAAGCGCCCCGGTGCGATTGGCCAAACCGGGGCCGCGCTTATGATCAGCCCAGGAGCATCGCCAGCCCGGCAAGGCCCAGCCCGGCAAAGACGATCGCCGCGCCGATCCGCACCGCCTGCATCGGCACGACGCGCGTGATCCGATCGCCCAGAAACACCGCGGGGACATTGGCGATCATCATGCCAAGCGTGGTGCCCGCGGTGACGATCCCCACCGCCTGATATTGCGCGCCCAGCGCGACGGTCGCGATCTGGGTCTTGTCACCCATCTCGGCGATGAAAAAGGCGATGGTCGTGGCCAGGAACGCGCCGTGGCGCGAAACGCCTTCGCCCTCATCGTCGTCGATCTTGTCGGGCACCAGCACCCAGGCCGCCATGGCGAGGAAGCCGAGCGCAACGGCGAGGCGGAACCAATAGCCGTCGAGCAGCCCGGCGACGAACGCGCCCGCCCAGGCGGCGGCGGCATGGTTCAAGATTGTGGCGACGAAAATGCCCGCGATGATGGGCAAAGGCTGGCGAAAGCGCACCGCGAGCACGATCGCGAGCAGCATGGTCTTGTCGCCGATCTCGGCCAGCGCGACCAGAAGCGTGGATGAAAGCAGGATTTCCAAAGCGCAATTCCGGGCCGGGCGATCAGGTTTTCCAACAACGCCGCTCCTCCCCCGCCCGGCATAAGCGAAGGTTCCGGCGTCATCGGTCTTGCCTGAAGCCGTGATGGCTCCGATCGCGCCATGATCTCTCGACCAAGCATGTTGACGCGATCTTTCGCGCAGACGCGCGAACGGGCTACTCCCCGGGTGACGGGAAGCAGCCCTATGTAATTATCGCGCGGGCGTCAATCAGGCGCCGCGGCTCGCCTCGAACAGGAACCAGGCGCGTTCCTCGGCCTGGTCGGTCCAGTCGTCGAGCACGCCCGAGGTTGCGTTGTCCTTGGCTTCGTCGACAATGTCCTTCGCCTCGCGCAGCTGTTCGACCAGCTTCAGATTGTCCTCGCGCAGTTCGGCGAGCATCTCGGTGGCCGAAACAAACTCGGCGTCATTGTCGCGAATCGTCTGGCGACGCGCGATATCGCCGATCGAGCGCAGCGTCGTGCCGCCGGTCTTGCGCACGCGTTCGGCGATCTGGTCGGTCGTGCCCAGAATCTGCGTCGCCTGATCGTCGAGCATCAGGTGATAATCGCGGAAATGCGGGCCGGAGACGTGCCAGTGAAAATTCTTGGTCTTGAGATAGAGCGCATAGCTGTTCGCGAGGATGCCGTTCAGCGCATCGGCCACAGTCTGCGCGGCATTGCTGCCGATATCCGTCGGTGTTTTCAGCTTTTCCTTACCGCCCTTGCCCATATCTGCCTCCAAAGAAATGAATTTCGAGTCGGAATCATAACGAGTCCCGCCCCGAAAAGTCTCATGCAAATGCCGAATAACAGCAGCCGCTTTTTTCGATCATCCGGCAATCCCCGTATTTTTCGCACCTCGCCCCCATGATTTCACAGGATATTGCGGATAAATGGCGTTCAAGCGCGGCTTGTGCGCACCCACCGCTTGACAATATCGGCCGCTTGGCCCATCTGCCCGGCCTTGAAAGAGCGGCGGCGACGCCGCTTTTGTTTTTCTTGAGAATCGCAAAAGGGTTTTTGGGTCATGGCCAAGCCGACCACCGTCAAGATCAAGCTCGTCAGCTCGGAAGGCACCGGCTTCTTCTACGTTACCAAGAAGAATCCGCGGACCAAGACCGAGAAGCTTTCTTTCCGCAAGTATGATCCCGTCGCGCGCAAGCACGTCGAGTTCAAGGAAGCCAAGATCAAGTAAGCGCCCCGGCGCTTCCTGCCTTGAACAGCGGATGGCGTGGCGCATTGCGCTGCGCCTTTTGCTGTACCCGGACGATCCGGCCATATCGGCGGGGCGCTATTGCCCACGCCCGCTTTCTGATTCGTGCTTGCTGATGAACGCTCGGCTGATTCGGCCGCCCGCTCAGAGCAGCGCGGCAACCTGATCGACGAATCGCACCACTGAAATCGGTTTGGAGACATACGCCGCCGCCCCCAGCGCGCGGATTCGCTCCTCGTCGCCCTTTGCGGCATAGGCGGTCACCGCCATGATCGGGATCGTCTTCAGCTCCTCATCGGCCTTCAGCATCTCGATCAGCTCCACCCCGCTCACATGCGGCAGCTGGATATCCATGATGATCAGATCGGGCTTGAACGCCTGCGCGCGCGCCACCGCCTCGCGCCCGTCGCGAACGGGCTCGGCCACATAGTCATGCGCGCGCAAAAGGTCGCAGAACAGTTTCAGATTGAGTTCGTTGTCCTCGACAACGAGCACCCTTTTTGCCACTTCGGTCCAATCTCCCGGTTTCTTGGATGATCTAGGCGATGAAGGCCCCGGAAACAAATATTCAGAATGCTGAAGCGCTGGCCCTTTCGGCGCTTGTGTGGATCCTTGGGGATCAGCCCCGCGCCGAAAGGCTACTCACGCTGACCGGGCTTTCGCCCGACGATCTGCGCGCGCGCGCCGGCGATTCCGCGGTGCTCGCCGCGGTGCTCGGCTTTCTCGAGGCGCACGAACCCGATCTTGTCGCCTGTGCGGGCGATATCGACTGCAAGCCCGAAGCGCTCGTCACCGCGCGCCGCGCGCTCGACGGAGGACATTGGGAATGAGCCGGCCGCTGCTGATCACCGATTGCGACGAAGTGCTGCTCCACATGGTCACGCATTTCGGCGCTTGGCTCGATGAGGCGCACGACATCGAATTCTCGCCCGCTGGTGGCGATTTTTCCAGATCGATGCGCCGCCGTCTCGACGGCAGCTATGTCTCGCGCACCGAGATGTGGCCGCTGCTCGGCGGGTTTTTCGATACCGAGATGCACCGCCAGACCCTGGTGCCCCATGCGCGCGAGGCGCTGGCAGCGATCGGTGACTATGCCGATATCGTCGTCCTCACCAATCTCGAGGATCATCGCCAGCCGCACCGCGTGGCGCAGCTCGACGCCTTTGGCATCCGCCACCGCGTCGTCACCAATCAGGGCGGCAAGGGCGTGCCCGTCGCGCGGCTGCTCGACGAATATGGGCCGAGCGCGGCGGTGTTCGTCGACGATCTCGCGCATCATCACCAGTCGGTGGCGGAGGAAGCACCCGGCGTCTGGCGCATCCACATGATTTCCGAACCCAGCCTTGCGCCCATCGTCCCCCCGGCCGAGCACGCGCATGTCCGGATCGATGACTGGGTCGCCGCCGAACGCTGGATCACCGAAAAGCTGGGCTGAGCCGGCCGGGAAGTCTCAGCCGAGCGTCAGATAGATTTCGGCGATGATCACCCACTGGCCGCCCAACTCGCGCCATTTGGCGGTGTAATTGCCCGACGCGATCACCGTTCCGCTCGCCGCGTCCACGCCCTGCCACTGGCCATGCTCCAATGCGATCGGCTCGACGGTCGAGGGCACGATCGTCTCGGGCGTGCGCGCATAGACCACCCGCGCCGCCGCCGCGAACTCGCGCTTCCACGCCTGCAACTGCGCGGTGCGCCCGGTTATCACCGCGCTGTCGGTCCCCGTCACCAGCACCGCATGCTGCGCGAGCAGCGGCCCGATCGCCTTCAGATCGCCCTCGGCCAGCGCACGGTTGAACGCGGCGCGGCGCATGCGGATGGCAAGATCGGCGGGGTTGGTCATTGGCGCGGCCCTTCACGGATCGGATCAGACGGGATTCGGATGGCAACCCCATGCCGCCTTGGCCCGCAAAATCAACTCCTCGGGTCCCGGCGTGGACCAATTCCGGAGCTTGTAACCGCCCGCTTTCGCGCCAACGCATGAAGAGGCAGGACGTCCGGAAAGTCGGGTGTCCGGAAAGGCAGCTTTACCTCGGCCAAAAGGCCAAAGCGGCCGTTCAATTACGATATGCCTCGATGCTACTGTGTGAGCGGGATGGCCGGCTGCGTTAGCCAGTATGTCGACGTCTCATTTGAACACCAGAAGCCTTCGAACAACTCGTCGAGCCTGCTCCCGTCCAGTCTTTCGGCAGTCGCGAAAACCGCCGTATAGAAGCTGTCCCAGTGAACCCACACGAGTATGGATTGGTCCGGCGCGTAAATTCGCCTGATGCCCCACGATGACAAATCCGTTCGCCGATCCCAAGCTAGTTCACCGCCAAGTGTCGCAAGGGTTACGAGCCGTTCGTCATCCCCAAATTCATCCCCGACGAACACCTCGGAAACCCCCACTCGCTCAAATAGATCGATTAGGTTGGCTTGCATAATTGGCTGAAATCGCCCTTCGGTCGGGCGAAAGAGTGCATTCTGGTCGCAAAACTTTTTCAGTCGCTCGGCTGATGTTTGATCCTCCAAATCTTTTCTCAACCCGAGGATGATTGTTCTAAGCGCCTGGTCCAGTGCGCAATGATCGCTGAGCCCAGCGAGATGACAAATTTCTCGCCAGCTCACTTGATTGCCAAACCTAACCGCGATCTCATCGACTGAGCTTGCTGTTACCTCTTTGCCGTCCCGACGTTCTTCCGCTTCACCATCTACCCACTCAAGCAAGTCTACGTCAGGTGGTGCACTGGAACGTGGCAAAATCAACGTCCCGTATTCACATACCCCGGGATGAAGCCCCTCAATCGCAACAAATGGGTGAAGCGCTACGAAGCCGTGTGAAAACGCGCCACCAAACCATGGCAGCATTGGCGTATCGTCGGGAGGTCCAAATTTGGTGCGATCAGCGTCGTTCATTCCGGAGGTATATCGCTCTGCGCATAGGATGTCTGCTTTCGAGCTGCAGTGTTCAGGAGGCGAACGTCTACAATGTCGGTGAGCCCGGACAGTTCGGCTTGGGTGTCCACGCGCCCTAACATCCTCTGGCTCAATGCGCCCGCACGCCTTATGCCTGCGCACCGGGGAACAGACCGGCCGGCACGATCCGGGCGATAATGGGGGATGGATGGCATGCAGCACTGGTCCGAAAACGATATTCCGGATCTCTCGGGCACGCGCGCGCTGGTTACCGGCGCGGCGAGCGGAATCGGCTATGAAGCCGCCCGCGCCCTCGCGCAGAACGGCGCGCACGTCATCCTGGTCGATCGCAATGCCGAAGGCGGCCAGGCCGCGCGCGAGCGCATCCGCGGATTGAGCCCCAACGCCTCGGTCGAATTCCGGATGCTCGATCTCGGCCATCTCGAGTCGGTGCGCGATTTCGCAGGCACGCTTGCCGCCGAAGGCACGTCGCTCGATCTGCTGATCAACAATGCCGGCATCCAGCCGATCAGCGAGCGTCGCACCAGCGCCGACGGGTTCGAGCTCAGCTTCGCGATCGGCCATCTCGGCCATTTCGTGCTGACTGCGGGGCTCTTTCCGCTGCTGAGCCGCGCCGCCGCGCCGCGCGTCGTCACCGTCTCCAGCATGGTCCACGGCAAGGGCGCGCTCGATTGGGACGATCTCCAGCTCGAACGCGGCTATGCCGCGCAGCGCGCCTATAACCGCACCAAGCTCGCCAACCTCCTCTTCGCGCGCGAATTCCAGCGGCGGCTCGGCGCCGCGCAGAGCAAGGTGCGCAGCATCGCGGTCCATCCCGGCGTCGCGCAGACCGCGATCGGCGCCAACCGCCGCCAGCTCGGCAAATTCGGCCCCGGCGATTATCTCGTCAGCACGATCCTCAGCTTCGTCATGCCCTGGCTCGGCCAGCCCGCCCAGGCCGGCGCGCTCCCCACGCTCTACGCCGCCACCGCGCCCGACGCGCAAGCCGGCGGCTTTTACGGCCCCGGCGGCTTTGGCGAGATGAAAGGCCCCCCGGCCCCCGCCACGGTCAAACCCGCCGCCCAAAACCCCAAAGACGCCGAACGGCTCTGGACGCTGACCGAAGAACTGACGGAGACGCGGTTCGCGGTGTAACGGGGCACGCGGCCATCACCCGGCCACGGGCGCTTGGTTCCCCCCCTCGCCCAACCAGCGCCGGGCGCCTTCCTCGTCATCGGCGGCGAAGTGGCGGACATCGGGTTTGACCAGCGGCGCGGCGAGGCCGATCACCGAGGCGAGCCAGCCGGGGCCGCCCACCACCGCATAGCGCGACACCTTGCGCATCAGTTCGAACTTCATCTCGATATAGCGCCGGTCGACCATCACCGCCGGGTCGAACCCGTCATAGCGCGTGATCCGGCCGAGCAGCCGCACATCGCGGCGCTCGCCGATCGCGTCGCGCAGCTCGGTGAAGAAGTCGTCGAGCGCCGCGCGCGTCATCCGTCCGTCCAGCTCGAAGGCGATGAGGTCGGGCGATCCGGTCGACAGCAGCTTGAGCGGCGCGGGGCGGTTGAGCTCGCCCTCGCCCTTCGCCCAGGCGAGCGCCATCTCGCGCTGGTCGGGGGTGAACACCTCGTAATGGATGAAGGGCAGCACCGCGCTTTCGATCCGCGTCATCATGCGCAGCCAGCCCTGCTCGCTCACCACCGCCACGCGCCCGAACTGCTTGAGCCGCTTCAGATAATGGAGGCTATGCCCCAGATCGCTCTTCCACGCTTCACCGCTCAACCCCTGAAAATCCTCCACCTCGATGAACAGGTGGACGTCCTGCCCGCTGTCGAGCATCGCATCGAGTCGGCGCAGCGCCGCGTCGATATCGTCCTTCGACAGGCGGCCGGAAAAGCGGCCGGCAAAGACATTTTCGGGGGCGTCGATCTGGGTGAACATCGCTTTCACTCCTTTGGCGGCGATGGTGCCTCAACGCATGGCGCGCGCAAATAGGGGAAAGCCCTGTGCGAAAATCGGCGCGGACAGGGGGTTTGGACGGCGTGCGAGTCATCGCAGCTTATGATTTGATTTCCAATATTTTGGATATTGTCCACGTCGCGGGGCGCGACGCACAAAGCGTATAATTTACCGAGAATATGACAGTTTTGTGATTGCAAATTTTGCATCAGACGCGCGGACAAGTCACCTTTATGACGTGTTGAACCAAATCTTTTGCACGCCTAAATCGCCAGCATCCCGGTTCAGGGAAGCATAAAGAAAACGAGGAACCACCATGTATCGTAAGGTAATTCTTGCGGCCTCTGCGCTCGCCTTCGCCACGTCGGCTCACGCGGCCACCGAAACCGGCCCCTATGTCGGCGCCGCCGTCACGGTCGACTCGGTCAACATCGACCAGCCCGGCATCGACAGCGTCGGCTCCACCGGCGTCGGCGCCTCGGCCTTTGCCGGCTACAACGTCGCGCTCGGCAATGGCCTGTTCGTCGCCCCCGAAGCGAATATCGACCTCAACACCGCCGATGCGCACCTGACCAACGGCGTCGACACGCTGCGCTACCGCGCACGCTGGGGCTGGGGCGTCGGCGCCCGCGCGGGTTACGACATCTCGGACAGCACCGCCGCCTATGTCCGCGCCGGCTATGCCCGTGAGCAGATCCGCACCACCGTCACCGGCCTTTCGGACAAGACCTGGCTCGACGGCGTGCGCGTCGGCGGCGGCCTTGAAACCAAGGTTGCCCCGCATGTGAAGGTTCGCGCCGAATATAACTATGTCAATTACGACAAGGGCGTGAGCAACACCCAGGGCCTGCTGGGTCTCGTCTACGGCTTCTAAAAGCCTTGGGCGCGGCGCCCCCGCTTCCCCCCTCTTAGCGGAGCGTGGCGCCCGACGGACGGGCCGGAACGTAAATGTTCCGGCCCGTCTTCGTTTCCGGCCCGCTCAGGCGGCGATCCGCAGCGCGCCATCCGCGCTCACGCCGCGGTCGCGCCCGGCCAGCTTGGCGTCGTACAGCAATTTGTCGGCCAGCTCGAACGCGCGATCAAAATCGACCGGCGCGGCCGCGCCCGCGACCAGATCGACCACCCCCAGGCTTGCGGTAACCCGCCGCGTGATGATCGGCACCCGGCGCGCGACAACCGTTTCGATCGCCCGCCGCCGGCGTTCGGCCTGCGCATGCGCATCCTTCCCCCGCACCAGCAGGACGAATTCCTCGCCACCCATGCGAAAGGCCTGCACATCATGGCTCGGCTGCAGCGCCTCGGCGGTCGCCTTCAGCACCATATCGCCCACGCCGTGGCCATAATCGTCGTTGATCGCCTTGAAATGATCGAGGTCGAGCATCGCCATGCTGGTAAAGCCGCTCGCGTAGAGTTCCTGGAAATGCGTCTCGATCGCGCGCCGGTTGAGCAGACCGGTCAGCGCATCGCGCTCGGCCAGCCGCTCGAGCAAGGCCGCCTCGGTCCGCGCACGGTCGCGCTGGTCCTTCAGCGCCATGAAGCGATCCGCCACGCCCATCGCGGTCGACAGCACCTCGAACACGCAGCCGAAATAGAAAAGCATCATCGCATCATGATTGTCGAGCGTGGGCACCAGCCCGGTGATCAGCCGCGTCAGCCCGACCAGCACCATCGGCGCCCAGCCCACCGCCTGGAACTTCGCCGCACGGCTCCCGCGCAGCAGCGCATCGATCATCGCGCAGACGAAGATCAGCAAGATGGGCGCGAACGCCGCGGTATAGAGCGTCGATTGCACCGGGCGCGCGACGAACGGAAAGGCGGCGTGGAAGCCACTCAGCGCCGCCGCGCTGAGCGCGCACCACGGCAAGGCGCGCCGCAGCCAGGGGTGCATCCGCCCCGGCTCGATGAAACCATAGGTGAACATCGCCCCCGCCGCGACCGAAAGCCCGAAGATCAGCGTCGCCATCCAGCTCAGCGTCATCACCGGCACATCGACAAGCGCCGCCGCCAGCCCCGAGGAAACGACCACCGTCGCCAGCAGCGTAACCGCCAGCGCCGAATGCCACAGCACGAACGGCTCGCGCAGAACCCGGTAAAAGGCCGCGTTGAACATCAGCGGCATCGCGAGCATCCCGCACAGTGCCGCGAGGAGCAGCAGCTTGCGCAGATGATCCGCGCCGTCCGCCGGATCGGCGGGGGCGAGATAGGCCCGCTCCAGCGTCATGCGGTGGCTCGGCCGGTCGAACGCGACGATCAGCTGCCGCGTTTCGACGGATATCTCGGGCAGCACGATGCGGAACTGGCCATCGGCCTTCGAATTCTGCCAGGCGCCGGGCTCAATCGCCGTCTCGCGCATCCCCCCATCGGCGTCCAGCATCAGGACATGCACCCGCTCCAGCGCGGCGCGCCGCGTCAACAGATAGCGCGGTGGCACACCCCCGGCCGCAAGCTCGAAACGCAGGAGAACCCGTTCGTCCTCAATCGAAAAAGCCCGCCCGTCGCAGTGCCAGCGCACGGCCGACCCTGCCACCGCACCGAGGCTTTCGGCCAACGCCCCCGAGGCCCAGCAACCGCTGCGCGTCTCCAACACCGCCCCCCGCGCGGACGCCGGCGTCACCCCCGCCAACGCCAGAAAGGTTAGCAGGAAAACAGTCACCAGAAGATGGCGGACACGCTCGCACATGCCCCGCCCCTATCAAAAAATGCTTAGGGGCGGGTTAAGTTTGTTAATTTTTCAGAGTTGCTGCGCCTCAGCCGATGCCGCCGCGCTCACAGAATTCGGCCCGATGCCAAGCAAGATAAGGCGCATGTGACGTGCACACCCCGATACGACGATCCGGATCACAGCCAAGGGCAAGCAAATCGTCCTTACTAATGTCAGGGCCCAATAGCATGTCACCCGCGTCGCTGAATGAAATAAGGAAGCGGTCGAACAGCGCGTCAACATTGGCGACGAGCAGCAGCCCATTGAAACGGTCGAGCCGCTCAACATTGGAGGCCACGCGCCAGGGTTTGATATGCGATGCGCGCAGCGCCGGGCGAATTGCACAGTCTGTAACGCAGCATCGCGCATTCCACTGATCAAAAAGGGCCTCGCGGAAGGCCCCCTGGCCGACGCGAGCCTGAATGAGCTGATCCTTTTGGGTCACGGTGAGTACGGGGTCATCCATCACCCGCTGCTGGACGAGAAGGTCGAGCCGGTTACGGATTTCAGCGGTCAGCCAGTATTTGCGGGCGACGCCGAACGCCCCAGTCGATAGCGGCGTGAAGCCCAACCGAAGGCAGAAGCGGCGATATTCGTCCTCGAGCACCGGTTCGAGCACTGGAGGATGACCAATGATCGCGTTGATCGCACGATTGGTTAATCGCCCATCGCGTGCCTCATTGGCAGCGTGCTTTCCAAAACTGTTGTCGGCATAGCCGATGAAGCGTGACGGGGCGAATGCGATGCCATCCGCTGTCGTATAAGGAAGAAAACAGGTGCCGCGCCTGAGGAGGCCGAGGTACGCCATGTAGTCATCGGTCTGATGCTCGACACGCACAGCCTCCAGCATTGTCACGTTGGCGCACAATTGTTCGAAACGGGAGACCAATTTGATCTTCGCATCGTTCGCTACAGCATCAACCTCGGCGCGCGCAGCATTGCAGAGCTCAACGAAACGTGCAGTGGTGCGGCGAATACGTTCGGGCGGATCGTCAAGGCTCGCAACTAAGAACCATGTTCGAGCTGCGGCTCGGCCCGTCGCCACCAATGGCACGGCTTCAAGTCCGGTCAACTCGGCGAACTGCTGTTCACGGACATCCGGCGCAGAGCGACGGCCGCGTAGCCAGCCTTGACGCAACAGATGCAACCCGCCGTTTGCATCGCGTGCGATACCAGACAAACGGTTATAATCACCGGCGATCGGTGGTGCGTTGATCTCAACCGCCCACTCGTCACCAGTCGGATCGAGACCAAGCTTTACATCGCAACCAGTCGCGCGGTGGCGCGCCTGCAGCCAGACCGAGTGGTTGGAGATTCTCCGAATTGCACCATCTATGGGATCGGTGCCGAGCGCCTCATGCCAGCGCTGGAACGCACGACGAGAAATTTCAGGATCGGTGATAAGACTCATCTGCGGTTTGATTAGCCCCAGCGTTTGCGCAAGCGCATCATACCCCGGTTCGAACGCGCCGATCTGCTCGCACGACCAGTCGACCAACCCCTCGAAAGACATGGCAAGCCCAATCTTGGCTGGGATGAGGGCGGCGAAGGGCGAGAGATGATTGTCGTGGTGGCGTAACTCATCGTAGACACGACGCGTCGCGGTTCCGTTGATCTGGACGGTATCGAGTTTGACGCAGAACTCACCGGACTCGCCTATCCCAACTGTATAGGCCAACTCCTTGGGCGCGTCAGGTCGCGGATAGATGCGCGCCCAAGTATAGGGCTTGAAGCGCTGCGCCATATCAGTTGGGCGCGAGAGCTTGCGAACGAATCCTTCCGGAAAGAGCCGAGCCTGCACCGCGCGCGCCCAGTCCGCCGTCGCCTCATAGCTTTCGACCAACATATTGTAGGCAGCGTCCTGTTCCTGATCGCCCCTCTTACGCTCCAACCGGCTCAGTTTCGCTAGCAGTTCGAAATGCTCAGCGCGGATCCCATGATCCATTCAACATCTCCCGCACTTGATATGTGACCGCTTTATGCACTGGAGCGGCAAGGCGTGGCCCACTCAAACCATTAATCGCCGTGATATGAACGATGTCATTTTCGGAGCGCATGAAGGAGCCACACAACTGGAATGAAGGTAATGCCGACGGCAACCATCGCCACAGTAATGATTCAGCACCCCCTCAAACGCTCATGAAATCGGGATAGCGCCCCAGCAATTCGCCGAATTCATTGTCCGAGACATTGAACTCGAAATATTGCGCGTCGGGCGTCTGGCGCAGGCCGTAGACATTGTCCCACGACCAGCCCGGCGCGCCGTTTTGGGGGTGGATTTCCCAGCGTATATGGCAGAGCGCGGAACCGCCCGAGACGGGTTCCACGCGGTGCTCCGCCATGCGGATATCGACGCCGAGCCCGCTGCGTTCGAACCGGTCGAGATGCGCCTGCACCGCGGCATCGGCATCGGCGCGGTCTTCCATGCGCGAGACATGGCCGAGCGTGAACGACACATAGGGAAAGCCGTAATGGTCGACGAGCCGCCCCGCGCCGCCCGTTGCCATCGCCTCGCCATAAGACCGGCAGAAAGCCGCCGCGCGTTCAAGATCCATCATCCTCTCCCCTATTTCTCTGCTTTGCGCGCGATCAGACCGGCGGCCCGGGGCAAAGGCAAGCGCGCAGACTGTCGCGGAGCGCTCATGCCGCGCGCCCGCCCCAGGCGCGCCCTGCCCCCGCCCCCTGCCCCGCCCGCTGCCCTTCCCCCCTTGCCCCGCCGCCGCCCGCGCCCCATCTGCCATTTTTGCGGAACGAAGCGCCGCGCGCGGCCTTGCGCGGCGGGAACAAATCTGGAACACACACGCCCATGCTGACTCATATTTCGGTGCGCGGCGCGCGCGAGCACAATCTCAAGGGCGTGGATGTCGAGATTCCGCGCGATACGCTCACCGTCATCACGGGGCTTTCGGGTTCGGGCAAATCCTCGCTCGCCTTCGACACCATCTATGCCGAGGGGCAGCGCCGCTATGTCGAGTCGCTCTCGGCCTATGCGCGCCAGTTCCTCGAGCTGATGCAAAAGCCCGATGTCGACCATATCGAGGGGCTCTCCCCCGCGATCTCGATCGAGCAGAAGACAACGTCGCGCAACCCGCGCTCGACGGTCGCCACCGTCACCGAGATCTATGACTATATGCGCCTGCTCTGGGCGCGCGTCGGCATTCCCTACAGCCCCGCGACCGGCGAGCCGATCGCCGCGCAGACCGTCAGCCAGATGGTCGACCGGGTGATGGCGCTGCCCGAAGGCACGCGCGCCTATCTGCTCGCCCCCGTCGTGCGCGGGCGTAAAGGCGAATATCGCAAGGAACTCGCCGAATGGCAGAAGGCGGGCTTTACCCGCGTGCGCATCGACGGCGAATTCCACGAGATCGAGGACGCCCCCGCGCTCGACAAGAAATACAAGCACGATATCGAGGTCGTGGTCGACCGCGTCGCGGTCCGCCCCGGCATGGAAACCCGGCTCGCCGACAGTTTCGAAACCGCATTGAAGCTTGCCGAGGGGCTGGCCTTTATCGACTTGGCCGACGGCGTCGTTCCGGGGCGCGAGGGGGAGGCCGAGGCCGGCGGCCAGATGAAGGGCGCAGGGATTCCCGCCAACCGCATCGTCTTTTCCGAAAAATTCGCCTGCCCCGTCTCGGGCTTCACCATCGCCGAGATTGAACCACGGCTCTTTTCGTTCAACGCGCCGCAGGGCGCCTGCCCGGCGTGCGACGGGCTCGGTGAAAAGCTGTTGTTCGACGAGGATCTCGTCGTCCCCAACCATGCGCTCTCGCTCAAAAAGGGCGCGGTCGTCCCCTGGGCCAAGTCCAACCCGCCCAGCCCCTATTATATGCAGGTGCTCGGCTCGCTCTCGCGCGAATTCGGCTTCTCGCTCGACACCCCCTGGGCCGATCTGCCGGGCGAGGTGCGGCTGATCATCCTCCACGGCACCGGCGGCAAGCCCGTGACGCTCCGGTTCGAGGACGGCAAGAAAAGCTATGAGGTGAGCAAGCCCTTCGAAGGCGTGATCGGTAATCTCAACCGTCGCCTGCTCCAGACCGAAAGCGCGTGGATGCGCGAGGAACTGGGCAAGTACCAGTCGTCCGCCCCGTGCGAGGTGTGCCACGGCGCCCGCCTCAAGCCCGAAGCGCTGGCCGTCAAGGTCGGCCGCTCGACGATCAGCGACGCGGTCCGCCTCTCGGTGGTCGACGCGCTCGCCTTCTTCACCGCGCTCCCCGAAAAGCTGGGGGACCAGCAACGCCAGATCGCCGAGCGTATCTTGAAGGAAATCGTCGAGCGGCTGGGATTTCTCAACAATGTCGGGCTCGATTATCTCAACCTCGACCGCACCAGCGGCACCTTGTCGGGCGGAGAAAGCCAGCGCATCCGGCTTGCGAGCCAAATAGGTTCGGGATTGTCCGGCGTTTTGTACGTTCTGGATGAGCCGAGCATCGGCCTCCACCAGCGCGACAATGATCGCCTGCTCGAAACGCTGAAACGCCTGCGCGATCTCGGCAACACCGTCCTCGTCGTCGAGCATGACGAGGATGCGATCCGCACCGCCGATCATGTCATCGATATGGGGCCGGGTGCCGGCGTCCATGGCGGCCGCATCGTGGCGGAGGGCAAGCTTGCCGATATCCTTTCCAACGAAGAAAGCCTGACCGGCGATTATCTCGCGGGCCGCCGCGCGGTGCCCGTCCCGGCCAAACGCCGCAAGGGCTCGGGCAAGAAGCTCACCGTCCACGGCGCCACCGCGAACAATCTGCAAAACGTCACCGCGTCGATTCCCTTGGGCACCTTCACCTGCATCACCGGCGTCTCGGGCTCGGGCAAGTCGAGCTTCACGATCGACACGCTCTACGCCGCCAGCGCGCGCGCGCTCAACGGCGCGCGGATCATCGCGGGCAAGCACGACAAGGTCTCCGGGCTCGAGCATCTCGACAAGGTGATCGACATCGATCAATCACCCATCGGCCGCACGCCGCGCTCGAACCCTGCCACCTATACCGGCGCGTTCACCAATATCCGCGACTGGTTTGCCGGGCTGCCCGAGGCCGAGGCGCGCGGCTACAAGCCCGGGCGCTTCAGCTTCAACGTCAAGGGCGGCCGGTGCGAGGCGTGCCAGGGCGACGGCGTGCTCAAGATCGAGATGCACTTCCTCCCCGACGTCTACGTCACCTGCGATGTCTGCCACGGCGCGCGCTACAACCGCGAAACATTGGAGGTGAAGTTCAAGGGCAAGTCGATCGCCGATGTGCTCGACATGACGGTCGAGGACGCCGCCGAATTCTTCAAGGCCGTGCCCCCCATCCGCGACAAGATGGCGATGCTCGCCGAGGTCGGGCTCGGCTATGTCAAGGTCGGCCAGCAGGCGACGACGCTCTCGGGCGGCGAGGCGCAGCGCGTCAAGCTCGCCAAGGAACTCGCGCGCCGCGCCACCGGCAACACGCTCTACATCCTCGACGAACCCACCACCGGCCTCCATTTCGAGGATGTCCGCAAACTCCTCGAAGTCCTCCACGCGCTCGTCGAACAGGGCAACAGCGTCGTCGTGATCGAGCATAATCTCGACGTCATCAAGACCGCCGACTGGATCATCGACCTAGGGCCCGAAGGCGGTGTCAAGGGCGGAGAAATCGTCGCCGAAGGCCCGCCCGAGAAGGTCGCCGAAAACCCGCGCAGCTTCACGGGGCACTATCTCAAGCCGCTGTTAGAGCGCGGCAGCGAGCGGGTGGCGGCGGAGTGATTCCGATTTTCGCAGTTACGACGTTGTATCCACCCGCCCGGGAAATTACGGCGTCGTTGCTGAGACTCAGCTAATCACAAAGCCCTATTTCGCGGCATAGCTTGCGACAAACCTCGTCAATCACCCGCGTCATACCGAGGACCGCATCAACCGCGCGCTGCAACCTGCCTACAAGCCTTTCGCCAAAGAGTTCATAAAGAAAGGCCGCGATGCCTTCGGTGGCCAGCGCGGCAATCAGTTGATCCGCCGCGGCGCTGATCACCTCGCCCGGCGTCGGGATGCCGATTGCGGCAAGCGCGGCGCGAAACGCCGCCTTGAGCGATTTTCGGCAGACGGTACACGAAAGGTCGGCCGTCGCCTCGTCATAGTGACGGCGCGCCCAACCGACGAACACGCGAAAGCGTTCCCCCGCCCGCCCGAACAGACCGATGCGCAGCGTCTCGACGCCCTCGTTTATGGGCCCGGCAAAGACTGCAACATCGGACAGTACGTCCGCCAGGTCAGGGGAGTTGATACCCTCGTTGATCGCTTCGAACGGCGCGCCGTCCTGCGCCTCTAGCCGCTCAATCAGGACAAGAGCATGGCCAAAATTGCCGTCTGCGGGCGGAGGTAGCGCGATGCGGATACTGGCCTCGCCTTGCGCATCCAGACGAAGTTCAAACTCGTTGATGAAGTGCATCACCGCCTGCCCCCTCTGCACCAAGTTTCGCCGACATCGCCCGCTACAGCCCCAGCCCCTGCTTGTTGACGGCATCGCGCGCGGCTTCGACCGCTGCGCCCTGTTGCGCCTGTGCGGCCTGCGTCATCTCGGCCACCGCCGCCTGGCTCGTGATCGCGACGTTGAAGTTCGATGCCAACGCGGGGTTCTGGTTGTTCGCGCCGATCTCGTAGGACACGACGTTCAGGCACGGCATCACCCGGTCGGTCGTGATATTGTGGCTCGCGCATTGCCCGTAGCTTGAATTGTCCTGCGTTATCCGCTGCCCGTCGCGCGAGCGCACGATCCGGCCCCAGCGGCCGCCCGCCTGCGTATCGAACCCACCATATTTGGCGGCCAGTTCCTTTTCGATGCTGTCCACCGGCAATTCCTTGCCCGCGGTATATTCGGTGCGGCGATCAACATGGACCACCCGTTCCTGCCCCGCCGGCCCGACCAGCCAGACATTGACCTTCTCCAGCCCGGTATCGGCATAAACGTCGACGCGCGGCATGGATCCGCCCCCGGGCAAGCTGACCGTGCTGTTTCGGCTGTTGATCGCAAAGCTGGCATTCTTGCACTGGAGCACATTGCGCACTTGCTCGGCCGTCATGCCCTGGCGAATCCCCATGATGTCGTCCGCGGGCTGCCCTTCGGGCGCGGTCTGCCCCTTCACCGTATCGCAATCGACCTTCGGCGCCGCGACAGCGGGGGCCGCCGCGACATCGACCACCTCGGCCGGAACGCCGCCATTTGCGGCCTCGGTTGCATTGTCGCCGCCACCGCCACAGCCTGAAAGGACAAGCAATCCACCCCAGAGGATCATCTCGCTGCGCATGTCTCACTCCTTTCGGATCAGGGATACGCAAGCCACTTGCCGAGACGCCACGCCGCCATCGGCGCCCATGCGCTGCCCGGATATGGCACCGCACCGGGGCCCGCACGTCCGGCTGCGCGGCGAAGGACGCCGGGCCAGCGTGGCGTGGGTCGTTGCCCCATGGCAACAAGGTGCCGTGAACGTGCGGACGATGCAATGCCCGCGCCCTGTGGGAAAATAGCCATTACGCCCCGATCGGGCATGATGAACCCGGACCCAGGATCGCCCGCCACCGCGACGGGGATCGACAACGGGGGTCGGGAGACGGCCATTCCCGGCTATTCGGCGTCGCGTGCGCCCTCGGGCTTGTTGGTGTCGACCACCGCGTCGAGATGATCGGCATCGTCCTCAATCTCGTCGGAATCGGCGTCGCCGCCCAGATCGGGGAGCAGGTCGGTCTGGATCAGCCCTTCGGCCGGGCCCTCGCTTTCCACCTCCAGCATCTGCGCGCGCTGCTTTTCGTCGTAATCGTCCTTGATCCAGCCGGGTTTGTTCTTGCCGTTCAGCGCCGCGCGGGTGGGTGCATCGCCAAATGCCGTCGCCGCGTCCCTGAATTCCTCTTCCACCTGCTTGCGGTCGATCGCCACTGGCACCTCCACGGTCGGCCCGCCGCCGGCCGGCGCGGCCCTGCCCCGCCCTTATACCACAATTTGCCGAAATGCGTGCGCGGGCACCTGTGGATAACATCGGGGATTATGGGGATAAGTTTGCGCCTGTGCCCCGCCCCCTCGCGAATCACGCCCGCCCTGCTGCGGCCCCACCCGCCGCGCCGCGCGCGCACGACGTGACGTCACACCGGCTTTTTTCGCATGATTTCCAGTGCTTCTGTTGTTGTGCTGGGTTCATGCAACCCCAGCCACTATGGCTGCGTTGAAGGGGGGGTCTCATAAGACCACAAGAATCAAAGGGAATTTGTCATGCGTAAATTCATGCTCGCGCTCGGTGCCGTTTCGCTCGCCATCCCCGCGTCGATGGCGCTGCCGCTCACCGTAGACAAGGCGGAAGCACGCAAGCACCATCGCTACAAGGAATGGCGCGGCCGTGACGGTCGTACCTATTGCCGCAAGTCCGACGGCACCACCGGCCTCATCGTCGGCGGCGTCGGCGGCGCGCTGCTCGGCCGTGCGGTCGACACGCGCGGCGATCGCGCCACCGGCACCATCGTCGGCGCCGCCGCCGGCGCGCTCATCGGCAAGGAAATCGACAGCAAGCGCCGCTGCCGCTGATCGGCCTTTTGCTGCGCCGTTCGGGTCGCAAGCGCGTTCGGCCAACAGGTTGAAAAGGGGCGGGTGCCGGGGGCATCCGCCCTTTTTGCGTCCGCCCGACGAGTGTGTCTTTTCCGCCACCCCCGAACGGGATCGGGCAATTTAGGCGGCTCGCCGACGAAACAAAACGCTTGGTCGGCGCGTATATCCCTCGACAGTGAGAACGAAGGGGACATGCCATGCATCTCGCCGACCCGCCGATCCGCCGCGCCATCGAACCAGCGCTGTCGGGATATCGGATCATGTATCACCGCGCCGAACCCAATCGTTGCCCCGGTTGCGGCAACAGCAACTGGCATATCGGGCGGATTTCCGCGCAGTGCGCCTTTTGCGATCTCTCGCTCCCGCTCGCAGAGGCTGCGGCGCCGGGGGATTTGATGGCGCGGCTCGGGCTCTAGCCCGCCCGCCGATCCACGAGCGGCGTGGCCGCGAACAGGCCGTGGCACAAGGTCGATGCATAATCGGCAATGGCGCTTGGTGTGTCGGGGCGCTCGCCCGCCCAGTTGCGCAGTTCATAAGCTGCGTTCAGCATCGCCGCGAGCGCGTGGCTCGCCACCAGCGGGTCGATCGCGCGCAGCGTCCCCTCGCTGATCCCGTCGATCACCATCCCCGCCAGCCGCCGCGTCAGATGGTTGGTGCGCGCCGCCATCTGCCCGCGCAGATCGGGCGGCAGCGCGTGGAGCGCAGTGGTGCGCAGCAACGGCCCCTGATCGGAAAACTGGACGTCGAGCAGCATCGCCATTGCGCTGCACAGCTTTTCCCACTGGCTGCCCCCGGCCGCCTCCGCCAACCGCAGCGCCGCAACCTGCACGTCGAAACTATGCGTGAAACAATCCACCACCAGTTCGTCCTTGCCGCCCAGATGGTGGTAGAAGCTGCCCTTGGTGACGTTGAGTTCGGACGCGATCCGCTCCACCGACGCCCCGCGATAGCCACGCTCGTTGATCAGCCGCGTCGCCGCCATCAGGAAATTGTGCCGGGCACCATCCTCGTCGGCCGCCATCCCCGGATCCAGCCGCGTGCGGCGCGGCGCCCAGGCCGCGTCCGGCAGCGCCAGACCGCCATCGAACAGTTCGACCATACGCGCCGACAGGCGGGGATATTCGTCCAGATCGTGCTGGTTCAGCCAGCTCGGCAGCCACAGCGTCGCCTCCACCAGAACATGCGTCCGCGCGGTCAGCAGCGCCTTGTCGCCATTGCCGAAAAAGCCGCGAATCCGGCGCAGCAGCCCGCGATAGCGTTCGGCGAGCGCCGCGCGTTCGGGGCCGTCCAGCGCGCGCAGGTCCGACAATACCGCACAGGGCCGTGCGTGCTGCGCGCGGATCGCCGCATGTTGCGCGAAATGCGCGGCGACATAGGCGCGCACGCGCTCGCGCGGTCCCGCTGCCCGCTCGGCATCGGTCACGATGCCTTCGATCCGGTCGAGCGACTGGTCGTAGCATGCCGCCGCCAGCTGCTCGCGCCGCCGGAAATAATAGGTGACGCTGGTCGCATTCATCCCGACGCTTGCCGCCACATCACCCAGCGTCATGCCATGCGCCCCCGCCGCGTTGATCCGGCGCGCCGCCGCGTCGAGGATGAGATCACGCTTGGCACGGTAGCGCGGCGTGACAGCCTTTTTCGGTTTATCGGTATTCCCCAACATGCCGCCAAATCTAGCATCATGGCCAAAGTTCGAACAGACAGTCTTGCAGCCTCTGCAGGTGCGGCTAACCTTGGCACCCCATGAGGAGGTGCGTGTGACCAGCCTGTTCCAGATCCTCGCCGTGGTCGAACGGCACCCCGATGGCTTCGCCTTCGACATTCCGGCCAACTGGATGCAGGGGCGCACCGCCTATGGCGGCCTGTCGAGCGCGCTCGCGCTCCACAGCGCGCATGCCGTCGCCCCCGATCTTCCGGCGCTGCGCACCGCGCAGATTTCCTTTGTCGGTCCGCTCGCCGGGCGCGCGACCGCGCGGTCGCAGCTGCTCCGCCGCGGGCGCACGGCGGCGTTCATCCGCACCGATATATACGGCGAAGCGGGGCTCGCGCTCAGCGCCACCTTCGTCTTCATGGATGCGCTCGCCTCGCATATCGACCATGTCGACCTGCCCGCGCCGAGCGTTTTTCCGGAATCGGTGGCGGCGCATGTCCCGCGCGAAGCCCCCGAATTCACGCGCAACTTCGATCATTTCGACGCCGGCACCGACAGGGCCAGCGCCGATCTTATCCGCTGGACACGGTTGAAGGAACGCGACGGCGTTGATCCGATGACCGCGCTGATCGCGATCGGCGATGCCCTGCCCCCCGGCGCGCTGTGCCTTGCGCACGAACGCGGCCCGATCAGTTCGATGACCTGGCTCATCAACCTGCTGACCCCGGCGCCCGCGACCACCGATGGCTGGTGGCTGCTCCGCTCGCGCGCGGACTATGCCCGCAATGGTTGCTCCAGCCAGGTGATGACGATCTGGAACCGCGACGGCACCCCGGTCGCCACCGGGATGCAAAGCGTCGCGCTCTTCATCTGATGCCCGCGCTTGCAGCGGACCGCCTCGTCCCCCTATCCTCTTATTTCCGATCCATGTGAAAAGGCGCCAGAACCTATGGCCGACGCAAACTCCACGCCCCAGCAGCTTGTCGATCAGTTGAAAGCGCTGCTCGATGTCGAGGAACTCGACCGGGACCTTTATCGCGGCGACAAGCTGCCCGAGGGGCGTGGCCGCGTATTTGGCGGGCAGGTGATCGCACAGGCGCTGTCCGCCGCCACCAAATCGGTCGAGGGGGAACGCATCGCGCATTCGCTCCACGCCTATTTCATGCGCCCCGGCGATGATTCGCTGCCGATCATCTACCGCGTCGAGCGCGACTTCGACGGACGCAGCTTCGCCACGCGGCGGGTCATCGCGCTGCAAAAGGGCGTGCCGATCCTCAACATGGCGGCTTCGTTCCAGACGCCCGAACAAGGCCTTGCGCATCAGGAGGAAATGCCCGACGTGCCGCCGCCCGAGGCGCTGATGGCCGAGGTCGAGCATGTCCGCGCCAACGCCGCGACGATCGAACCCCATCTGCTCAGCTGGCTGACCCGGCCGCGCCCGATCGAGATCCGCCCGGTCGCCTCGCGCTGGGGCAATGTCGAGGCGAAGCGTCCGCCGATCCAGCATTACTGGATGCGCGCGGTCGCCCCGCTGGGCGACGATCCCGAGGTACACCGCGCCATCCTCGCCTATGTTTCGGACATGACGCTGCTCAGCACCTCGACGCTGCCGCACGGGATCGACTGGTCGATGCCCAATTTCCAGAGCGCCAGCCTCGATCATTCGCTGTGGATCCACGAGGATCTGCGCGCCGACGACTGGCTGCTCTTCACCACCAACAGCCCGTGGACCGGCCATGCGCGCGGCTTCAACCGCGGCAGTTTCTACACACGCGACGGCCGTCTGGTTGCGAGTGCGGCACAGGAAGGGCTGATCCGGCTGCGGCCCTGAACCGGCAACGCCTTTGCGCGTCTATTTGATCTTGAAGTGCTGGATGAAGATGTCGATCCGCCAGTTCAGCCGCTTCTTCAGCGCTCCAAGGTCCAGATCGTTACGATCGCCAAGCATCGCCTTCAGCTCGGCATCGCCCATCACCATCGCGATATAGAGTTCGGCGGCGGCTTCGGGTTCGTCGATCTGGGCGCGCCCATCCTCGTTCCATTCGCGGAACAGCCCCGCCACCTCGGCCACCCGCTGAAGATGTACCTCGCGGTAAAAATCCCGCGCGAATTCGGGGTCGGTCATGCTTTCCGAAATCACGATACGCAGGATCGCGATCGCGCGCGATTCCGTCATCCGCAGCAATACGCGGTCCGCGATCATGCGCAGGATCTCAGCCGCAGAGTCGATCTGCGCCATCTCGTTTTCAAGCGCCTCGCGGCCCTCATATTTGTCGCGTTCCACCACCGCGCGCAAAAGGCCGTGCTTGTTGCCGAACAGTTCATAGACTGTTGCAAGCGAGCCACCGGAGCGCCGGATAATCGCGGCAAGGCTCACCTTCGCGAAACCTTGTTCGATGAACAGCGTTTCCGCTGCATCCAGAATGGCGCGCCTGCGATCTTCCCTGCGCCCATCACAATTGGGGGGCGCATCGTGGGGATGTCTCAGAGCCTTGGCCTGCACCCGACTCTCCCTTTCAGTTTGTTCATTGACCTGTAATGTACGTTACATTACATCCGCGTGCAACTTCATATCGATTATGGCATGATCCTCGTGCCGAAACCCATTGGGAATTACACATATGCGTCGGACCATCCTGGGAAGAACGACCGGCATCGCGCTGGCGAGCATGCTCCTTGCCCTCAGCGCCTGTTCGGGCGGCGAACAGCCGAGCATGCCGCCGCCGGAGGTGGAGGTTGTCACGATCAAGCCGCAGGCGATCGACAATGTCATCGAGCTGCCGGGCCGGGTCCAGGCGATCCGCACCGCCGAGGTGCGCGCGCGCGTGAACGGCATCGTCGAACGCCGCCTGTTCGAGGAAGGCACCGATGTCCGCGCGGGCCAACCGCTGTTCCAGATCGATCCGCGCGAGTTGCGCGCCAGCCTCAACGCCTCGCTCGCGACGCTTGCGCGCAATCAGGCAACGGCGGCCAACGCCCAGCAGGATGTCGATCGGTACAAGGGGCTGATCGCCGATCAGGCGATCTCGAAACAGGAATATGACGCCGCTGTCGCGCGCCAGCGCACCGCGCAGGCCGATGTCGCGCTGGCCAAGGCGCAAGTGGAATCCGCCCGCCTCAACCTCGGCTATGCCACCGTTACCGCGCCGATTTCGGGCCGCGCCGGCCGGGCGCAGGTGACCGAAGGCGCGCTGGTCTCGGCATCGGGCGGCACGCTCTTCACCACGATCGAGCAGCTCAGCCCGATCTATGTGAATTTCTCGCAGTCGAGCTCCGACCTTATCGCCATCCGCCGCGACGCGCAGGCGGGCCGCCTCGACATCCCCTATGACGCCAACCGGGTCGAGGTTGATCTGGTGCTTGAGGACGGGTCGCCATACGGCCTTGCCGGTCATATCGACTTCCTCGACATGTCGATCGACGAATCCACCGGCACCGCCGCGCTTCGCGCCGAATTCCCCAATCCCGGCCGCGTTCTGCTGCCCGGTCAGTTCGTCCGCGCGCGGATCAAGGCCGGTGTCCGCCCCGACGGCATCCTCGTGCCCCAGACCGCGGTCAAGGTTGCCGAACAGGGCGCCAGCGTCATGGTCGTCGGCGACAAGGACATGGTCGCCGTCCGCGAGGTCAAGCTGGGCGATCTGCGCGGTTCGCAATGGGTGATCCGCGAGGGGCTGAAACCGGGGGACCGCGTCATCGTCAACGGCCTGCAAAAGGTGAAGCCGGGCATTCCGGTGCGCATCGCAGGCGCCCCCAAGGCTGCAGCCAAGCCCGCCGCCCCGGCGAACTGAGGGAGGCTGAGCCATGTCCCCCCGCTTCTTCATCGACCGCCCCGTCTTCGCGTGGGTCGTCGCGCTCTGCATCACGCTCGCGGGCATCATCGCGCTGCGCGCGCTGCCGATCGAGCAATATCCCAACATCGCCCCGCCCTCGCTGACGATCAGCGTCACCTATCCGGGGGCCGACGCGGCAACGCTTGAAAAGAACGTCACCCAGGTCATCGAGCAGGAACTGAACGGCGTGGAGGGTTTCCTCTACATGTCGTCGACCAGCTTCTCGAACGGCGCGGCGTCGATCTCGGTCACGTTCGAAACCGGGACCAACATCGATACGGCGCAGATGAACGTGCAGAACCGCCTGCGCACCGTCGAACAGCGCCTGCCCGAAGAGGTCCGTCGCCAGGGCATTCTCGTCAACGAAGCCTCGAGCGGCTTCCTCATGGTCGTCGCGATCCAGTCGAAGACCGGCGCCACCAGCACGCTCGATCTCGGCAACTTCGCCAACAACCGCGTGGTCGACGAACTGCGCCGCGTACAGGGCGTTGGCGATATCCGCGTCTTCGGTTCGCCCTATGCGATGCGCATCTGGCTCGATCCGCAAAAGCTTGCCAATTACAAGCTGTCCGCGGCCGAGGCGCTTGCCGCCGTCAAGGAACAGAACAGCCAGAGCGCGGGCGGCGCGCTCGGTGATCTGCCGCTTGCCAAGGATACCGCGCTCAACGCGACGATCGTCACCCAGAGCCGCTTCAGCACGCCCGAACAGTTCGCCAACATCATCCTGCGCGCCAACCCCGATGGCTCGGCGGTCACGCTGGGCGATGTCGCGCGCGTCGAACTGGGCGCAAAATCCTATCTCACCGACGCCACCCTCAACGGCAAGCCGATGACGGGTCTCGGCATCCAGCTGACCCCGGGCGCCAACGCGCTGTCCACCGCGCGCGGCGTCGAGGAACGGATGCAGGAACTGGCCACCAGCTTCCCCGAAGACATCCAGTGGACCGTCCCCTTCACCACCACCCCCTTCATTCAGAGCTCGATCAAGGAAGTGGTGAAGACGCTCGTCGAAGCGATGGCGCTCGTCTTCCTCGTGATGTTCCTGTTCCTTCAGAACTGGCGCGCCACGATCATTCCGACGATCGTCGTTCCGATCGCGCTCGCCGGCGCCTGTCTCGGCCTGTGGCTCTTCGGCTTCTCGATCAACGTGCTCTCGCTCTTCGGCATGGTGCTTGCCATCGGTATTCTCGTCGACGATGCGATCGTCGTGATCGAGAATGTCGAACGCATCATGGTCGAGGAACATCTGTCGCCCTATCAGGCGACCGTGAAGGCGATGTCGCAGATCACCTCGGCGATCATCGGCATCACGCTGGTGCTGATGGCAGTGTTCGTGCCGATGGCCTTCTTCCCCGGTTCGACCGGGCAGATCTACCGCCAGTTCTCGGTCACGCTCATCGTCTCGATCGGCTTCTCCGCGCTGCTGGCGCTCACGCTGACGCCGGCACTGTGCGCCACCTTCCTCAAACCGCATGTCCCCTCTGATCAGCGGCAGGACAATTGGTTCAACCGCAAGACGGGCGCCTTTTTCGACCGTTTCAACGGCTGGTTCGGCCGCACGACCGATCAGTATCAGGGCAATGTCGGCAAGATCCTGGCAAAGCCGGTGCGCTGGCTCGGCATCTTCGTGCTGCTGTGCGGCATCACCATGCTGCTGTTCACCCGTCTTCCCGGCGGCTTCCTGCCCGAAGAGGATCAGGGCACGTTGATCAGCGTCGTCCAGGCGCCTCCGGGCTCGACCCGCGAGCAGACGGACAAGGCGATCGAGCAGATGCGCGCCTATTATGCGCAGCAGCCCGAAATGCAGAATCTGATCGTCATCCGTGGCTTCAGCTTCTTTGGCCAGGGTCAGGCGAACGCCATGGCGCTCGGCTCGCTCAAGCCGTGGGAGGAACGCAAGGGCGCCGAACACAGCGCCCAGACCGTCGTCGGCAAGGCGATGGGCGCGCTGATGGGGATCAAGGAAGCCTTTGTCTTCGCGATCAACCCGCCGCCCATCCCCGAACTCGGCACCGCCAGCGGCTTTTCGTTCAAGCTGCAGGATCGCGGCGGCGCGGGCTATGACGCGCTGCTCAACGCCCGCAACATGATGCTGGGCGCGGCGATGCAGAGCAAGGTGCTGACCGGCGTCCGCCCCGACGAACCCGAAGGCTCGCCCCAGCTCCGCGTCGATATCGACCGGATCAAGGCGCGCGCGCTCGGCCTGTCGATCGGCGACGTCAACACCACGCTCGCGATCGCCTTTGGCAGTGCCTATGCCAACGACTTCAACCGCGACGGCCGTGTGCTGCAGGTGCTGCTCCAGGCCGATAGCGCCTATCGCATGACCCCGCAGGATGTGCTCGACCTCAAGGTCCGCAATGCCGAGGGCGCGATGGTTCCCTTCGGCGCGTTCACCCAGGTCGATTGGACGTCGGGGCCGCAACAGCTTGTCCGTTACAATGGCTATCCCGCCATGACGATCTCGGGCAGCGCCGCTCCCGGCAAGTCGACGGGTGAGGCGATGGACGAGATGGAACGTCTCGCCAAGAACCTGCCCGCAGGCTTTGCGTTTGAATGGACGGGCATTTCCTATGAGGAAAAACAGTCCGCCGGCCAGATCGGCGCGCTGCTTGCCCTTTCGCTCGTCGTCGTCATCCTGCTGCTCTCGGCGCTCTATGAAAGCTGGTCGGTCCCGGTTGCGGTCGTCCTCGCGGTGCCGCTGGGCGTGCTCGGCGCGGTGCTCTTCTCGATGCTCCGCGGGCTTTCGGCAGACGTCTATTTCAACGTCGGCCTGATCACGATCATCGGGCTTGCCGCGAAGAACGCGATCCTCATCGTCGAGTTCGCGATCGAGCAGGAAGCCGAAGGCAAATCCACGCTCGAGGCTACGCTCGATGCCGTGAAGATGCGCCTGCGTCCGATCATCATGACCTCGCTCGCCTTCATCCTCGGCATGGTCCCGCTCGCGATCGCCAGCGGTGCCGGCGCGGCCAGCCGCATCGCGGTGGGCAGCGGCGTGATGGGGGGCATGATCGCCGCCACCATCCTCGGTATCTTCTTCATTCCGCTCTTCTATCTGTCGGTGCGCAAATGGCTGTCAAAGGGCCGTCCGCCCGCACCCAATGAGAAGGGTCATCACGAACCGGAGCCCGGCCATGCATAAGGCCCTGTCCCTTTCCCTGCCCCTTTTGGCGCTGCTCGCCGGTTGCCAGATGGCGCCCAAGCATGTCCGTCCGGATCTGCCGACCGCGCCCGACTATCCCGCCACCTATGCCGATGAGGTAACGCTCGGCAAACGGGCGAGCGATATTGGCTGGCGCGACTTCTTCGTCGACCCGCAACTGGCCGCGCTTGTCGAGCACGCGCTCTCGAACAACCGCGATCTGCGTGTCGCGCTTGCCCAGATCGAGGAGGCCCGCGGCCAGTACCGCATCCAGGACGCCGATCGCCTGCCCACCATCGCGGCTTCGGCCGATGCCTCGCGCAATCGGATGACGCTGGGCACGACGGGGTTCGGCAACGGCACGGTCACGCTCAACCGCTATTCGGTCGGGGTCGGCGTATCGAGCTTCGAGATCGATTTCTGGGGCCGGGTGCGCAACCTGTCCGAAGCCGCGCGCGCGCAATATCTGGCAACGGTCGAGGGCGAACGCGCCTTCCGCCTGTCGCTCATCCGCGACGTCGCCTCGGCCTATCTTTCGGGCCGGGAAGCGGCGGAACGCATGGCGCTGGCCGAAGGCACCGTCCGCACGCGCCAGGAAGGTCTGCGGATCGCCAAGCGCCGCCTTGATGCGGGCGTTACCTCGGCGCTCGATTTCCGTCAGTCCGAAAGCCTGCTCACCCAGGCCGAAACCGAACTTGCGGCGCTCCGCCTCGCAAAGGCGCAGGCCGACAATTTCCTCTCGGTCCTGATCGGCGGCACGGTTCCGTCGACGCTCCCGCCGCCGCTGCCGCTGGCCGCACAGGAAAACAGCACACGCATCGCCGCCGGGCTGCCGTCCGAGCTGCTGGTCGCGCGGCCCGACATCATCGCCGCCGAGGAACGCCTGCGCGCGGCGCGCGCCAATATCGGCGCCGCCCGCGCCGCCTTCTTCCCGAGCATTTCGCTCACCGGCAATGCCGGTTTCTCGTCCACCGATCTCGACGATCTGTTCGGCGCCAACAGCAAGACATGGAGCTTCGGCCCGTCTATCTCGCTGCCGATCTTTGATTTCGGTCGCCGCAAAGGCAGCCTGAGCGTGGCCGAGGCGCGCGAGGATATCGCGGTCGCAAGCTATGAGAAAACCGTCCAGACCGCGTTTCAGGAAGTGTCGAACGCGCTTGCCGGGCGTCGTTACCTTGCCGAACAGGTGTCGGCGCAGGAACGCGGCACCGAGGCGCAGCGCCGGATCGCCAATCTCGCGCGCACCCGCTACCGCGAGGGCGTGGCCGATTATCTCGAGGTGCTCGACGCCGAACGCAACCTCTTCTCGGCCGAGCAGGCGCTGCTCCAGCTCCGCCGGGCAGAGGCCGAAAATCTCGTCACGCTCTATGTCGCCTTGGGCGGCGGCGTGGTCGAACGGTCGATAACGGCGCAGCCCTGATCGGGGCTGCGCCGTACGCGCTTACAGCTTGTCCGCGAAACCGTCGGTCGCGCGGATCAACTGGTCCAGAATGCCGGCTTCGTCATAGGCGTGGCCGGCATCGCCGATCATGTGGAACGCCGCCTCGGGCCAGGCGCGGTGCAGGTCCCACGCCGTCCTGGGCGGCGTCGCCGCATCATAGCGCCCCTGGATGATCACGCCGGGAATATCCTTCAGCCGGTGCGCGTTGCGGATCAGCTGCTCGTCTTCCAGCCAGCCCTTGTGCACGAAATAATGGTTTTCGATGCGGGCAAAGGCGATGGCGAATTCGTCGCCGGTAAAGCTGTCGATCAGCGCCGCGTCGGGCACCAGCTTGATCGTGCTGCCTTCCCACCGGCTCCACGCGCGCGCCGCCTCGATGCGCACCGCCGGATCGTCATGCGTCAGGCGGCGGCGATAGGCGCCCACAAGATCATGGCGCTCGTCCTCGGCGATGGGGGCCAGGAAGCCTTCCCACAGATCGGGGAAAAGCCACGAGGCGCCCTCCTGATAATACCAGTCGATCTCACTCTGGCGGACGGTGAAGATGCCGCGCAGGATCAGCCCGCTCGTGCGCTCGGGATGCGTTTCGGCATAGGCCAGCGCCAGCGACGATCCCCATGATCCGCCGAACACCAGCCATTGCTCCGCCCCCGCCATGTCGCGCAGCCGTTCGATATCGGCCACCAGATGCCAGGTCGTGTTGTTTTCCAGCTCGGCATGGGGACGCGAGCGGCCGCAGCCGCGCTGGTCGAACAACATGATGTTGTAGCGCGCGGGATCGAACAGCCGGCGATGCTGCGGGCTGCACCCGGCCCCCGGGCCACCGTGCAGGAAGACGACGGGGATGCCGTCGGGATTGCCGCATTGCTCCCAATAGACGCTATGGCCATCCCCGGTGTCGAGATGGCCGGAGCGATAGGGTTCGATGGGCGGATAAAGCGTTTTCAGGGGCTGGTTCGTCATGGCAATTACTTGCGCCCGCCCAGCCCCCGAAGCAAGCGCTCAGCCGAGGCCCTGCGCGTGCGCCGCGCGTTCCAGTTCCTCGCGGAAATCGGGATGCGCGATGCCGATCAGCGCCGCGGCGCGTTCGCGCATCGATTTGCCCTTCAAATTGGTCCAGCCATGCTCGGTCACCACGATCTGGGTATCGTTGCGCGGCGTGGTCACCGGGCCGTCGAGCGCGGGCACGATGCGCGATACCTTGCCGCCCGCCGCGGTCGAATGGCAGGCGATGATCGACATGCCGCCCTTCGACGCAAAGGCCCCGCGCACGAAATCGAGCTGCCCGCCCGCCGCGCTGAACTGGCGCCCGCCCATGAATTCCGAATTGCACGCGCCCGAAAGGTCCATCTGGATCGTCGCGTTCACCGAAACCATATTGTCGTTGCGCGCGATCACCGCGGGATCATTCACATAATCCACCGGATGCGCCTCGAGATCGCGGTTCTCGTGGATGAAATCGTAGAGCGCCTGATCGCCCATCGCGAAGGTATAGATGCCCTTGCCGGTATCGATCTGCTTGCGGCTGTTATCCACAACGCCGGCGCGCATCAGCGCGGCCAGCCCCGGCGTCATCAGCTCGGTATGGATACCCAGATGGCGGTGATCCTTGAGTGCGACGCACACCGCATCGGGCAGCGCACCGATCCCCATCTGCAGGCACGCGCCGTCGCGCACCATGTCCGCGATGATGTTGCCGATGGTGATATCGGGCCCGCGCGGGGGAGCCGCAGACACGCTCAGCAGCGGCTGCGGATTTTCGACGATCGCGGTCACTTCCGACACATGGACCGTGCAGTTGCCGAACACGCGCGGCATATTGGGATTAACCTCAAGGATCACGCGCCTGGCGTGGCGCGCGCAGGCCAGCGCATAATCGGTGTCGGTGCCAAAGCTGAAATTGCCGTCCGCATCCATCGGCGAAACGGTGGTGACGAAACTGTCGATATCGATCTCGTCGCACAACAGGCGCGGCGCGTGGCTGAACGCGGTCGGCACCACGTCGAGCGGCGCGCGCCCATCCGCCACCAGCCGCTTGTCCAGCGCGCGCTCGACGCCGCCGTGAAACAGGCTCATCGGCGTGATCCGGTCAAGCAGCTCATACCGCAAGATCGTATCCCCCGCGATCGCGGTCGACAGCAGATAATAAAGGCGCACATCGGTCAGATCACCACCCTCGGCGCGGGCGGCCAGTGCCGCCAGCAGCGCGGGTGGCTGGGACACGCCAAGACCCATTGCCAGCTTCGCGCCCGAAGGGATGAGCGCAGCGGCATTTTGGGACGACATCAAACGATTTTTATAGAGCGCATCGGGCGCGTTCATGAACAAACTCCGCAAACTGGTTCTGCGCAAATAGTGGCGCATCCATCCGGAGTTGATAAGCCAAAACGGCTCCGTTCACCGCAAATTTACCATGGCTGTGCGGTGGCGCACAGCCGGGGCCGGTTATCCGCCTACAAAGGGGGTGCGACCCAAACGGATCACGTCCTTTCAGGGCACCGATTCGGCATCATGGTCCGGTGGCACATCGCCGCCGGACCATGATGTTTTTCAGGCCGCTGCGATCAGTCGCGCAGCAGTTCGTTGATACCGGTCTTGGCGCGGGTCTGCGCGTCGACGCGCTTGACGATCACCGCGCAGTACAGCGACGGGCCGGTCGAGCCATCGGGCAGCGGCTTGCCGGGCAGCGCACCGGGGACGACCACCGCATAGCTCGGCACGCGGCCGATAAAGACTTCGCCCGTCGCGCGGTCGACAATCTTGGTCGATGCGCCCAGATAAACGCCCATCGACAGCACGGCGCCTTCCTCGACGATCACGCCCTCGGCCACTTCCGAACGCGCACCGATGAAGCAATTATCCTCGATGATCACCGGGTTGGCCTGCAGCGGCTCGAGCACGCCGCCAATGCCAACGCCGCCCGAAAGGTGCACATTCTTGCCGATCTGCGCACAGCTGCCGACGGTTGCCCAGGTGTCGACCATCGTGCCTTCGCCGACGAACGCACCGATGTTGACGAAGCTCGGCATCAGCACCGCACCCTTGGCGACGTGCGCGCCCGCGCGCACCACCGAACCGGGAACCGCGCGGAAACCGGCGGCGCGGAACTGCGCCTCATCCCAGCCCGAGAATTTCGAGGGCACCTTGTCGAACCAGTGCGCCGCACCCGGGGCGTTGGCGATCAGCGCATTGTCGTTCAGGCGGAACGACAGCAGAACCGCCTTTTTCAGCCACTGGTTCACCACCCATTCGCCGCCAACCTTCTCAGCAACGCGCGCGGTGCCGGCGTCAAGCGCGGCCAGCGCGTGGTTCACGGCGTCGCGCACTTCGCCCTTGGTGTCGAAACCCAGCGTGTCGCGTGCGTCCCACGCCTGTTCGATCACTGCCTGAAGATTGTCGCTCATGGTCATTCGCCCTCGATTACATGTTGCAGCCATTGGCCAAGTTCGGGGGTCTCATAGTCGATCATGTCGGCCTGAACACCCTCTCCGCCCAGTTCCGAACCATTATTGATCCAGACCGTCGTCATCCCCAGCGCCTTTGCGGGAACCAGATTGCGCGCCATGTCCTCGACGAACAGCGCCTCGCGCGGCGCAATCTCGAGCGTATCGCACATCCGCCGATATCCCGGCGCCATCGGCTTGGGCCGGTAATCGAGCTGGTGGATATCGTACACCGTCTCGAACAGGCCGTTCAGCCCCAGCTTGTCGAGCACGCGCCCGGCATATTCGGCATCGCCATTGGTGAAGACGATCCGGCGCCCGGGCAGCGATGCGATCCGGTCGATCACGGTCCTGTCGGGCGCAATCCGGTCGAGCGGGATGTCATGGACGAAATCGAGAAAATGGTGCGGATCGACGCCGTGATCCTGCATCAAGCCGGCCAGCGTCGTGCCGTGCGCGAGGAAATATTCCTTCTGCACCCGCCGCGCCTCGATCGGGTCGCAGGCGAGAAGCTCGGCGATATAGGCACCCATCCGATCGTCGATCAGCCCGAACAGGTCGGCCACGGGCGGATAGAGCGTGTTGTCGAGATCGAAGATCCAGGTGCGGACATGGGAAAGAGCGCGGATCATGGCCGCGCCTCTACCCCAAAGCGCCCCGCAAAGAAACAGCGCGCAGGCGCATCTCGCCCCGATGCCGGGGCTTTGGTTCGCGTCATCATGGCTTTCCGGCCGGGATTGCGCCGGTCAGACGGTGAAGCTCTCGCCGCAGCCGCACGCGCCCTTGGCATTGGGGTTTTCGAAGACGAACCCGGCGGTGAAGTCATCCTCCACCCAGTCCATCGTCGATCCGATCAGGTACAGAACCGATGCGGCGTCGATGAAAAAGGGGCCGGCGGGCGTCTCGATGCGTTCGTCGAACGACGCCGCCTCGGTGACGTAATCGACCGAATAGGCCAGCCCCGAACAGCCACGGCGCGGCGTCGACAGCTTCAGCCCCAGCGTCCCTTCGGGCGCCAGCCCCATCAGCTTGGCGATGCGCGCCTCGGCGTTTGCGGTCAGCGTCACCGCCGACGGGCGCGCGCGGGTCCGGGTGGTCGTTTCGGCCATCAGAGCATTCCCAGTTCGAGCTTGGCTTCGTCCGACATTTTCTGCGGGTCCCATGGCGGATCCCAGACCAGCGCCACTTCGGCCGAACCGATTCCCGGCACCGCGCCGACGCGCAGTTCCACCTCACCCGGCATCGATTCCGCCACCGGGCAGTGCGGCGTGGTCAGCGTCATGGTGACGACGGCATGGCCATCGGTCGTGATGTCGACCCCATAGATCAGGCCAAGGTCATAGATATTCACCGGAATTTCCGGGTCATAGATTTCCTTGAGCGCGGTGATCACGGCTTCGTACAGATCGCCGCCGGGTTCGCCCGCCGCCTGGTCGACAGGCTTTTGCGACAGGAAACCTTCCAGATAGTCGCGCTTGCGTTCCATCGTCTCGCGCGGGCTTTCCTCCACCACGGCATCGTCGACACGCGCCTTGGGCGGCTTCACGGCCTCGGTCACCTGCTCGACCTCGATCTTGTGTTCTTCGTTCACCCGAAAGCCCTTCACCCAAAAATGCGCGTTACGCGTTCAATGCCCTTGGCAAGCGCGGCCACGTCCGCCTCGCCGTTATAGATGCCAAAGCTGGCCCGGGCGGTCGCATGGACGCCCAGATGCGCCATCAGCGGCTGCGCGCAGTGATGGCCAGCCCGGATCGCCACATGGCTCTCGTCCAATATGGTGCCGATGTCATGGGGATGAACCCCCTTGATCCCGAAGCTCACGATCCCGGCCGAATCCTCCGGCCCGAAAAGCATCACGCTGTTGATTTCCGACAATGCGGCGCGCGCGGCGCGCACCAGTGCGGTTTCATGCGCATGGATCGCCTCGAGCCCGATCGATTCGACATAATCGACCGCGGCGTGCAGCCCGATCACCCCCACCACATGCGGCGTGCCTGCTTCAAAACGTGCGGGTGCGGGCAGATAGGTGGTCTTTTCAAACGTCACCCGGTCGATCATCGCACCGCCGCCATGCCAGGGCGGCATCGCATCGAGAATATCGGGCTTGGCCCACAGCACGCCGATGCCGGTGGGGCCGTACAGCTTGTGCCCCGAAAAAGCATAGAAATCGCAACCGATCTCGGCGACGTTCACCGGCAGGCGCGGCACCGCCTGACACCCGTCGAGCAGCAGCTTCGCGCCCACGCCGTGCGCCAGCCTGGCCGCGCGGTTCACGTCGAGCACCGACCCCAGCACGTTCGAAACATGCGCCAGCGCCACCAGCTTGTGCTGCGGCGTCAGCATCGCCTCGACGGCATCGAGGTCGATCTTGCCGTCCTCGGTCAGCGGGGCAACGTCGATCTCGATCCCGGTGCGATCGCGCAGCAACTGCCAGGGCACGATGTTCGAATGATGCTCGAGCAGCGACAAGAGGATGCGGTCGCCCGCCTTCAAATGGGTGTTGCCCCAGCTGTTGGCGACGAGGTTGATGCTCTCGGTCGCGCCGCGCGTGAACACGATCTCTTCGGGCGCGCCCGCGCCGATGAAACCGGCGATCCGTTTGCGCGCCGCCTCGAAGGCAATCGTCATCTCGGCGGAACGCTGATAGACGCCGCGGTGCACCGTGGCATAGGTTTCGCCGTAGCCCCGCGTGATCGCATCGATCACCGCGCGCGGCTTCTGCGCGGTCGCCGCCGTGTCGAGATAGGCCCAGCCCGTCGGGATCGCGGGAAAATCGCTGACATGGTCGAGCGGGCGGGTATCGGTCAGTACGCTCACAACAGCTTCTCCAGCGCGGCCAGCCCGGCTTGCTCGACACGGGCCCGCTCGGCTTCGTCGGCAATGCCGTCGAAGACGCCCGCCACGAACGCCTTCAGCATCAGCCGCTTGGCGTCCGCCGGCGGCAGGCCCCGGCTGGCGAGATAGAACAGCGCGTGCTTGTCGAGCTCGCCAACGGTTGCGCCGTGTGCGCACTTCACGTCGTCGGCATAGATTTCCAGCTCGGGCTTGGCGTTGGCTGTCGCCGTGCGGTCAAGCAGCATCGCCTTCACCGATTGCGCGGCATCGGTCTTCTGCGCATCGCGCGCCACCAAAATCTTGCCCAGATAGCTGCCCGTCGCGCGGTTCGCGAGGACGGAGCGCACCGTCTGGTTGCTCGTCGCCCCCGGCTCCATGTGGCGCACCGTGGTCACGATCTCGAGCGTCTGGGTTTCACCGCCGATGATCGCGCCGCCCATCTCGAAATGCGCGCCCTCGGCCAGCGTGACGTCGAGCGTGATCCGCCCGAACTGCCCGCCGGTGTTGAGGATGTAGAATTCGGCGCGCGCGTCGCGGCCCAGCGTGATGGTGTAATCCTCCACCGTCACCGCGCCTACGTCGCCCGCATCCTGCACGACGATGCGCGTGATGCTTTCACCCGCCGCGACATCGATCGCCTCGCGCTTGCCCGGCACATCGGGCCAGACGCGCGCCAGTGCCTCGAGGTCGCTATAGCGCCACGCCTCGTCCTTGCGCGTGGGCAGGGCAAGCGGGCTCGTCACGCCACCACCTGCGCATAGCCTTCGCGCTCCAGCTCGAGCGCAAGCTCGGGCCCGCCCGAACGCACGATCCGCCCGGCCGCCAGCACATGGACGAAATCGGGCTGCACATAATCGAGCAGGCGCTGATAATGGGTGATCAGCAGCACGGCCTTGTCGGGGCGGCGCATGATCGCGTTGATCCCCTCGCCCACCACGCGCAGCGCGTCGATGTCGAGGCCGGAATCGGTTTCGTCGAGCACGGCGAGCTTGGGGTCGAGGATCCCCATCTGGACCATCTCGTTGCGCTTCTTCTCACCACCCGAAAAGCCGACATTGACCGGGCGCTTCAGCATTTCCATGTCGAGGCCCAAAAGATCGGCCTTTTCGCGCGCCAGCTTCAGGAAGGCGCCGCCCGAAAGCGGTTCCTCGCCCCGCGCCTTGCGCTGCGCGTTCAGGCTTTCACGGAGGAACTGGACGTTGGAGATGCCGGGGATTTCGACCGGATATTGAAAACCGAGGAAAAAGCCCGCCGCCGCGCGCGCGTGCGGCTCCATGTCGAGCAGGTCCTGCCCCTCAAGGCTCGCCGAACCGCCGGTCACGTCATAGCCTGGGCGCCCGCCCAGCGTATAGGCAAGCGTCGACTTGCCCGCGCCATTGGGGCCCATGATCGCATGGATCTCACCCGCGTTGATCTCGAGCGAAAGGCCCTTGAGGATCGGCTTGCCGTCGACTTCGGCTTGAAGGTTTTCAATCTTGAGCATCTACTGTCTTTCAGTTCCGTTCGTATCGTGCGTGGCGTTCAGCCAACCGAGCCTTCAAGGCTGATGCCGAGCAGCTTCTGCGCCTCGACCGCGAATTCCATGGGAAGCTGCTGGAGCACTTCCTTGGCAAAGCCGTTGACGATCAGCGCCACCGCCGATTCCTGATCGAGCCCGCGCTGCATCGCGTAGAACATCTGGTCGTCGCTGATCTTCGAGGTCGTCGCCTCATGCTCGATCTGCGCGCTCGGGTTTTTCACCTCGATATAGGGCACGGTGTGCGCACCGCATTTGTCGCCCAGAAGCAAGCTGTCGCACTGGGTGAAGTTGCGGACATTCTCGGCCGTCGGCCCGACGCGCACGAGGCCGCGATAGGTGTTGTTGGAAACCCCGGCGCTGATCCCCTTCGACACGATGGTCGAACGGCTGTTCTTGCCGAGATGGATCATCTTGGTGCCGGTATCGGCCTGCTGGTGGTTGTTGGTCACCGCCACCGAATAGAATTCGCCGACGCTGTTTTCGCCCGCGAGCACGCAGCTGGGATATTTCCAGGTGATCGCCGAACCGGTTTCCACCTGCGTCCACGAAACCTTGCTGTTCTTGCCCTGGCACAGCGCGCGCTTGGTCACGAAATTATAGATGCCGCCCTTGCCCTCGGCATCGCCCGGATACCAGTTCTGGACGGTCGAATATTTGATCTCGGCATCG
Source organism: Sphingomonas sp. C3-2 (assembly GCF_033025475.1). Classification (NCBI taxonomy): domain Bacteria; kingdom Pseudomonadati; phylum Pseudomonadota; class Alphaproteobacteria; order Sphingomonadales; family Sphingomonadaceae; genus Sphingomonas; species Sphingomonas sp. C3-2. The sequence goes on from NZ_CP130322.1 coordinate 1,562,799, forward strand.
TCGAGCGCGACCAGCTCGACCACCGCGGCGTGGAGCTGATTCTCGTCACGCATCGGCGCGGTGCAACCTTCGAGGTACGAGACGTAGCTGCCCTTTTCGGCAACGATCAGCGTGCGTTCGAACTGGCCGGTATTTTCCGCGTTGATGCGGAAATAGGTGCTCAGTTCCATCGGGCAGCGTACGCCCTCGGGAATGTAGACGAAGGTGCCGTCCGAAAAGACCGCGCAGTTGAGCGTCGCGAAATAATTGTCGTGCTGCGGCACGACCTTGCCCAGCCACTTCTTCACCAGTTCGGGGAATTCGCGGATCGCTTCGGAGATCGAGCGGAAGATGACGCCCGCTTCCTCAAGCTCCTTGCGGAAGGTGGTTGCCACCGAAACGCTGTCGAACACCGCGTCGACGGCCACCTTGCGCGCGCCCTTTACGCCCGCGAGCACTTCCTGCTCGGCGATCGGGATACCCAGCTTCTGATAGGTGGCGAGAATCTCGGGATCGAGTTCATCGAGCGAATTGAGCTCGGCCTTCTTCTTGGGCTCGGCGTAATAATAGGCGTCCTGATAGTCGATCGGCGGGATCGACAGCATCGCCCAGTCGGGCGTCTCCATCGTCTGCCACAGGCGAAACGCCTTCAGCCGCCATTCGAGCATCCATTCGGGCTCGTTCTTCTTGGCGGAAATGAAGCGCACAGTGTCTTCGTTCAGCCCCTTGGGCGCGAATTCCTGTTCGACATCGCTCGAAAAGCCCCATTCATACTGGCTCAGCTTTTCGGCGGCGGCGAGCGCCTCGGCATTCTTGGTGGCCATCAAATACTGCTCCGGGAAAGTGTGGCGAGGTTCACGCCAGCAAGCGCGCCCCGCACCGCGCCGTTCACCGCCGCAAGGTGCGGCTTGACGCGGCAATCTGATTCAAGCGCGCAGTCATGCGCGCCGTGTTCGGCACAGGCCGTCATCGCGATCGGCCCTTCGACGGCTTCGATCACATCGACAAGGCTGATCGCGGCGGGCGGCCGCGCCAGCCGGATGCCCCCGCCCGTGCCACGGCTCGATTCGAGCAGCCCGGCGGCGGCCAGCCGGCTCACCAGCTTCTGTGCGGTGGGAAGCGGAATGCCCGTCTCGGCCGACAGCGTCGTCGCGGTGATCTTCGCCTGCCCGCAATGACGCGCGGCAGCCGACATCATCACAACGGCATAATCGGCTAGACTCGAAAGACGCATGGCTTCCTTGTTCCGGCACGCGGCCCAAGGCCCTGCGCGCACAATCGGACTGATTCGTTCCGATTGCCATATGGCGACGCAGCGCCGCCGGATCAAGGCACCATATGGCGGGGCCTGCAAAGCCCCGCTTTCACCCTTTCAGTCGATCAGAGCCGGCCAAAGGTGTCGCACTGCGCCGGATCACCCGTCTCATAGCCACGTTTCAGCCACTGCATGCGCTGTTCGGACGTGCCATGGGTAAAGCTTTCGGGCACCGGACGGCGGCCCGCCGAACGCTGCAGCGTATCGTCGCCGATCGCATTGGCGGCGGTCAGCCCTTCCTCGAGGTCGCCCGGCTCCATCAGGTTGCGGTCGTTCTTCGCCCAGACCCCGGCAAAGCAGTCGGCCTGCAACTCCATCTTCACCTGCAGCGCATTGCCCTCAGCCTCGCTCGCCCGCGACTGCGCCTGGCGCACCTTGTCGGCGATGCCGGTGATCGTCTGGACATGATGGCCCACCTCGTGCGCGATCACATAAGCCCCGGCGAAATCGCCCTTGGCGCCAAAGCGGTTGGCCAGCTCGTCGAAAAAGCTCACATCCAGATAGATGCGGTGATCGGCCGGGCAATAGAACGGCCCCATCGCCGCCATCGCCGCGCCGCAGCCCGAACGGTCATTGTCCGAATAAAAGACCAGAACCGGCTTTTCATAGGTCTGGCCCTGCGCCGCGAACATGTCGGTCCAGCGGCGTTCGGTGGAACCGAGCACCTTCAGGATGGTGCTGCGCATCTGCGGGTCGATGGTCGATCCGCCGGTGTCGCCCGCCGGCGGCGCGATCTGGCCCGTGGGCGCCTGCTGCACCCCGCCATTGTCGAGCCCGCCGATCAGTTGCAGCGGATTGATGCCAAAGATCAGCGCCGCCACCAGCAGGATCACGATCGTGCCGCACCCCATCTTGCCGCCGCCCAGCCGCAATCCGCCGCCGCCCATGGGGAACCCCATGCCGCCGCGCCCGCTGGTGCGGTCTTCGAAGCTGGTGCTTTCCTGTTCGTCGTCAAGCCGCACGGACCATCCCCTTCTGACGCAGTTTCGCAAATGGTGATGACGCAAAATTCCGGGTTGAGCAATGCGCCCGCACAAGCGCGGCCTTGCCCTTGCGGCAAACGCCATCCCGGTACAACAATACCGCCGCATATCATCCGTTGCCGTTCGGCAAACAAAAATATCGACAAAGAGAAAGGTGCCCCATGTTCCTGAAAGGCAAATCCGCGATCGTGACCGGCTCCACCTCGGGAATCGGCCTCGCCTGCGCACGCGCATTGGCCCATGCGGGGGCCAGCGTGATGATCAACGGGTTTGGCGACGCCGATGCGATCGAAAAGGAACGCCAGGAGCTTGAGGCGCTGAGCGGCGCGCGCGCGCTCTATTCGGCCGCCGATATGGGCGATGGCGCGGCGATCGCCGCGATGGTCGAAACCGCGCATGCCGAACTGGGCGGGCCCGATATCGTCATCAACAATGCCGGCATCCAGCATGTCAGCCCGGTCGAGGATTTCCCGGTCGAGAAATGGAACGCGATCCTCGCGATCAACCTCAGCTCGGTCTTTCACATGATGCAGCATGTCGTGCCGCTGATGAAGGCGAAGCAATGGGGCCGCATCATCTCCACCGCCTCGGCGCATTCGCTCATCGCCAGCCCCAACAAATCGGCCTATGTCGCCGCCAAGCACGGGGTGGCGGGGCTCACCAAGACGGTCGCGCTCGAAACCGCGCAGCACGGCATCACGGTGAACGCGATCAGCCCCGGTTATGTCTGGACCCCGCTCGTCGAAAAGCAGATTCCCGATACGATGGCGACGCGCGGCCTGACCCGCGAACAGGTGATCAACGATGTGCTGCTTGCCGCGCAGCCGACCAAGCAGTTCGTGACGGTCGATCAGGTCGCCGCGATGGCGCTCTATCTTTGTCGCGACGAAGCCTCGGCGATCACCGGCGCCAATATGAGCCTCGATGGCGGCTGGACCGCGCAATAACGCGCCGCCCGGCTTCCCAAGCGCCAAAGCGCTGCTATTCTCGCCGTCCAACAACCGGGAATAACGGTCGCACATGGTGCAGATAACAAGATTGATCCTGCCGGCGCTGCTGCTGGCAGGATGCAGCAAGGGAGGGGCGGCCCCCGGTCCGGTGACGCTCGCCGCGCCGAAAACCACCGACTGGCGCGGCGTGGCGACGCCAGAGGATCGCAAGCGGCTGCGCGAATGGCGCGTCGCCTTTGTTGATGCGCTCGATCAGGCGCGCGCGCGCGGGCACGACGCCGCGCTGCAGAGCGAAGGCGCGCTGGTCGATCCCGATGCCGGGGTGCGCGGCGCCCTGCCGCCGGGCCACTATACCTGCCGGATCGTCAAGCTCGGCACCGCGCAGGCCGGCACCGCCGCCTATCGTCACTATCCCGCTTATCCGTGCGCGGTCACCAGCGAGGGCGAACTCTCCAGCTTCGCCCAGCTCTCGGGCGCGCAACGCCCCACCGGGCTGATCTTCAACGGTCAGAATGGCCGCCAGATCTTCCTCGGCACGCTGATGCTGGGCGATGAGACACGCGCGCTCGATTATGGGCGCGACAGCGAACGCGACATGGCGGGCGCGATCGAGCGGATCGGCGCCGAACGCTGGCGGCTGGTGCTCCCTTATCCACGCTTTGAATCGATGCTCGATCTGGTCGAGATCACACCTGCGGCCCCGCCCTTCCGGCCTGCCGTCGCCAAAGGGGGAGAATGAACATGTCGCGCCGTCTTTTGCTGGCCCTGCCGCTGCTCTTTGCGGCCGCCCCCGCCTCGGCCGAGCCGCTGCGCGATGCCGTCGCCGCCGATATGGGCGCGCTGATGAGCCTTTACCGCGATCTCCACGCCAACCCCGAACTCAGTTTCGAAGAGGTGAAGACCGCGGCCAAGCTTGCAGCCGAATTCAAGAAGCTGGGTTTCGAGGTGACGACGGGCGTCGGCAAGACCGGCGTGGTCGCGGTGCTGAAGAACGGCCCCGGCCCGGTGCTCGCGCTGCGCGCCGACATGGATGGGCTTCCCGTTCCCGAACAGACCGGCCTACCCTTTGCCAGTAAGGCCACCGGCAAGACGCCCGAGGGGCAGCCGACACCGATCATGCACGCCTGCGGGCATGATACGCATATGACCGCGCTGGTCGGCGCCGCGCGCCGCCTCGCCGCGCTGCGCAGTTCATGGTCGGGCACGCTCGTCCTCTATGCCCAGCCGGCCGAGGAAATCGGCAGCGGTTCCAAGGCGATGCTCGACGACGGGCTGTTCACCCGCTTTCCCAAGCCCCAGACGGTGATCGCCTTTCACGACGCCGCCGGGATCAAGGCCGGCACGATCGGCATCAAGTCGGGCTATGCGCTCGCCAATGTCGATTCGGTCGATCTCACCATCCGTGGGCTGGGCGGCCACGGCGCCTATCCGCAAACCACGCGCGATCCGATCGTGCTCGCCGCGCGCATCGTCACCGCGCTCCAGACGCTGGTCGCGCGTGAGGTTGATCCGCAGGACGCTGCGGTCGTCACCGTCGGCAGCTTCCAGGCGGGCGCCAAGCACAACATCATTCCCGACGAGGCCCGACTGCAGCTGACCGTGCGCAGCTATTCGCCCGAAACGCGCAAGCTGCTGCTCGACGGCATCGCCCGGATCGCCAAGGGCGAGGCGATCGCCGCCGGCGTACCGGAAAACCGGATGCCGGTGATGACGATCGATGCCGATTATACCCCCTCCACCTTCAACACCGAACCGCTGACCGGACAGATGAAGACGCTGTTCGAAACGCGCTTCGGCACGGACCGCGTGATCGACACCCCGGCGGTGATGGGGGGTGAGGATTTCAGCCGCTTCTATCTCGCCGACAAGTCGGTCCAGAGCCTCATCTTCTGGGTCGGCGGGGTGCCGGCGGCGGATTATGAAAAGGCCGGTGGCGATCCCACGCGCCTGCCCTCGCTCCACTCGCCCTTCTGGGCGCCCGATGCGCAGCAGGTGGTGTCGACGGCCACCGAAGCCCTCACCGCCGCCGCGCTCGACATATTGAAGAAGAGCTGATCGCCCGCGCTTAACGGCCCATGGTCAACGCACCGCTACGATAGCCATGGGTCCAGGCGTAATCGCCGCTAAAGCTGAGGATCGGCTTGTAATCGCTCACCATCGCGTCGCGTAGCAGCCGGTTGGTCCGGCTATCGAGGATGTAGAGGGCGTCCCCCAGCCGTACCGCGAGCACCGCATGGTCGGCCTGACGCGGCTGATCGCGCACGATCACGAAATAGAGATCCGAAAAGGGCACGCCCGCCTTTTCCAATATCTGCATCTTGGCGATGGCATAATCCTCGCAGTCGCCTGCCGCGCGCGCAAAGGTCGCCTCGATCGGCGCCCAGTCATCGTCGCCATCGTCGACATAGGCGATCCGGGCGTTCACCCAGTTGTTGACGAGCCGGATCTGTTCCGAGCGGTCGGCCACCGCGATCTGGGCGATCAGATCGGCCCAGGGGCCGTGCGCGTCCATCGGCGCCGCGCGCACCGCGCGCCAGCGCGCATCGAGCGTGGTCGCGCCGATCGCCACCGCAACCGAGCGGAAGATATCAGGCGATGGCGGCCGGGGTGGCGGCGGCGGCGCGGGCTCGGGACAGACGGTCTCGCCCCCCGCATCCTCGCCCGGCAGATCGATCTGCAGCCCCGATCCGGGCAACACCGCCTGGGTTGAGGGAGCCGGCGCGGCAGGGCATGCCGCGTCCGCCTCGACAGCGGCGGCATCGGTGTCGGCCAGTTCCGCCGCGACAGGCACATCCTGCGCGCCCAGCGGCATGGGGAGGAGAAGCAGCGCCGGAGCGGCAAAGAATATCCGTTTCACGTCTCGACCCTGCCCTGATTACCGGGCTTGGCCTAGCCGCGAAAAACCCGTCGGTGCAAGCGCGCCGTCACCGGTGCCGCGCCGCGCGCACCCCCGCATCGATCGCCTGCTTCCACTCGGCAAGGATCGCGTCGGGCGTGTAGCGCACCATCGATTGCTGCGCCGCCTTCCCCAGCCGCGCACGCAGGCCCGCATCCGCCATCAGCCGGCGCAGCCCTTCGGCCAGCCCCGCGACATCGCCCGGCGGCACCAGCAGGCCGTTCTGGCCATCCGCCACCAGCACCCCCGGCCCCCAGTCGCAATCAAAGGAGATCGACGGAATTCCAACCGACAACGCTTCAGCCAGCGCATTGCCCCAGCCCTCGAAGCGCGAGGAGAGGACAAACAAATCGGCCTCCACAGCCCAGCCACCGGGCGTCGGCGTCAGCCCGGGCAGCGCCACGCGGTCGGCAAGCCCCAGCCGCGCGATCTGCGCCTCCAGCACCTTGCGCTCTTCCCCCTCGCCCCAGATCACCAGCCGCCATTCGGGGCAGTCGGCAGCGATCCGCGCCCACGCCTCCAGCAACAGATCGAACCCCTTTTGCGGCACCAATCGCCCCACCGCCACGATCGTCTTGTGCGCGTGGCGCCTGCGCGGCCCCATTGGCGGCACCATCACCGGATTGGGAATCACCCACTGTTTCTGGCGCGGTGATCGCGGATACCAGTCCATCGCCCCTTGCGTGATCGTCACCAGCCCGAAGGCGCGCGGGTAAAGGCGGCGCCGCAGCCAGGCCCAGATTGCCCCCACCGTCTGCAATTCGGGGTTGTTGCGTTCCGATATAATGATCGGCACCCCCGTCCCCAGCATCGCGATCAACGCCAGAATATTGGTGCGCGTCAGAAAACTCACAATCACATCGGGGTTGGCCTTGCCAAAGGCCTGCCGGATTTTGAGCACCCGTCGGATCGCGGCGACCATGCCGCCCACGCGCCCGCGCGGTGCGGGCGGCAGGCCAAGGCCCACGACCGAAACCTCGGGCGCGAACTGATAATAGGGGGCCTCCCCCGGCGCGGCGAGCGTCACCAGCGTGACCGTCCAGCCGGTCTCGACCAGCCGATTGGCCAGAATGTTGACGACGCGCTCGGCACCACCCGCGCTTAACCCCGGTAACAAAAAGCAAATATGCGGCAGGCGCACGGCCGCCTTGTCATTCTGCCATTCGCCCTGTCCGGCCGCCCCCGCCGCCACGCTCGACATAGCCGCAAATCCCCAAGAACCGGGGAAAACTAGCGCCTATCACACCTCAACGTCGCGCCACCTTCGGTGGTATCGGGGCAGGTATTTCGCGCCGCCGGGCTGTTACAAACGATTCATCTTCAGCCAGGCGCGCTTGCCGAGCCATGCCTTGTCGAGCGCAGCCTCGCTCGCCGCCGCGGCAACGCCGTCGCCCATCGCCCTTTGCGTCATCGCCAGCCCGTACAGGGCCCAGCCATTATTGGGCGCCTGCGCCAGCGCATCGAGAAAGGCCTGCCGCGCCCCGGCATAATCCTTCGCCTCATAGAGCGCCGCGCCCAGCGACTGGCTGACCGGATAATACCAGAAGGGCGGCTCCATATAGCGCACGCCGGATTCGATCGTCGCCGCCGCGCGGTAGAGCTTCGCCGCCTCGGCATAGCGCCCATGCGCATAGGCCAGGCGCCCCTGCGCCACCGCTTCGGCCAGCCGCAACAGATCGGGCGCGGGGACAAGCTGGTCGGTCATCGGCTTGAAATCGGTGGTCGTGCGGATCTTCGCGATCGCGTCGATCTCTGCACGGTTGCCGGCATCGTTGCGCTGCTGGGCATAGGCCACAGCGCGCGCATAATGCCACATCGCGGTCACATAGGGCAGGCGCTTGTCGGGCGGCGGCATCTTCAGGATCGCGGCCGGCTCGGCAAATTGAGCAAAGGCCAGATAGGGCGCGGCATCCACCGGCTGCACCCAGGGCATCGCGGCGGTCACATCGGTGTTGAGGATCGTTCCCAGCCGCCGCGCCTCGGTGATCGCGGTGCCCATATCGCCCGCCATCTGCGCCGAGGTGACGATGAAATGGACGTTATGCGGGTAATAGCCGAAGCGGTAGAGCCCCTGTTCGTGGCTGCGCTGCAGATAATCGGCATCCACCTTCGCCGCCGCCACATTGACGCGGATCGCGTCCTTGTACCGCCCCACCCGGTAGTAAAGATGCCCCGGCATATGAACGAGGTGCCCCGCCGCAGGCACCAGCGGGGTGGCCAGCCGATCGGCCGCCGCCTCGGCCTGCGCCGGATTGGCGGTGCTTTCCATCAGGTGGATATACAGGTGCGCGCCCTGCGGATGGTCGGGGGATCGTTGCACCACCTTCTCCACCAGCGCCACCGCCTCGCCGATCTTGCCCTTGGGCGTCCGGCCGTCGCTTTCCCAATAATCCCAGGGCCGCGTATCCATCACCGCTTCGGCCGCAAGCACGGCGACATCGTCATTGTCGGGAAAACGCCTGGCCACCTCGAGCATCGCGTCGGCATAGGCCAGGTCCAGCGCGACACGGTCGGCGGGCGGCTTTTCGGCATAGCGTTTCTGGATCGCCTCAATGGGGCTGCGTTCGACCGGCGTCGCCTTGCCCGCCAGCGCGAGCGCGCGGCGCGCGGCGCTGAGCGCGGGCTGGAACGCCTTTTCATCCATCGGCGCATTGATATTGGGCCCGTGCGCATAGGCCTCGCCCCACCAGCACATCGCGCAATCGGGGTCCAGCCGCTGCGCCTCGCGAAACGCGCGGATCGCCTCGGCATGGTTGAAACCGTAACTCAGCATCAGCCCCTGATCGAAGAAACGCTGCGCCACCGCGTTGCGCGTCGTCACCGGAAAATCATGGTTGCCAAGGCCCGGGATCAGCCCGACAGGCGCCTCCTTCGCGCCCGCGGCCTGAACGAACGCCGCCTGTGCCAGCCGCAAACGCAGCGCAGCGCCCGCATTTTTGCCGCCCCCGCACAACTGGCGCATCGGGCGCGTCGGATCGAGCAGGTCGAGCAATTGGGGCGACGGCGCGCCCCGGCTCTGGGGGGCGATGCCCATCAGCATCGTCGCGGCCAGGGCAAGGCAGGCAGGCTTCACCACATTCGTCATGGCACATCTCCACGAACCACGGGCGGTAAGGCCGGTTTATACCATCATCGTCCGCGCAGGTGTAGGCAGACAGCACTTCGCCCGCCGATGGCCGAACCATCGACGGGCGCGCTTTCCTCCCCAGGAAACTCTTTCGGTACGGATGCCGGCGGACAAGGGGGTCAGCCCGCCGGCACCCGTTCCCAGCAATCCGGTCAGGCGGCCTGACTGAACTGGTTCATCGTATTGTCCTTGCCACCGGCCTTCAGCGCGGCCTCGCCGGCGAAATATTCCTTGTGATCGTCGCCAATGTCGGAACCCGACATGTTCTGGTGCTTCACACAGGCGATCCCCTGGCGGATTTCCTTGCGCTGGACCCCGGCGACATAGCCAAGCATGCCCTGCTCGCCGAAATACTCCTTCGCCAGATTGTCCGTGCTCAGCGCCGCGGTGTGATAGGTCGGCAGCGTGATCAGGTGGTGGAAGATCCCCGCCCGCTTCGCCGCGTCGCGCTGAAAGGTGCGGATGCGCTCATCGGCTTCGCCCGACAGCTCGCTGTCGTCATAGTCCGCGCTCATCAGGCGGGTGCGGTCATAGGCCGAAACGTCGCGCCCTTCCTTCTCCCAGGCGTCGAACACCTGCTGGCGGAAATTGAGCGTCCAGTTGAACGAGGGCGAGTTGTTATAGACCAGCTTGGCATTGGGAACGACGTCGCGGATGCGGTCCATCATCCCCGCAATCTGCTCGATATGCGGCTTTTCGGTCTCGATCCACAGCAGGTCCGCGCCGTTCTGCAGGCTCGCGATGCTGTCGAGCACGCAGCGATCCTCCCCGGTGCCCGGGCGGAACTGGAACAGGTTCGACGGCAGCCGCTTGGGGCGCATCAGCTTGCCATTCCGGGTGATGACGACATCGCCATTGCCAACCTGGCTCGGGTCGATCTCTTCGCAATCGAGGAAGCTGTTATACTGATCGCCCAGATCGCCCGGCGTCTTCGAAACCGCGATCTGCTTGGTCAGCCCGGCGCCCAGCGAGTCGGTGCGGGTGACGATGATCCCGTCCTCGATGCCCAGTTCAAGGAAGGCATAGCGGCAGGCGCGCACCTTCTGGAGGAAATCCTCATGCGGCACGGTAACCTTGCCGTCTTGGTGGCCGCACTGCTTTTCGTCGGACACCTGATTCTCGATCTGCAGCGCGCAGGCGCCCGCCTCGATCATCTTCTTGGCGAGAAGATAGGTCGCCTCGGCATTGCCGAACCCGGCGTCGATATCGGCAATGACCGGGACGACATGCGTCTCGAAATTCTCGATCCGGTCGAGAACGTCCTTTTCCTTGGCCGCATCGCCCTGTTCACGCGCCGCGTCCAGTTCGCGAAACAGCAGGTTCAGCTCGCGCGAATCCGCCTGACGCAGGAAGGTGTAGAGTTCCTCGATCAGCGCGGGGACGCTCGTCTTCTCGTGCATCGACTGGTCGGGCAGCGGACCAAATTCGCTGCGCAGCGCCGCGACCATCCAGCCCGACAAATAGAGATATTTGCGCTTGGTGGTGCCGAAATGCTTCTTGATCGAAATCATCTTCTGCTGGGCGATGAAACCGTGCCAGCAGCCGAGCGACTGGGTGTAGTTGGCAGGATCGGCGTCATAGGCGGCCATGTCCTGGCGCATGATCTTCGCGGTGTAGCGCGCGATGTCGAGCCCGGTGCGGAAACGGTTCTGCAGGCGCATACGCGCGGCGGCTTCGGCGCCGATCGCGTTCCATGCTTCGCCCTTGGACTCGATGAGCCGGTTCAACTGGGTGATTTCTTCCTGGTACGACATGGTCCTCGTCTTTCGTAGCCGTGAGCCTGAGCCGTGGTGCCCGAACAGCGCCGCTTGCCCTTGAAAGAAAATTGACAACCAAACGCCCGATTCGCGAGCAATACCGCTCAAAATTCGTGTACCAGCGTGCGCGAAATGACGGTTTTCGTTTGTCACATTGTATGATTTTTGACAAAATCCCCGGCCATGGCAGAGCAAAAGCTTTTCGCAGGACATGCGATCAAACGTCTCCGGCGCGGCATCGGCGTCACCCAGATGGCGATGGCCGAGATGCTCGATATCTCCGCCAGCTATCTGAACCTGATCGAACGCAACCAGCGCCCGCTTTCGGCCGCGCTGCTGCTCCGCCTCGCCCAGCAGTTCGATTTCGATCCGCGCACGCTTGCCGCCGATGAACCCGGCGGCGGCGCGCAGGCCATTCGCCGCCGCCTCGCCGATCCGCTCTTTGCCGATCTCGAGATCGACCGGACCGAGGTGGAGGAATGGCTCGCCGCCGCCCCGCGCGCCGCCGAGGCCTTTGCCCGCGCCTTTGATCGGCTGCACACGGCCGGCCCCGCCGCCGAGAGCGGCGCTGAGGCCGACAGCCTTACCACCGTCCGGCGCGAGATCGCGCGCTGGCGCAACCATTTCGCCGATCTCGACGCGCAGGCCGAAACGCTGGCCGACGAACTGCGCCTCGGCGCGGGCGATCTCTACGGCGCGATCGCCGATCGGCTGCGCACGCGCCACCAGCTCTCGATCCGCATCCTCCCCTTCGACGTGATGCCCGATCGGCTTCGCCGGCTCGATCTCCATGCGCGCCAGCTCCAGCTTTCCGAAATGCTCGATCCTGCCTCGCGCACCTTTGCCGCGGGCTATCAGCTCGCCCAGAACGAGGCGCGCGCCGAGGTCGATGCGCTGGTGCGCGGCGCGGGCTTTACCGATCGGATCGCCGAGCGCCTTTATCGTCGCCATCTGCTCAGCTATTTCGCCGCCGCGCTGATGATGCCCTATGCGCGTTTCCTGCGCGCATGCGAGGCGACGGGCTATGATGTCGAGCTGCTGCAACGGCGTTTCAACGCCGGGTTCGAACAGGTCGCGCACCGGCTCACCACGCTCCAGCGCGTCGGCGCGCGCGGGCTCCCTTTCTTCATGATCCGGATCGACCGCGCGGGGCAGGCATCCAAGCGCTATGAGGGCGCGAGCGCCGCGCCGCTGGTCGAGGCGGAGGGGCGCTGCCCGCTCTGGGGCCTGCACCATGCCTTTGACCGGCCGGGCCAGCTGGTGCGCCAGCTCGTCGCGCTCGAAGACGGCACGCGCTGGTTCACGCTGGCCCGCACCGTCCAGCCGCAGCGCCACCTGTTTGGCGGGGTGAATGCCGAATTCTCGATCGGGCTCGGGCTCGACGCAGCGCTCGCCGGGCGGCTCGCCGCCGCGCGCGGGATCGACCTGTCGGGTGAGGCGGTTCCGATCGGGCTTGGCTGCCGCCGGTGCATGCGTGCCGATTGCCCGCAGCGCTCGGCGCCGCCCACGGGCCGCGCGCTCCTCATCAACGAACGCGAACGGGGGCTCTCGCCCTTCAACTTCGCCGGCGACTGATCAGCCGCGCGACGCCGCGTCCAGCCGCGCGCACTGATCGGCGCTCAGCGTCAGGTCGAGCACACCCAGCAGCTCGTCCAGCTGCGCGGTCGAGGTCGCGCTCGCGATCGGCGCGGTCACGCCCGGCTGCGCCGCCGCCCAGGCCAGCGCGATCTGCGCCAGCGTCGCGCCCGTTTCGGCGGCGATCGCATCCATCACCGCCAGCACCGCGCGCCCGCGATCGTTGAAATAGGTGGCGGCGTGCTGGCCGCGCATCCGCCCGGCGAAATCGCCCTCGCTGCGATATTTCCCGGTCAGGAAGCCCGATGCCAGCCCGTAATAAGGCAGCACGCCAATCGCATGGCGCACGCACAGATCCTGCAGCGCACCCTCATAGCTGTCGCGGCTCATCAGATTATATTCGGGCTGCAGCACGCCATATGCCGGCAGCGCCTCGTGCGCGCTCACCGCCAGCGCCTCGCCCAGCCGCTCGGCGGAAAAATTGGATGCACCCAGCACGCGCACCTTGCCCGCGTTTACCAGCCCGCCAAACACCTCCATCACCGCCTCGATCGGTGTCGCGGGATCGTCGCGGTGCGCGTAATAAAGGTCGATATAGTCGGTCCCCAGCCGCCTGAGCGATTCGTCCACCGCCGCCGCGATCCGCGCGGGCTTCAGCCCCTCGCCGCCCGCACCGGGCAGCATCCCCACCTTGGTCGCGATCAGCACATCGTCGCGCCGCCCGCGCCGGGCCAGCCACGCGCCGATCACCCGTTCCGATTCGCCGCCCTGATGCCCCGGAACCCAGGCCGAATAGGAATCGGCGGTATCGATCATCGTCCCGCCCGCCGCGACGAACCGGTCGAGAATGGCAAAGCTCGTCGCTTCATCGACATTCCACCCGAACACATTGCCGCCCAGCACCAGCGGCGGCGTCTTCAGCCCGGTCTTGCCCAGTTCGCGCATCACACCCTCTCCAATCCGTAATATTCAACCAATATTTATGCGATTATTGAAATCAAATACCAATAATGCTTGCCCGGCCGCGCCGCCTTTCCTATCGAGGCGCGCATGACCGCATCACCCGACGCCCTGTCCCGTATCGCCGAAGCGCTGGAACGGCTTTCGCCGCCGCCGCGCCAACCCTCTGATGTCGAGGCGTATCCCGCCTATGTATGGCGCGACGGCACGGTGCAGGCAACGCGCACCTTTGCCCCGCTCCCCATCGATATCCTGACCGGGATCGATGAGCAAAAGGCCGCCGTGCTCGCCAATGCGCGCCGCCTCGCCTCCGGCCATTCGGCGCACGACGTGCTGCTCTGGGGCGCGCGCGGCATGGGCAAGTCGGCGCTCGTCAAAAGCGTGGTCGGCACGCTTCAGGCCGAGGGGGCCGATATCGCGCTGGTCGAGGTGGCGGGCGATCATCTTGCCGACCTCCCCGCGCTGTTCGCGCAGATCGCGCGCACGCCCCGCGCCTTTGCGCTCTTCATCGACGATCTCGGCTTCGACGATAACGGCAAGGAAGCCCGCCTCCTGCGCTCGCTGCTCGAAGGCGGTGCCGAGGCGCGCCCCGCCAATGCCCGGCTTCACGTCACCTCCAACCGCCGCCACATCGTGCCGCGCGGGATGGACGAGCAGCAAAATGCGATCAATCCGCGCGACGTGATCGACGATCGGATGGCGCTGTCGGATCGTTTCGGGCTCAGCCTCGGCTTCCACAATTGCGATCAGGATAGCTATCTCGCGATGGTCGAAACCTATGCACGGCTGAACGATCTGCCCTTCGATCCGGCCGATGCGCTGCTCTGGTCCACCCAGCGCGGCGGGCGTTCGGGCCGCGTCGCCTGGCATTATGCGGTCGAACTCGCCGGCCGCGTCGGAAAGCGCATCGGATGAAGCGCCTGTTCGCCGCCGCGCTGATCGCGCTCCCCTGCGCCGCCCCCGCACAAGGAGCCGCGCCCACGCCCGAACAGGCCTTCTTCGCCAATCTTACCGCGCTGTGCGGCCAGAGCTTTGCCGGAAAGCGGATCAGCGCCGATCCGCAGGACGCCGCGTTCGACGATCAGCCGCTCGTCATGCGGGTGGCGCGTTGCACCGCGGACGAAATCCGCATTCCCTTTTCGGTCGGCGCCGATCACAGCCGCACCTGGATCGTCCGGCTTACCCCCAAGGGGCTCAGCCTCAAGCATGATCACCGCCACGCCGATGGCAGCGAAGACAGCCTGTCGCGTTATGGCGGCACCGCCGATGGCGCCGGCAGCGCGACGCGCCAGCAATTCCCGGCCGATGCGGAGACCAAGGCGCTCTTCACCGCGCAGAATGCCACCGTCTCGCGCACCAATGTCTGGGCGCTGGAATTGCATCCGGAAAAGACATTTCTATATGAACTGAAGCGGCATAATCGCGATTTTCGCGTCGCTTTTGATCTCGCGCGCCCGATCGGCTGAGCCCTCGCTTCCAATTTTGGCGTTTTGGCGCTAAGGCGACGCGATTTTTCAGCATCCAGCATCAAGAGACTACATGGCAAAAGAAGAACTTCTCGAAATGCGCGGTCAGGTTGTGGAGCTTCTCCCCAACGCCATGTTCCGCGTCCGTCTCGAAAATGATCACGAAATCCTGGGCCACACCGCCGGCAAGATGCGCAAGAATCGCATCCGCGTTCTGGTGGGCGACGAAGTGCTCGTCGAACTGACCCCCTATGATCTGACCAAGGGTCGGATTACCTACCGCTTCAAATAAGCTGCGCTTGTGCCCACCGGAATCTCCTCCGGCGCCACCGGCCAGACCATCGAAGCTGCCAGCGCGGCACCGTTCATCCTGGCATCGGCTAGCCCGCGCCGGCTGGACTTGCTCGCGCGTATCGGCGTCGTGCCCGATCGGGTCGACCCGGCCGATATCGATGAAACGCCGCGCCCGGCCGAACGCCCCGCCGATTATGCGCGCCGCATGGCCGCCGAAAAGGCCGCCGCCGTGCACGCGCGGCACAAGGGTGCATGCATCCTCGCGGCGGACACCGTCGTCGCCGTCGGCCGCCGCATCCTGCCCAAGGCGGAAAGCGTGGACGAGGCGCGCCAGTGCCTTTCGCTGCTGTCCGGCCGCCGGCACCATGTGCTGTCGGCCGTCTGCGTGATCGACGCTGCGGGCACCGCGCGCGCGCGGCTTTCGGATACGAGCGTCATCTTCAAGCGCCTCACCGCGCACGAGATCGACGAGTATATCGCCAGCAACGAATGGCACGGCAAGGCGGGCGGCTACGCCATTCAGGGCCATGCCGAAGCGCTTGTCCGCCACCTTGCGGGCAGCCATTCGGGCGTTGTCGGCCTGCCGCTCTTCGAAACCCGCGCGCTGCTGGCCGCCGCCGGGCAGCGCCTTGGCTGAGTGGCTTTACGAACGGGGGATCGGCGAAGACCGCGCCGCCCTCGTCGTCGATGACAGCATTGTCGAAGCGCATATCGAACGCACCGGGGCCAGCGTGCGCGCGGGCACCATCGCGCTCGCGCGGCTGACCCGAATCCTCATCCCCGCCCGGCGCGGCATCGCCACGCTCGCGGATGGCGAGGAAATCCTGCTAGAACCGCTTCCGCCCAAATTGTCCGAAGGGCGCGAACTCCTCGTCGAAATCCTGCGCGGCCTCATCCCCGAGTCCGGCCGCGCCAAACTCGCCAAGGCGCGCCCCGCCGCGGCCGACGCCGTCCCCACGCCCGGCCCGGCGCTGCGCGAACGCCTTGCTGGCAGCGGCCATCCGGTGCGCGAACTCCTCCCCTATGATCCCGACCTGCTCGAACGCGCGGGCTGGGGCGAATTGCTCGAGGAAGCCCAGCTTGGCGAGATCGCTTTCGCCGGGGGCGGACTGCGCCTCTCGCTCACGCCCGCCATGGCGCTTTTCGATGTCGATGGCACGCTAGCCCCCGAACAGCTCGCCATTGCCGGTGCACGCGCCGCCGGGCGGGCGATCCGGCGTTTCGGGCTGGCGGGCTCGATCGGCATCGATCTGCCAACCATCGGCGGCAAGGCCGAACGCCAGGCCGCCGCCACCGCGCTCGATGCCGAGGTGCCCCAGCCCTTTGAGCGCACCGCCGTCAACGGCTTCGGCTTTCTGCAACTGGTGCGCCGCCGCACCCATGCCGCCCTTCCCGAATTGCTGCAGGGCGATCCCGTGCTGGCGGCCGCGCTCAGCCTCCTGCGCCAGGCCGAACGCGCGCCCGGCCACGGGGCCCGCACGCTCAGCGCCGCCGCATCCGTGATCGCGGTGATCGAATCACATCCCGAATGGGTTGCCGAGCTCGCACGGCGCATCGGTGCGTCTGTGTCCTTGCGCGCCGCGCCCGGCCTCGCCATATCGGCGGGGCATGTCAGTAGCGAACACCCCTAAGAAGAAGCGCGGCGGCTGCCCCGTATGCGGGCAGGCAAGCATTGCCGAGCACAAGCCGTTCTGCAGCCGTGGCTGCCGCGACCGCGATCTTTTGCAATGGCTTGGCGAGGGATATCGGATCCCCGGCCCCTCCGTCGAAACAACTTTTGAAAAAAACGACATGAACGGGCTAGACAGGGACGACTAACCCCCTCTATAGGCGCGGCTCCGCACGACGGAACATGCCCAAGTAGCTCAGTTGGTAGAGCATGCGACTGAAAATCGCAGTGTCGGTGGTTCGAATCCGCCCTTGGGCACCATCCCCTTAAATCGATGATGCAAAGATCGGTCCCGAACCGATCGTACAGGCTTGCGCCGTACCCATCGGGGCACGGCGCATGGCCCAAAAGCCCGCTCAGAGGCGCACGAGCATCTTTCCGGTATTTGCGCCCCGAAACAGCCCCAGAAACGCGTCGGGCATCGATTCCAGCCCGTCATGGATCGTTTCGCGCGATTGCATCCGTCCGGCGCGCACCCATTCGCCCATATCGGCCTGAAACTCGCCCATATGCGCGAGGTAATCGGTGAAGATGAAACCCTGCATCCGGATTCGCGCCGATACCAGCCGAATCAGGTAGCGCATCTCCTGCGGCTTGCCGTCGTTATAGACGTCGATCATCCCGCACATCGCAAAGCGCGCAAAGTCGCGCGCCAGCGCGCAGGCGGCGTCCAGATGCTCGCCGCCGACATTGTCGAAATAGACGTCGATCCCGCCCTTGCCGTGCGCCTTGGCGGCTTCCGCCAGTTGCGGCAGCACCGGGCCCGCCTTGTAATCGATGCAGGCCGCCGCCCCCAATTCACGCACCCACGCGCATTTCTCGGGCCCGCCCGCCGATCCGATCACCGTCATGCCCTTGTTGCGCGCGATCTGGACGACCGCCGACCCGACCGCCCCGGCAGCAGCCGATACGAACACGACATCGCCCTCGCGCGCCTCGGCCACCTTCAGCAGCCCGAAATAGGCGGTCGCCCCGGTGAGCCCGAGATTGCCGAGCCAATGATGCAGCGGAACGCCGATCTCGGGCAGCTTTTGCGGCATCAGCTCGGGGCCGACAACCGCCTCGTCGCGCCAGCCCGCCATGTGCAGCACCTGCGCGCCGACCGGGAAATCGCCATTGGCGCTGTCGATCACGGTGCCGACCGCACCGCCCTGCATCGGCGCGTCGATCGCAAAGGGCGGGACATAGCTTTTCACATCGCTCATCCGCCCGCGCATATAGGGGTCGACCGAAAGCCATGCGTTGCGCACGCGGAACTGCCCCTGCGCCAGCGGCACGTCGGGCAATTCCTTCAGCTCGAAATTTTCGGGACCGGGCATTGCGACGGGGCGCGACTTCAGGTGCCAGGCACGGGCCATGAACCTCTCTCCCTTGTTCCTCGGGCCGCATATCGGCGACTCCGGAAAAAGGGTTTTAACCCGAAACCAATCTGGTGCAAATCGCGGCACTGACCGTCCGGAAACCGTTGCAACACGGGCGCTGGAAGGATAAAACTGCGCGCGTGCCCATAGGGCGCGATGGGGCGGGGCTGTAGCTCAGATGGGAGAGCGCTGCAATCGCACTGCAGAGGTCAGGGGTTCGATTCCCCTCAGCTCCACCAGCCCCCTCGCCAAACGCACCGCCGCGCGTCGCCCCGCAAAACATTGTCAAAATCACGCCATCAACTCGCTTTCGCGGCAATTGATGCTAAAGCGGAATAGAGCCCGAAAGCGGGCCCAGGCGGACAGACACAATGCGTATAGCGATACTCGAAGACGATCTGGCACTTGCCAGCTACGTAGAAAAGGCATTGAGCGATGCCGGCCATGGTTGCGACCTGTTCGCCGATGGCCGCAAGCTGGTGCAGGCGCTGCGCCGCGAAACCTATGATATTCTTATCCTGGACTGGAATGTTCCCGAAATGTCGGGGCTCGCGGTGCTGCAATGGGCGCGCGAGAATATGGACAGCCCGCCCCCCGCACTGATGCTCACCAGCCGCTCGGCCGAAGAGGATATCGTCGCCGGGCTGTCGCAGGGCGCCGATGATTATGTCGTCAAACCGGTCACGCCCGCAGTGCTGCTCGCCCGGGTCGAGGCGATCGCGCGCCGCGCCTATCCGGCACCGCCCACCGACGGGACCGAAAAGTTCGGCGACTATCTGTTCGATGCGCGCACCGAAACCGTCGAGATTGCGGGCCAGCCGGTCAGCCTCACGGCCAAGGAATTCGCGCTCGCGCTGCTGCTCTTTCGCAATATCCACCGCGCGCTTTCGCGCTCTTATATCTTCGAGGCGCTCTGGGGCCGGAACCCCGATCTGCCGACACGCACGCTCGACACGCATATTTCCAATGTGCGCGTGAAGCTGAACCTGCGCCCCGGCAACGGATTCAAGCTGCTGCCCATTTATGCCTATGGATATCGTCTTGAAACGCTGGTCTGAGGGCTTGCGCGCCGCAGCCTGCGCGGCGGTGCTGCTGGCGGGTGCAAGCCCTGCTGTCGCCGCCCCGGCCAAGCCGGGCGACACGATCACCTACCGCGTCGAAAAGGGCGACAATCTCTATACGCTGGCCGAGCGTTATTTCCGCCAGCCCGGCGATTACCGCGTGGTCCAGCGTCTCAACCGCGTCGCCAACCCGTATCGGCTGGCGATCGGTTCGACGCTCGTCATCCCGCGTTCGGTGCTGCGCCGCGAACCGATCCCCGCGATCGTCCAGAATTTCAGCGGTTCGGTGCTCGTCGGCCCCGCCGATCGCCAGCGCCCCGCCGCCGCGGGCATGAAGGTGCAGGAGGCCGATGTCATCCGCACCGGGCCGCGTTCCTTCGTCACGCTGCGGCTGCCCGACGCCTCCACCGTGTCGCTGCCGTCGCAAACCTCGGTGCGCGTGGCAACGCTGCGCCGCACCTTGCTGGCGAACAGCGTCGAGCGCAGCTTCGCGGTCGAAAACGGCCGCGTTCGCGCCAATGTCACGCCGATGGCGGACCCGTTCAGCGATTTCCGCATTTCCACCCCCATCGCCTCGTCGGCGGTGCGCGGCACGCGCTTCAGCGTCAGCTTCGCACCAGCCGAAGGCCGCGCGACGAGCGAGGTTGTCGAGGGGGCGGTCGATTTCGAGGAAAAGGGCGCGGGCACCCATGCGCTGACGACAGGCTTCGGGTCGGCCAATGGCCTGGCCGCGCCCGTCGCGCTGCTCCCCACCCCCACGCTCAAGGCCGCCGAAAAGGTGCAGGATGAGGAAATCCTCTCCTTTGTCGCCGAGCCGCTGGCCGGCGCTGCGCGCATGCGCTTTCAGATCGCGCGCGATGCCGGCTTTCTCGACGTGATCGACGAAGCCGAGCAGGACGGCACCGGCGCAACATTGCCCAGCCTGCCCAACGGCATCTATTTCGTCCGGCTTTCGGCGATCGATGGCCATGGGCTCGAAGGCATGCCCGCCACCTACAGCTTCGAACGCCGGCTCAACCGGATCTCGACGAGCATGGAGGCCGGGCAGGCCGGAAAATATCGCCAATATCTGTTCCGCTGGTTCACCCCCGATGCGCAGACGCCGCAATATCGTTTCCAACTGGCGAGCGACGAGGCGGGAACCGCGCTGCTGGTTGACGAGCCGGGCCTGACGACCGCGTCGTTCATCCTCACCGATCTGCCCAGCGGCACCTATTATTGGCGCGTCATGACGCTCGAACGCATCGACGGAAAGACCTATGAGAAATGGTCGCCGATGGAACAGCTGCGCGTCGCGACGGGCAAATGAAGCCGAACAGCCCGCACCGACGTCTGGCATGGGAATGGTGGGGGCTGCTGATCCTGGCGAGCCTGTTCGTCGGTGCGCTGGTGGCAGACCGCACCGCCGAGCGTTTCGACAATCTTGTCTATGACCGGTTGCTCCAGCTCCGCACCGACAAGCCCGAGGCCGACATATTGCTCGTCACGATCGACGAGAAGAGCCTGCGCCAGATCGGCCGCTGGCCATGGCCGCGTAGCGTTCACGCGGCGCTGATCGACCGGCTGAGCGCCGCCCGGCCCCGCGCCATCGGCTATGACATATTGTTCACCGAACCCGGCCCAGCGAACGACGACGCGCTACTGGGGCAGGCGATGGCGCGCGCGGGCAATGTCTATGTCCCGCTCACCTTTGCGGCGTCCGGCGATCCCGGCACCAACCTTGTCCGCATCCCGCCGATCGCGCCCGTTGCGCAAGGCGCGGCGGGGGTTGGCCATGTGAACCTGCACTTCGACCGCGATGGGCTGGTGCGCAGCGCGGTCCCCGCCTTTGAGGGGGCGCCCCATCTCATGGCGCTGGTGGGGCGGACCGCCCGGCCCGATCTCACCCCACCCAGCCAGACGGATGCGGCGCTCATCCCCTTCACCCGCAGCGCCGGGCGCTGGCCCGAAATATCGGCGACAGCCGTGCTCAACGGCAGCGTCCCGCCCGAATTGCTGCGCGGCAAGGTCATCCTTGTCGGGGTCACTGCCGATGGGCTGGGGGATCGATATCCCGTTCCGCTCCACGGTGTCATGTCGGGCGTCGAGATTCAGGCCAATCTGCTCGACGGGCTGCTGGGCGGCACGCTCGCCCATAGCGCCGGTATCGGGTCGGTGCTTGCGCTGGCGCTGATCCCGCTCTGGCTGCTCATGATCGTGCTGCGTCGCGCCCCCTCGCGAATGGGCGCAGCGGCGCTGGCGCTGCTGGTGCTCGTCGTGCTCGCCGTCTCGGCGATCGGGCTTTTCGCCTTCCGGCTCTGGTTGCCTCCCATGGCCGCGCTGCTCGGGCTGCTCTTCGTCTATCCCTTGTGGAACTGGCGCCAGCTCGCGGCGACCGAAAGCTTCATGCATGCCGAGCTTTACCGGCTGCGCGACGTGCAATGGCGGCTCCCGCTCGGTCCCACCGCCCCCATGCCCGGCCCTGCCGTGGCCGACTCGACGAGCGAAAGGCTCGGCGCGGCGATCGATCAGGCGCGGCAGATGCTGCGTTTCATCGCCGAGCGGCTCGATCAATTGCCCGATGCGATCTTCGTCGTCGATCCGGCCGGCCGGGTGGTGCTGCAGAACGACGCCGCCGTCCGCCTGCTCGAGGATCTCGCCCTCCCGGCCGCGATGTGCGAGACGATCGGCCCGCTGCTCGCCCGCCTCACCCCTAGCGATGGCGGGCCGTTGATCCTGCCCGCCATGGGCGATGCCAACCCTGCCCCGCGCGAAGCCTCGGGCGCTGGCGGGCGCTTCTTCGA
This sequence comes from Sphingomonas sp. C3-2, assembly GCF_033025475.1. NCBI lineage: Bacteria > Pseudomonadati > Pseudomonadota > Alphaproteobacteria > Sphingomonadales > Sphingomonadaceae > Sphingomonas > Sphingomonas sp. C3-2. The sequence goes on from NZ_CP130322.1 coordinate 1,584,975, forward strand.
CATCCGTTTCGCGCCGCAGACCGATGCCGGCAATGCCTTTGCCGGCTGGGTGATCCGCCTGCTCGATATCAGCGACGCCAAGGCCGCCAGCCGCCAGCGCGAGGATATTCTCCAGCTCCTCACCCATGACATGCGCTCGCCCCAGGCCTCGATCCTCGCGGTGCTCGAGGTTGCGAACATTGATCAGATCGACCCCGAAATCGCGGACCGCATCCGTCATTATGCCCAGCGCACGCTGGGGTTGGCGGACGGGTTCGTCCAGCTCGCGCGCGCCGAAACGCTGGCTTATGCGCTGGAGGAGATCAACATCGGCGATGTCGTGCTCGACGCGATCGACGATCTCTGGCCGCAACTCACCGCCAAGCATATCGCGATCGAGACGCTGGGCGCCGGAACCGCGCACTATATTCGCGGCGAACGCTCGCTGCTCACCCGCGCGATCATCAATGTCATCGGCAACGCGGTGAAATTCAGCGCGCCGAACACCCAGATTATCTGCACGCTCGGCCAGCACCGCGATCCCGGCGGGCAGCTCTATGCCACCTGCGCGATCGCCGATCAGGGCCCCGGCCTTGCGCCCGAGCATATCAAGAATATCTTCGAACCCTATTTCCGTGCGCCGATGGGCGTGGACCGCGAAATGGACGGCGTCGGGCTGGGATTGAGCTTCGTCCACACCGTCATCACCCGCCATAGCGGCCGGATCGAGGTCGACAGCGCCCCCGGTGAGGGAACGACCTTCACCTTCTATCTGCCGCTTATTGCGTAGCCGCGTCGCCCTTCAGCAGCGCGATCATTCCGGGCAGCAGCGGATCGTCGCCCGCCGGCCGATCCGGCTTCACCCGCTCGGTCCCGCTCAGGCGGTAAAGTTCGCGGCCGGTTGTCATATCGCTAAAGCTGATCACGATCCGGCGCAGGTTGCGCTTGCCGCCCTTGGCGGGCGCATCCAGCCACGCATAGTCCCCATCCGCCCCGGCAGGCAGGTCGGGCAGGAACAGGCCGGTCTTCGCGGCGCGCGCGCTGTCGGAAAACTGCACAAGATAGGCGGGCGCATCGCTCGGCGCGTAACCGGCCGTCGCCAGCCCCGCGAGAATGGCGGCAGACGCCTCTCCCCCCGTTTCGGGCCCCTGCTTGCCCAGCGCGATACCGGCCGCCGCCGGGCGGGTGCCGCTTTCGTGCAGCTTCAGCGCGGGCGTTGCGGCACAGCCGGCCAGCATCGTTGCTGCACATACGGACAGGATCGTTTTCATCTGCTCCGCATATCCCGATCCCGCAGTGCGATCCACCCATTCCACCGGCACGGCCTGATTTTGCACCTGCCCAGCCTCACATGATGTGATAGTTTGCGGGCAAACCGCAAAAAGGCATATGTCATGAAGATCGGAGACGCATCCAAGGCCAGCGGCGTTTCACAGCGCATGATCCGCCATTATGAGGGCATTGGCCTGATCGACGCCGCGCCCCGGCGCGCGTCCGGCTACCGCGACTATTCCCCCACCGATATCCACCGGTTGCGTTTCATCGCCAATGCCCGCGATCTCGGCTTCCCGATCGAGGAAATTCGCGCGCTGCTCGATCTCTGGTCCGATTCCGCGCGCTCCAGCGCCGAGGTAAAGAAACTCGCGCTCACCCGCGCCGAAGAACTGCAACGCAAGGCCGAGGCGCTGGCCGCGATGCGCGACACGCTGATAGACTTGGCCAATCGCTGTCAGGGCAATGACCGGCCCGATTGCCCGATCCTTGCGCGCCTCGCCGAAAACGCACCGCCCGCCTGAACCGCTCTTCCCAGCCCCCCGCCATGCGGCTAGCGTGGGTGCAATGACTCTGCCCGTACCAATCCCCGCCGCCACCCTCGTCATCTTTCGCGAACGCCCCGAAGGGCCGCCCGAACTGCTCGTCGTCGAACGGGCCGGGCAGATGGCCTTTGCGGCGGGCGCGCTGGTCTTTCCGGGCGGCCGCATCGATCCCGACGATCACCTGATCGCCGCCGATCCCGAACTCTGCGACGGCGCCAGCGACGAGGATGACGACCGCGCCGCACGTGTCGCCGCCATTCGCGAGACGATCGAGGAAAGCGGGCTTGCCCCCGGCGTGTTCCCCGCGCCGGATGCCGATGCGCTCGATGCGATGCGCGCCGCGCTCCACACCGGCACCGCCTTTGCGGTCATTCTGCGGCGCGGCGGCTATCGCCTCGATCTCGACGCGCTGGTGCCGTTCGCGCGCTGGTGCCCCAATTTCCGCGAAGTCCGCAATTTCGACACGCGCTTCTACATCGCCCGGCTGGCCGATGGCAGCCCCGAAGCCAGCGTCGACGAAACCGAAAATACGCGGCTGTTCTGGGCCAGCGCGGCCGAAGCCATCGCCATGGCCGATCGCGGCGAAGCGCATGTCATCTTCCCCACCCGCCGCAATCTCGAAAGGCTCGCGCTGTTCGACGATTTCGATGACGCGCGCCGCCATGCCGGTGCCTTTCCCGTGCGCCTCATCACCCCCTGGGTGGAAGAACGTGGCGGCGAACCCAGCCTGTGCATCCCCGACGATGCCGGTTACCCGGTAACCCACCAGTCGCTCGCCGAAGTCCGGCGCAGCTGATCCAACAAGGTGAGCGGCCCCGCTGGGCCGCTCCGGGTCAGAAAATCCCGCCGCCGATCATCAGGCGGAGCACGCCCACCACGATCACGACGATGTTGAGGTTGCGGCCGGCGTCGCGATCGGACACCACGCCCAGCGCCAGCCCCACCACCGCCAGCGGGATGATGAACCAGTTGGCCCAGCCCAGAAGCGGCAGGAACGCCAGCACCGCCAGCACAAGCGCCACCGCGCCGATGACGAGCGAAACGATATTCAGCATTGAATCAAACCTTCGGTTGCGCGGCGGCGGGCAGGAACCAGCGCGCGATCACCAATCCGCCGACCGCCAGCATGACCGTATCGGCAATAAAGACATAAATGGCATGCGCCCAGTCGACATGCATCCAGATCGGCTCGCCCAGATGGATGAGCGCGGCGGCCGCCACCGAAAACAGCACGACCAGCCGGGCGCGCGATCCGAAATCGGCGACGCGCGCGGAGATCCCCAAAAGCGCAAAGCCGAGGATCAGCGCCACGATCAGCTCATGGATGAAACCTTGGACGATCGCCCCCATGTCCGACACGGGAAAACCGCTCAGATTATAATGGACCATCGCCACCGGGCCCTTGCCGTACAGCACGGTGCCCTGCGCCGTGCCCGGATCGGGGATGACATAGGTGCCGGTCTGCGCCAGATCGCGCGCCAGCGCGGCCTGGATATTGGCGCTCTGCACGGCGTCGATACTGCCATGCGCGATCATGTAGAGCGGTGTTGCGTAGAAGATGAAGCCGGTGATGAACATGGCGACGGCGGCGGCAATCGCCCCGAGCAGCATTTTGGGCATCGATCCCTCCCTGTTCTTCGGGATCGAAGCCTAAGCACGGGCTATGCTTTTGCAAGCAAAAGGAGAGATGGGCGACACGGTGGCTTGCCGGCCGCCCGCCGGGATCAGCTCTGCAGCTTGCGGATGAAACCAATGAGCCCGGTCTGGCGGCTGCGCTTCAGCCGTTCGGCCTGCAGGATCGTGCGCACCTTTTCGAAGCACTGCTCGGCATCGTCGTTCACCAGAACATAGTCATAGCTGTCCCAGTGCGCGATTTCGCCGGCGGCGCGTGCCATGCGGCGATCGATCACCTCGTCGCTGTCGGTGCCGCGGCCGCGCAGGCGGCGTTCCAGCTCGACCATCGAGGGCGGCAGGATGAACACGCGCACCACGTCGCCGCCCGCCAGCTGGTACAGCTGCTGCGCGCCCTGCCAGTCGATATCGAACAGCACGTCGCGGCCCGCGCTCAGCATTTCCTCAACCGGCGCGCGCGGCGTGCCATAGCGGTTGTCGAACACATGCGCCCATTCGAGGAATTCATGGTTCGTCGCCATTTCGCGAAACTTCTCGAGATCGACGAAATGATAATCGACCCCGTCCTGCTCGCCGGGGCGGATAGGACGCGTCGTCGCCGAAACCGACATCGACAGCCCGTCATCCGACGCCAGCAGCTTGCGCGCGATGGTGGATTTGCCCGCGCCCGAGGGCGAGGAAAGAACGAAAAGCACGCCACGGCGCTTGAAGCCATGGGGATCGGATGGGTTCTTGTCGGCCATGGCCGCTAGTGCCGTGTCATCGTCGCGCCGTCAATCGCCCGCGCCACCGATGGGCTAGCATATCACGGCGCCTCTCGGTTACGCTGCCGGCATGGCATCGGATCGGCCCCATGTTCACGACCCTGCGCATGACGATCACGATCATGCGGACCACGGCCATGATCATGCGCATAGCCATGGTCACGGCCACTCGCATGCCCCCACCAGCTTCGGCACCGCCTTCGCCATCGCGATCACGCTCAACGCGCTGTTCGTCGTGATCGAGGCGGCGGCCGGGTTCTGGACCGGCTCGATGGCGCTGCTCGCCGATGCGGGGCACAATCTGTCCGATGTGCTCGGCCTCATCGTCGCCTGGACGGGGGCAACGCTTGCGAAACGCCCCGCGTCCAAACGCTTCACCTATGGGCTGCGCGGATCGACGATCCTCGCCGCGATGCTCAACGCGCTCTTCCTGCTCGTCGCGATCGGCGCGATCGCGCTCGAGGCGATCCAGCGTTTCGGCAATCCCCACCCGGTTGCCGGCGCCACCGTCATCTGGGTGGCGGCCGCCGGCATCGCCATCAACGCGGGCACCGCGCTCCTTTTCCTGAAGGGGCGCCACAGCGATCTCAACATTCGCGGCGCCTATCTTCACATGGCCGCCGATGCGGGTGTCTCGGCGGGCGTCGTGCTCGCCGGAATCGCGATCCTGTATACTGGCGCGCAGTGGATCGATCCGGCGATCAGCCTCGTCATCGCCGCCGTCATCTTCTGGGGCACCTGGGGACTGCTGAACGATTCGGTCGCGCTGTCGCTCGCCGGCGTGCCCGCGCAGATCGATCCTGACCGGGTCGAGCAGGAACTGCTCGATACCCCCGGCGTCACCCGTGTCCACGATCTGCATATCTGGGCGATGAGCACCACCGAGGCAGCGCTCACCGCGCATATCCTCGTCCCCGGCGGGCATCCGGGCGATGCGTTTCTCGACGATATCGCCACGCGGCTGTCCCGCAATTTCGGGATCCGGCACAGCACCATCCAGGTCGAAACCGGGGACGGCAGCCCCTGCCGGATGGAAGCAGCGGGCTGTATCTAGAGGATCAGGATCAGGCGCCCGGCGTCTTCGCCGCGTCGCGCATATTGCCGATCATCGTCTTCACATCCTTGGGCCGGTTCATCAGCGCACCGGGGCTGGCATAGGATTTGAACTTGCCGTCGTCCCAGATGCCCACTTCCAGCTTCTGCGTCGCCGGATCGATCAGGATGAACGCGGCATCCGATCCGCCCTCATGCGGCTTGTTGCCCGTGGCAAACAGCACACCTTCCTTCGACAGCGGGCCCGAAACGCCCATATTTTCAAGGAAATCGTCATATTCATCGCCCAACAGCGCCTTTAGCGGCGCGGTCAGCACGCTTGCTTCATACAGCTTGATATCGGCCGGATAGCGCCCGACCGCCGTTTCCAGCCCCTGCCAGCTGCTCACATCGACCGGCCCGGTCGCGGGCGCGGCACCGTTGCCAGCCGCCGGCGGCGCGCCGGTGGCCGCCGCGTTATCCACAGGCGTCACGGCATTGTCCGCCGCCGCCATATTGGCGTCCTTGGCGCTCTTGTCGCCGCACCCGGCCAGCGTGAGGCCAAGGCCAAGGGGCGCTACCAATATCAGGGCCGCACGGTTCATCCGCTTCTCCTCCGTCCAAAAAGGTCAGGCGCGTCAGCTCTGGCGACGGCGATCGATCATCTTCTTGGCGACATAGGCACCGCCCAGAACCACGCCCAGCGGCCCCAGTCGGCGCAGGCCGCCCACGGCCGCCGCACCCAAGACCGCGCCGCGCACGCCGCCGCGGCCACCGCGCCGGCTGATTTCGCTTCCCACCAGCGCACCGATCACCTTGCCAATCATCTTCGTCTCCTGAACAAAATCCCTAACGCCCGATCATCGTCTCGGGTTTCACCACCCGGTCAAAGCGCTCCGCATCCACCAGGCCCAGCGCCAGCCCGGCCTCGCGCAGGCTAAGCCCCTGCTCATGCGCATATTTGGCGATCTTGGCGGCATTGTCATAGCCGATTTCGGGCGCCAGCGCGGTCACCAGCATCAGCGATCGGTCCACCAGTTCGGCAATCCGCTTGCGATCGGGTTCCAGCCCATCCACCGCGCGTTCGGCAAAGCTCGTCATCCCCGTCGCCAGCAGCGCGATCGATCGGAGCACATTGGCGCCGATCATCGGCTTGAACACGTTCAGTTCCAGATGGCCCTGCAGCCCGCCGATCGTCACCGCCTGATGATTGCCCACAACTTGCGCCGCCACCATCGTCAGCATCTCGTTCTGGGTGGGGTTCACCTTGCCCGGCATGATCGAACTGCCCGGCTCATTGGCGGGCAGGATCAGTTCGCCCAGCCCCGATCTGGGCCCGGAGCCGAGCAGCCGGATATCGTTCGCGATCTTGTTGAGCGCCACGGCCAGCGTCGCGAGCGTGGCGGAAAGCTGCACCAGCGCGTCATTCGAGGCCAATGCCTCGAACTTGTTGGGCGCTGGTTCGAAATCGAGCCCGGTCAGCGCGGCCATTTCGGCGCAAAATGCGTGGTCGAACCCCTCGGGCGCGTTCAGCCCGGTGCCCACCGCCGTGCCCCCCTGCGCCAGCTTCAGCACATCGTGGCGCACGACATGGTCGATCCGTTCGCGGCACGCCGCCAGTTGCGCGGCATAGCCCGAAAATTCCTGCCCCAGCGTCAGCGGCGTCGCGTCCTGCAAATGCGTGCGCCCGATCTTCACCAGATCGCGCCACGCCGCCGCCTTGGTCTCGATCGCGCCGTACAGCCGGTCGAGCGCGGGGAGCAGCGTGCGCGTCACCGCCAGCGCCGCCGCCACGTGCAGCGCGGTCGGGAAACTGTCGTTCGAACTTTGCCCGCGATTGACATCGTCATTGGGGTGCACCGGGGTCTTGCCGCCGCGGGTACCCGCCAGAATCTCGTTGGCGCGCCCGGCAATCACCTCATTGGCGTTCATGTTCGATTGCGTGCCCGACCCCGTCTGCCAGATGACGAGCGGAAACTGCGCGTCCAGCCGCCCGTCATGCACCTCGGCCGCCGCCTGTTCGATCGCACCGGCAATCGCGGGGTCCAGCCCGTGCCGCCGGTTCACCCGTGCGGCCGCCTGCTTCACCAGCGCCAGCGCGTGCACGATGCCGATCGGCATGCGTTCGCTGTCGCCAAAGGGGAAATTTTCAATCGAACGCTGGGTCTGAGCGCCCCAATAGGCGTCGGCCGGCACTTCGATCGCGCCGATGCTGTCGGTTTCGGTCCGGGTTTGCACCATGTGTCGACTCCGCAAGGGCGGTCCTGCCGCCGCCCGGGCATCGATCATATGGGCATTGCCGCGCGGGGCCCAAACCCCGCGCATAAATTATTTGGCTGCTGGAATTATTTCTTGCGGCTGAAGTCGACAGCGACGACGTTCGACCCGTCTTCCACCGGCTCGGCGCGCGGGCGATCATTCTCGGGCTCGTCATGCGGTTCGGGTTCGGCGTCGTGATGCGCCTGGAACTGCAGCGCGAAATTCACCGCCGGATCGACGAAACCGGTGATCGCCGCGAACGGGATAACCAGTCTTGCGGGGATCTGGTTGAAGCTCAGGCCAACCTCGAAACCAATGTCGTCCACCTTCAAATCCCAGAACTTATTCTGGAGGACGATGGTCATCTCGTCGGGGAAACGCTCGGACAGGTGGCGCGGAATATCGACACCCGGCGCCGCCGTCTTGAAGGTGATGTAGAAATGGTGCGCGCCCGGCAATCCGCCGGTTTGCTGCACTTCGCCCAACACGCGGCCCACGACGGCGCGCAGCGCCTCCTGGACGATCTCATCATACGGAATCAGGCTATCGGGCGTATCGTCGCTCATCCTCCCTAGGTGGACGCTCGATCCGCGTCGGTCAAGACATTGCACCACGGCGCGCCCGCGCCTATGGGACCGGGCATGCGCACGGCCCTTATTCATCGCAAGACGAACGAGACCGACATTGAAGTCGAACTCGATCTCGACGGTACCGGCATCTATCAGGTGTCGACCGGAATTGGCTTTCTCGATCATATGCTTGAGCAGCTTTCGCGGCACTCGCTGATCGATCTTCGGGTGAAGGCCATCGGCGATCTCCATATCGATCAGCACCACACCACCGAAGATTGCGGGATCGCGATCGGCGAAGCGGTGCTGAAGGCGCTGGGCGATCGCAAGGGCATCACCCGTTATGGCCATGCCTATGCGCCGATGGACGAAACGCTCACGCGCTGCGCGATCGATATTTCGGGCCGCCCCTATCTGGTGTGGAAGGCCGAGTTCACCCAGCCGCGTCTGGGCGATCTCGATACCGAGCTGATCGAACACTGGTTCCACAGCTTTGCGGGCTCGGCGGGCATCACGCTCCATCTCGAGGCGCTCTACGGGCGCAACAACCACCATATTTCGGAAAGCGCGTTCAAGGCGCTGGCCCGCGCGCTGCGCATCGCGATCGAGATCGATCCGCGCAAGGCCGATTCGGTGCCCTCGACCAAGGGAACGCTGGGGGGTGTCTGACCGGATCGCGCTGATCGATTACGGCGCCGGCAATCTCCATTCGGTCCACAATGCGCTGAAGGCGGCGGGGGCGAGCACCGTCGCCGTCACCGCCGACCCGGCAGCGGTTCTGGCGGCGGACCGCATCGTGCTTCCCGGCGTCGGCGCCTTTGCCGCCTGTGCTTCGGCGCTGGCCGCGATTCCGGGCATGCGTGCGGCGCTCGACGAAGCCGTGCTCGCCAAGGCGCGCCCCTTTCTCGGCATTTGCGTCGGCATGCAGTTGCTTGCCGACCGCGGCGAGGAATTTGGCGGTGAAGCCGGGCTTGGCTGGATTCCGGGCACGGTCAAGCAGCTCACCCCCGCCGATCCGGCGTGCAAGGTGCCGCATATGGGCTGGAACGATGTTCTACCGGCCACCCCGCACCCGCTGATCACGGCGGGCGAGGCCTATTATCTGCACAGCTTCTATTTCGACGCCGCCAACCCCGCCCATGTCGTCGCGACGAGCGATCATGGCGGTCCGGTCACCGCCGCCGTCGCGCGCGACACGATCATCGGCGTCCAGTTCCATCCCGAAAAGAGCCAGCAATACGGGCTCGATTTCCTCGCCCGTTTTCTGGAGTGGCAACCATGAGCCTCATCATCTTCCCCGCCATCGATCTCAAGGGCGGCCAAGTCGTCCGCCTTGCCGAGGGCGATATGGACCGCGCCACCGTCTATGGTGACAACCCCGCCGCGCAGGCGCTGCTCTTCGCCGAAGCCGGCGCGGGCCATCTTCATGTCGTCGATCTCGACGGCGCCTTTGCCGGCAATTCGGTCAATGGTGATGCGGTAAAGGCAATCGTTGAGGCGTTTCCCGGCCATGTCCAGCTTGGCGGCGGCATCCGCACCCGCGAGTCGATCGAACGCTGGTTCGATCTCGGCGTGGCGCGCGTGGTGATCGGTACCGCCGCGCTCGACAATCCCGAACTGGTGCGCGAGGCCGCACGCGATTTCCCCGGCGGCATCGTCGTCGCGGTCGACGCGCGCGACGGTCTGGTCGCCACCAAGGGCTGGGCCGATGTGTCCGACGTACCCGTGGTCGACATGGCCCGCCGTTTCGAGGATGCGGGCGTCGCCGCGCTGCTCTTCACCGATGTCGGCCGCGACGGCCTGCTCAAGGGCTGCAATGTCGAGGCGACGGTCGATCTCGCGCGCGCCACCGACATTCCGGTCATCGCCTCGGGCGGCGTCGCGGGGATCAGCGACATCCACATGCTCGCCATCCATGCCCGCGACGGGATCGAAGGCGTCATCACCGGCCGCGCGCTGTATGACGGCCGGCTCGACCTCAAGGCCGCGCTGGCGATCGCCGCGCAATGACGGTCCGGGCGCGCGTCATCCCCTGTCTCGACGTGGCAGGCGGCCGCGTCGTCAAGGGTGTCAATTTCGTCGACCTGCGCGATGCGGGCGATCCGGTCGAATCCGCGCGCGCCTATGATGCGGCGGGCGCGGACGAGCTGTGCTTTCTCGATATTTCCGCCAGCCATGAAGGCCGCGGCACGCTGATCGACATGGTCCGCCGCACCGCCGAGGTCTGCTTCATGCCGCTCACGGTGGGCGGCGGCGTGCGCAGCGCCGATGATGCGCGCACGCTGCTCCTCGCCGGGGCCGACAAGGTCGCCGTCAACAGCGCCGCCGTCTCGCGGCCCGAGGTTGTCGCCGATATTGCCGAGCGTTTCGGCAGCCAGTGCATCGTCGCCTCGGTCGACGCGCGCCAGGTCGAACCCGGCCGCTGGGAAATCTTCACCCATGGCGGGCGCCGCGAAACCGGGATCGACGCGGTCGAACACGCTATCAGGCTGGCAAGCCTTGGGGCGGGCGAACTGCTCGTCACCTCGATGGACCGTGACGGCACGCGCGACGGTTATGATCTTGCGCTCATCCGCACCATCGCCGATGCCGTCAGCGTCCCCGTGGTCGCCAGCGGCGGCGTCGGCGCGCTCGATCATCTCGTCGCCGGCATCACCGAGGGCCATGCCAGCGCGGTGCTCGCCGCATCGATCTTCCATTTCGGGCAGCACAGCGTGGCCGAGGCGCATGCCGCGCTCGCCGCCGCCGGCATCCCCGTCCGCCGCCCGGTCCAACATGCTTGACGCTGACGATGCCGCCGCGCCAACTGCGCGCATGACCGGAACGCTCGCCAGGCTCGAAGCCACCATCCGGGAACGCCGCAAGGCCGATCCCAGCCAGTCCTATGTCGCCAAGCTCACGCAAAAGGGCCGCGGCAAGATCGCGCAAAAGCTGGGCGAGGAAGCCGTCGAGGCGGTGATCGCCGCCATGGCGGGCGACCGGCAGGAACTGATCGGCGAATCCGCCGATCTCCTCTTCCATCTCGGCGTGCTGCTCGCCGATCTCGACCTGTCGTTCGACGATGTCCTCGCCGAGCTTGACCGGCGCGAAGGCACGTCGGGGATCACTGAAAAAGCCTCGCGCCCAAAGGACTGAAGCCATGCCGATCGACGCCACGCGCCCCTATGATCACGACAATGTGTTCGCCAAGATCCTGCGCGGGGAAATCCCCAACAAGACGGTCTATGAAGACGATTATGCGCTGGCGTTCCACGACATCAATCCGCAGGCGCCCACCCATATCCTCGTCATCCCCAAGGGCGCCTATGTGTCGTGGGACGATTTCACCGCCAATGCGCCCGACGGTGACGTGGTGGGCTTCATTCGCGCGGTCGGCCATGTCGCGCGCGAAGCAGGTCTGGTTGCCCCCGGCTACCGCCTGCTCGCCAATGCCGGGCTCGATGCGCATCAGGAGGTGCCACACCTCCATGTCCATATTTTTGCCGGTCGCCCGCTCGGCCCGATGCTCGCGCACCCACACGAATAAGGCCGTAAATTCAGCCGCCCCCGGCAATTTTCTGTCGGGGATGCGGCGCTATCCGGCCCGCGCGACCACTTTAGACTATTGCGCGCACGAAAATTACGTCTAGGCTTTTTCCCTGCAAAAATTTGTTGGGCCGTCCTGGGGGGAGGCCCAAGCTTGAGGGGACGCGATTAGATGATATTCGGGCGCGTAAAGCCGCTGGACGCCATTCTCGCTACCGCCGAAAAGAAATCGCTGCACCGGTCGCTGGGGGCGCTTCAGCTCACCCTGCTCGGTGTCGGCGCAATCATCGGGACCGGTATTTTCGTTCTGACTTCCGAGGCCGCGCAAAAGGCCGGCCCCGGGATGATGATCAGCTTCATCATTGCGGGTGCCGTCTGCGCGGTCGCCGCGCTCTGCTACTCCGAACTGGCATCGATGGTGCCCGTCTCGGGCTCCGCCTACACCTATACCTATGCCGTGATGGGCGAATTGCTCGCCTGGCTCGTCGGCTGGGCGCTCGTCCTCGAATATGCCGTCGCGGCCTCGGCCGTCTCGGTCGGGTGGTCGGGCTATTTCGTCGGGCAGATGCGCGGCTGGTTCGGGGTCGAATTGCCATTCGAGCTTGTGAACGGCCCCTTTGCCGGCGGCATCATCAACCTGCCCGCCGTGGTGATCGCGCTGCTCATCACCGCGCTGCTCGTCCGCGGCACCACTGAAAGCGCGCGCGTCAACGCGGTGCTCGTCGCGATCAAGGTCACTGCGCTCACCGCCTTCATCATCCTCGCGCTGCCCGTGATGAAGATGGAAAATTTCCAGCCCTTCCTGCCCTTGGGCTGGGCCAGCGGCGACGGCGCAGGCGTGATCGGCGCGGCTGCCTCGATCTTCTTCGCCTATGTCGGCTTCGACGCGGTGTCGACCGCGGCGGAAGAAACCAAGAACCCCCAGCGCAACGTCCCGCTCGGCCTGCTCGGCTCGCTCGCCATCTGCACCATCTTCTACATGCTCGTGGCCGCGGGCGCGATCGGTTCGCCGCTCGGCTCGCAGCCGGTGATGAGCGCGATGGGCGAATGGCTCGCGCCCGGTTCGACCGGCCTCGCCGATCGCTGCAAGGAACTCGCGGGGATGGGTCAGGAACCGCTGTCCTGCTCGAAGGAAGCGCTGGCGCATGTGCTGCGCGAAATCGGCTATCTCAACTTCGGCAATCTGATCGGCCTCGCGGCCTTCCTCGCGCTGCCGTCGGTCATCCTCGTGATGATCTATGGCCAGACGCGCATGTTCTTCGTGATGTCGCGTGACGGCCTGCTGCCCGAACGCCTGTCGAACGTCCATCCCAAGTGGAAGACGCCGCACATCATCACCTGCATCACGGGTGTCGGCGTCACGCTGGCCGCCGCGTTCCTGCCGGTGGGCAAGCTTGCCGATATCGCCAATGCCGGCACGCTCTTTGCGTTCTGCGCGGTCGCCATCGCCGTCGTGCTGCTCCGTCGCAAGGAACCGACGCGCCACCGGCCGTTCCGCACGCCCGCGCTGTGGCTCGTCGCCCCCGCCACGCTGATCGGCTGTGTCGTCCTTTACTGGCGTCTACCCTTCGATGCGAAGATGGTCCTGCCCATCTGGGGCGGCGTCGGCCTGCTGCTCTACTTCGCCTATGGCTATCGCAAGAGCCATCTGGGCCGTGGTCTGATCGAGGTCCACGAAACCGATCGGGATGCCCCGCCGCAGCCCGTTCCGCCCCTCCCCGATCTCTGATCGGGCGGGCAACACCCAACAAAAAAGGGGAGGCCGCGGCCTCCCCTTTTCTTTTGCCCGTCTGGCGGAATGCTCAGCCGAAACGCTTGGCGGCCAGCGCCTTCAGGTCCACTTCGGGACGCGCGCCGTAATGCGAGATGATCTCGGCCGCGCACATCGCGCCCAAGGTCAGGCTGTCGCGCACCGAACGCCCCTGCGCCTGCCCGGTCAGGAAGCCTGCCGCGAACAGATCGCCCGCGCCGGTGGTGTCGACGACCTTGTCGATCGGCTCGGCCGCCACTTCGACGCGCTCGCCGCCGGCAATCGCCAGGGCGCCCTTTTCGCTGCGGGTGACCACCAGCAGCGGCACCTTGGGCGCCGTCGCGGCCACCGCTGCCTCGAAATCCTCGGTTTCGTTGAGCGACATGATTTCCGCCTCATTGGCGAACAGGATGTCGACATCACCGTCTTCGAGCAGCTTCACGAAATCGTCGCGGTGGCGCGAGATGCAGAAGGTATCCGACAGCGTGAACGCGACCTTGCGGCCCGCGCCGCGCGCCAGTTCGATCGCCTTGCGCATCGCCGCGCGCGGCTCGGCCGGATCCCAGAGATAGCCTTCGAGATACAGGATCGCGCCGGCCTGGATCAGCTCGGCGTCCAGCGCGGCGGCGGGCAGGAACTGCGACGCGCCCAGATAGGTGTTCATCGTGCGCTGGCCGTCGGGGGTGACGAAGATCAGGCAGCGCGCGGTGGTCGGCTCGGCCTCGGTGCGCGCCACCGTGTCGAACGCCACGCCCTGCGCGCGGATGTCGTGCGCGAACACCGCGCCCAGCTGGTCGTCGGCCACCTGGCCGATGAAACCCGCCTTGCCGCCCAGCGCCGCGACGCCCGCCACGGTGTTCGCCGCCGAACCGCCGCTCACCTCGCGGCCAACGCCCATCTTGGCGTAGAGCGCTTCGGCTTCCTCGGTCGAAAAGAGCAGCTGCATCGTGCCCTTGGCCATGCCTTCTTCGGCGATGAAGGCGTCATCGGTCTGCGCCAGCACGTCGACGATGGCGTTGCCGATCGCGACGATGTCATATTGCGGATCGCTCAAGAAATGCTCCTGAATGGGAATGTTTATGGGTGATTTTGCGCAGAGGCGTAATCGCGCGCGCACGCCGACGCAACCGCGCGGTTGACGCTCCGGCGTATCGCACGCCATGCTGGGTTGGATGATCCGCGCTTTCGCCCTGTCGCTCGGCCAGCTTTTCGACAAGGCGATCCTGTCGATCCTGCTCCGTGTCGTGGCACTCACCCTGTTCTTTTTCCTCATTTTTGCCGCTTTGCTCTGGTGGGGGGCGGACCGCGCAGCCGATCATTATGGCTGGGGCCGCTCGGGCGATGTCGCGGCGGCGATCGGCGCGGTCGTGACGGGCGGGCTCGCCGCGTGGCTGCTGTTCCGCGTCGTCGCGGTCACCATCCTCAACCTCTTCGCGGATTCGGTGGTCGAGGCGGTCGAACGCAAAACTTATCCACAGGCGCTCGCCCAGGCCCGCCCGGTGGGGCTTGCCACGTCGCTGCGCATGGCGCTCGCCTCGGCGGCGCGCGCGATCGGGCTCAACCTTTTGCTGCTGCCGCTCTATGTCGCGCTGCTCTTCACCGGCGGGATCGGCACCGCGCTTGTCTTCTTCATCGCCAATGCGCTGCTGCTCGGGCGCGATCTCGGTGAAATGGTGGCGGTCCGCCATCTCGATCGTGGGGCAATCCGGGCATGGCTCGCGACGACCCGCGCCCAGCGCTTTACGCTCGGGCTTGTCGCGACGGGGTTGTTTGTGGTTCCTGTCGCCAATCTTGCCGCCCCCATTCTCGGGGCAGCCATGGCAACCCATCTGTTCCACGGGAGAAAATCATGAACGCACGAAGCTGGTCGATCGCAAGCGGCGCCGCGCTGCTGCTCGCCGGCTGCGCGGCGGTCCCCAATGGCGGCCAATCGACCGCGCCGTCCACACCCTCATCGCCGATGCGGGCCGAGGGGCTGGAAGATGTTCTGGGTCAGGATGCGCGCGCGCTCACCCGCCTGTTCGGCCAGCCGGTTCAGGACATGCGCGAATTTAGCGGGCGGCGCCTCCAGTTCACCAATGGCCGCTGCGTGCTCGACGCCTATCTCTACGCCCGGCGCGAGGGGCAGGAAGCCGTCGTCACCCATGTCGATGCGCGCCTGCCCGATGGGCGCGACACCGATCGCGCGGGCTGCGCCGCCACGCTCAAGCGGCGCTGAGCGCCTCGATATCCTCGCCGTAGCGGTACCGCGCCGGCGCCAGCCGCGCGGCCGCCCATAAGGCGGCATCACGCACCGCCGGATCGGGATCGCCGAGCAATGCTTCGGTTACCGGCAGCAAGGCCGGGTTGCCGCTATTGCCCGCCGCGATCGCGGCGTTGCGCACCATCCGGTCGCGCCCGATCCGCTTGATCGGCGATCCCGAAAACACCGCGCGGAACCCGGCATCGTCGAGCGCCATCAGGTCGGCAAGCATCGGCACGGTCAGTTCGGCGCGCGGCGCAAAGGCGCGGTTGGCGCGCCCGGCCTGCGCGAACTTGTTCCACGGGCACACCGCAAGGCAATCGTCGCAGCCATAGATGCGGTTGCCCAGCGCCGCCCGGAACTCCACCGGGATCGGCCCCTTATGCTCGATCGTCAGATAGGAAACGCACCGCCGCGCATCGACGCGGTAGGGCGCGGGGAAGGCCTGTGTCGGGCAGGCATCCTGGCACGCGCGGCACGATCCGCACCGATCGCGCCCCGCCCGGTCGGGCGCCAGCTCCAGCGTCGTGTAGATCGCGCCCAGAAACAACCAGCTGCCATCGGTCCGGCTCACCAGATTGCTGTGCTTGCCCTGCCAGCCAATCCCCGCCGCCTCGGCCAGCGGCTTTTCCATCACCGGCGCGGTATCGACGAAAACCTTGAGCTCGCCCCCCGTCCGCTCGACCAGCCAGCGCGCCAGATGCTTCAGCGCCTTTTTCACGATGTCGTGATAGTCGCTGCCCTGCGCATAGACCGATATCCGTCCCGCTTCGGGATGATCGGCCAGCGCCAGCGGATCACTCACGGGGGCATAGCTCATGCCCAGCATGATCACCGATTGCACCTCGGGCCACAGCCCTTGCGGGCTACCGCGCTGGGCTGCGCGCTCCGCCATCCACAGCATGTCGCCGTGGCATCCATCGGCCAGCCACTGGTGGAGCCGCGCGGCGGTCGCGGGCGCGGCATCGGCGCGCGCTATCCCGCAGGCAACGAAGCCAAGCCGCGCCGCCTCCTCGCGCAATGCCTGCTCGATACCGCCCTTCACCATTCGCTAACCACTCGTCGCCTAGCCCTGAAAAACCTCGTACCGCCCAGCATAGACGCAAGTCGCGAGGGATGCGACGGGCGATACAGCCTGGCCGCATGGCGCATTGACCCGCGCCGGAAATATGCCGAACGTGTGGGGGATGGAGATGATTTCGGCCAAGGTGCACCACGAAGCGGCGGTGACGGCGCAGGGGCTTACCAAATTTTTCGGCGACCGTGCGGTCGTGAAAGGCATCGACCTCTCGGTTCCGCGCGGGATGATCTACGGCATTCTCGGTCCCAATGGCGCGGGCAAGACGACCACGATCCGCATGTTGCTCGGCATTATCGAGCCCGATCGGGGCAGCCGTACCGTGCTCGGCCATGCGCGCCCGCGCGATGGCGGCGATCATATCGGCTATCTGCCCGAAGAACGCGGCCTTTATCCGGGCATGAAGGCGGTCGACGCGATCGCGTTCATGGGCGCGCTGCGCGGCCTGCCCCGCGCCGAGGGCAAGGCACGCGCGGCAGTTCTGCTGCGCGAGGCCGGGCTCGGGCACGCGATCGACCAGCGCATCCGCCGCCTGTCCAAGGGGATGGCGCAGTTCGTCCAGTTGCTCGGCGCGATCGTCCACCAGCCCGAACTCATCGTGCTCGACGAACCCTTTTCGGGCCTCGATCCGGTCAACCAGGAACGGCTTGAGGCGCTCATCGTGCGCGAACGCGATCGCGGCGCCACCGTGCTCTTTTCCACCCATGTCATGGCGCATGCCGAACGGCTGTGCGATCGGCTCGCGATCATCGCCGGTGGCCAGCGCCGTTTCGAAGGCACAGTCGACGAAGCCCGCGCCACGCTGCCGATGCGCGCGCTCTACACCCCGCGCACGAACGGCCCCGGCCTCGCCGCGCTGCTCCCGGCGGGGCATGAGGCGGTGGGCGCCGCCTACCGCTTCACCCTGCCGCCCGAAGGGATTGAGCCGCTGATCCAGACATTGCTTGCCCAGGGCCACGGCATTGCCGGCCTCTCGCTCGACCGGCCGGGGCTGCACGACGCCTTTGTGCGGATCGTCAACCAGGCCAATGCAGAGGTGCAGGCATGAACCGGCTTGTCCGCCAGACGGCGGTGATCGCGCGGCGCGATTTCGTCGCCACGGTCTTCACCCCCACCTTCCTCATCTTCCTGCTCGCCCCCTTCTTCATGATCCTGCTCGGTGTCGTCGGCGGGCTCGGCGCGTCGCGCGCGGGGCAGGCGAGCGTCGTTCCGGGCGAAATCGTGGCGCTCGTCAGCGCCGAGGATGCCACGCGGCTCCACGCCGCCGATGGCGCGCTGCGCCGGATCTACCGCGCGCATGAGGAACCACCGGCGCTGCGTACGCTGTCGCTCCCCGCCGATCCCGCATCCGCCGCGCGCACGCTCATCGCCCGCCCCGATGTCCAGACGGGCGCCATTCTCTACGGCCCGCTCGATCGCCCCCATATTCTGGTCGGTCCGCTCGGCCCGCGCGCGGGCGACTATCTTGCCCGGCTGGCCGAGGATGCGCTGCGCGCCGGCCGTGCCGGGATCGCAGTCGATGCAAAGCTCAGCCAGCCGATCGTCGAACGGATCGCGCACAAGACCCCTACCCCGCGCGGCAAGGAAGGGCTTGGCTTCGGGGCCGTCTTCGTCCTCTTCTTCCTCACCCTGCTCCTCGCCGGGCAGGCGGTTGGCACCATGGCCGAGGAAAAGAGCAACAAGGTGATCGAGATTCTCGCCGCCGCCGTCCCGCTCGAGGCCGTCTTTCTCGGCAAGCTCATCGGCATGTTCGGCGTCGCATTGCTCTTCATCGCCTTTTGGGGGGCGCTCGCCGTGATCGGCATCGCGCAGGCGCCGGTCGATGCCGCGCTCTCCGCGCATCTCAGCCCCGCCATCGGGCTCCCCGCCTTTCTCGTTCTCGCCGCCGCCTATTTCACCATGGCCTATCTGCTTCTGGGCGCGGTCTTCCTCGGCGTCGGCGCACAGGCGGCCACGGTGCGCGAGATTCAGCTTCTCTCGCTGCCCATCACGCTGTTTCAGGTCGCGATGTTCGGCATGTCCTCGGCAGCGGCGTCCGATCCGGGGTCGACGGTCGCGCGCGTAGCAGAGATATTTCCCTTCTCCTCGCCCTTTGCCATGGCGGCGCGCGCGGCAACCGAAACGGCGCTCTGGCCGCATCTTCTGGCGCTGGGCTGGCAGGCGCTCTGGGTTGCGATCACGATCATCGTCTCGGCCCGCCTTTTCCGCCGCGGCGTGCTCAAATCAGGCTCGGGCACGCTCTTCCGGCGGCGACGGCCACAGGCGCCGGACGCGTCATTGACATAGGTGTAAACAGTGGCATTCTGCAACGGATAAGGTGCCGGCACTGGCGCCATCAGGAGAGAGGCTGCCATGGCAACGCGTGCGCCCGACATGTCCCCCTTGTCCGTTTCCGATCCGCTCGATGTCAGCCGGGCCGAAATCTACCGCGATCATCAATGGCATGAACCCTTTCGGCGGCTGCGCGCCGAATCCCCCGTCTATCGGTGCGAGAACAGCGCCTTCGGTCCCTATTGGTCGGTGACGACGTACAAGCCGATCGTCCATGTCGAGTCGCTTCCCGAACTCTATTCCTCCTCCTGGCAATATGGCGGCATCACCCTTGCCGATCCCAAGGAAACCGCCACGTTCACGATGCCGATGTTCATCGCGATGGATCGGCCCGAGCATACCGCCGAACGCCGCACGGTCGCCCCCGCCTTCACGCCGAGCGAGATGGTCCGTCTCTCCACCTCGATCCGCGAACGCACCGCGCAGTTGCTCGATTCGCTGCCGCTGGGCGCGCGGTTCGACTGGGTCGACACGGTCTCGATCGAACTCACCACGCAGATGCTCGCCATCCTGTTCGATTTCCCGTGGGAAGATCGCCGCAAGCTGCCCTATTGGTCCGACTGGGCGGGCAATATCGAGCTTGTCCATAACGAGGAAACCCGCCAGCAACGGCTCAACGTGCTGTTCGAAATGGGCGCCTATTTCAAGACGCTCTGGGCCGAAAAGGCCAAGCAGCCGCCGGGCCCCGATCTCATCTCGATGATGGTCCATTCCGAGGCGATGAGCCATATGGACGAGCACGAGTTTCTCGGAAACCTCATCCTGCTCATCGTCGGCGGCAACGATACCACGCGCAATTCGATGACCGGGCTGGCTTATGGGCTCAACAAATTCCCCGAAGAACGCGCCAAGCTCGAGGGCAATCCCGCGATCATCCCCAATGCGGTGTCCGAAATCATCCGCTGGCAGACCCCGCTCGCGCATATGCGCCGCACCGCCACCGAGGATACCGAGCTTGAAGGCCAGCGCATCGCCAAGGGTGACAAGCTCGCGCTCTGGTATATCTCGGGCAATCGCGACGAAAGCGTCTTTCCCAATGCCGACCGGCTGATCGTCGACCGCGAAAATGCCCGGCGCCACCTCGCCTTTGGCTATGGCATCCATCGCTGCGTGGGGGCCCGGCTGGCCGAGCTTCAGCTCTCGATCCTGCTCGAAGAAATGGCCAAGCGGCGGCTGCGCGTGAACGTGCTGGACGAACCAGACCGCGTCGCCGCCTGTTTCGTCAACGGCTATCGCAGCCTGCCGGTCGAACTCAGCCGCTATTGAACGCGGACCGCGCCGCCGCACCCGTCTCAGTTGGCGGCGACGGCGGTTTCGGCGGGTTTGGCGTCATCGTCGCGCTTGTCCTTCTGGCGCCCGACCATGCGCATATCGGTCACCTGCGGGTTCAGCTGATGCAACTGCTCAAGATAGCTACGCGGCTTCTTCATCAGCTTTTTGGGAAAGGCCACATCAAGCCCGATCGCCTGCGCGGCCTCGCCCACGAAAAAGACGCAGTTCGCGGTGTTCATATTGTAGCTCGGGCTCGGCGCGTCGCGCCATTTGTCCACCACCCCCAAAATCGCGGCATATTGGGCATCGGTCAGCGTCATCGAAAAATGCGGCTTGCTGTGCGCGACATAGCCGGGCTTGGCGATATCGATCCGCCCCGCCACCGAACCGAACAAAATGGCCGGCGTAATCGTCTTGGCGGTGAAGCCGTAATTGGTGTCCACCGGCACGCCGCCCGCTTCGGGCGTGCCCTCCAGCGTGAAAAAGGCATGGGGAAAATGATCGTCCAGATCATGCGAGTAAAAGGTCACGACAACCTGCGCCGACGCCATCTGGACGGGCAGCCACAAGGCCAGCGCCGCGCAGCCACGCAAAATCCACCGAAACATCATACCCCCTATACGCCTCCGCCCCGCAGACAATGACGCGCCGCACGGCTCCATACCATCCCTATAGCAACGCCGCGCATTGCTGCCTTTCCGCATACGTAAAGTCGGGCTATGCCTTGTTACTGAATGGAAGGGGATGCCGATGGATAACAAGGCAATTTTCATCACCGGGGGCGGTTCGGGGATTGGTCGGGCAACCGCGCAGCTGTTCGCCCGGAACGGCTGGTTCGTCGGGCTGGCCGACATCAACCAGGCGGGCATGGCCGATACCGCCGCCCTCCTGCCGCGCGGCCAATCGAGCATCCATGTCATGGACGTCACCGACCGGGAACAGTGGCGTCAGGCGCTTGATGCCTTTGCCGGCTTCACCGGCGGCCGGCTCGACGTTCTCTTCAACAATGCCGGAATCGCGCGCGGCGGCCAGTTCATCGACACCGATCCCAAGGACAGCGATCTCGTCATCGAGATCAACCTGAAGGGGGTGATCAACGGTGCGCACATGGCGCTGCCGCTGCTCCGCGCCACGCCCGGTTCGTGCCTGCTCAACACCTGCTCGGCTGCGGGCATCTATGGCGGGCCGGGCCTGTCGATCTATGCCGCCAGCAAGTTCGGCGTGCGCGGCTTCAGCGAAGCGCTCGACATCGAATGGCGTCCGCTCGGCATCAAGGTCCGCACCCTCATGCCCAGCTTCATCGACACACCGCTGCTCGACGTCGTCACCGCCGGCAGCAACGGCACCGCGCGCGACAGCGTGGTGAGCGCGGGGCTCGAATTCACCCCGGTCGAGGACGTCGCCCAGGCCGCATGGAATGCGGTGCACGGCGAAAGGCTGCACAGCATCGTCGGCAAGACGGCGCGTTCGATGGCCTTTGCCGCGCGCTGGATGCCGGGCGTGCTCCGCCGCAAGCTCGGTGAACGGCTTGAGGCGAAGCGCTGACCGGTCCAGTTCTCAGTCGAGCAGCGCTTCGATCTTCTCCGCCATGTCGACGTCGCGCGGCGAAAGGCCGCCGGCGTCGTGCGTGGTGAGCAGGATTTCGACGCGGTTATAGACGTTCGACCATTCGGGATGATGGTCGGCCACCTCGGCCAGCAGCGCCACGCGCGTCATGAACGCAAAGGCTTCGGAAAAATCGGCAAAGGTGAAGGTGCGGATGATCGCATCGCGCGATTCATCATAATCCCAGTCGGGCAGCGCATCGAGCGCTTCGGCGCGCTCCGCTTCACTCAACTGCTCGACCATTCTTCCACTCCTTTGCTGGCATCGCCTTGATTATTCTCCTATGTCGCAGCCATGGCAGGCAAAGGTCAATCCACGAGCTACGCCCCAAGTGCGGCTGACATCGAAAAAATCGCGCGCGAAACGATGGATCGCCTGCCCGATGCCTTTCGCGTCCATCTTGCGGGCGTCCTCCTCATCGTCGAGGATTTCGCCGAAGACGCGGTTCTCGCCGAAATGGGGATTGAGGACCCGTTCGAACTGAGCGGGCTCTATACCGGCCGCCCGATCGGCGAGAGCGCCTTCACCGGCGATCTGCCCGCCACCATCCACCTTTATCGCCGCGCGCTGCTCGACGAGTGGATCGATACCGGCGTCACGCTCGAAGCGCTGGTCGCGCATGTCCTTATCCACGAGGTCGGCCATCATTTCGGGCTGTCCGACGACGATATGCACGCGCTCGAAGACGCGGTGCAGTGAGCGTACCAACGCTGCGCTTCGACCAGGTGGCCTGCCTGCGCGGCGGCCGCCTGTTGTTCGAGGGCTTGAGCTTTGCGCTCGGCGCGGGCGATGCCGGTCTCGTCACCGGACCCAATGGCGCGGGCAAATCCAGCCTGTTGCGGATTGCCGCCGCGCTCCTCGCCCCCGCTGCGGGAACCGTTACCTGCAACGGCGGGGTCAGCCTCAGCGATGAAAATCTCGCGCTCGATCCCGCGCTCGCGCTCGCCGATGCGCTGCGCTTCTGGGCGCGGCTCGACGGCAGCGACGATGGGGCCATCGCCCGCGCGCTGGAGGCGCTCGCCATCGCGCATCTCGCGCGCATTCCCGTGCGCATGCTTTCGACCGGCCAGCGCAAGCGTGCGTCGCTCGCGCGCGTCCTCGCCAGCCGCGCGCCGATCTGGCTGCTCGACGAACCCGGCAACGGGCTCGACACCGCCGCGCTCGAACGATTAGCCGCGATCATGGTCGATCACCGCGCCAGCGGCGGCATCATCCTCGCCGCGTCGCACCAGCCGCTCGGGCTGACCGATGCGCTCGCCATCCCGGTCGACGCCGTGGCTGCGGCATGAGCATCTTTCTGCTCCTCGTCCGGCGCGATATCGCCACCGGCTTTCGCGCGGGCGGCGCGCTGCTGCCCGTAGCCTTCTTCCTGCTCGTCGCGACGCTCTATCCCTTTGCCGTCGGCACCGACGCGCAGCTGCTCGCGCGCACGGGTGGCGGCATCCTCTGGGTGGCCGCGCTCCTCGCCGCGCTGCTCCCGGTCGATCGGCTGATCGCGCCCGACCGCGATTCGGGCGTGCTCGATCAGATCGCGCTGCGCGGGGTCAGCGACGAGCTTGTCGCGCTCGCCAAGATCGTCGCGCACTGGGTGTGCTTCGGCCCGCCGCTGATGCTCGCCGCGCTCCCCGCTGCGGCGCTTCTCCGGCTCGACGGCGCCACGCTTGCGGTGGTCGAGGCGGGGCTCGCCATCGGCACGCCGGGGCTCGCCGCACTCGGCGTCGCGGTCAGCGCGATCACCGCGGGCCTGCGCGGCGCGGGCGCGCTGGCGGGGCTGCTGATGCTGCCCCTACTCGTTCCCATTTTGATTTTCGGGGCCGGCGCGATCGGCGACGGCTCAGGCAGCGCGCTCAAGCTGCTCGCCGCCGCCAGCCTGTTGCTGATCGGCGGCGCGCCCTTCGTCGCCGGTGCGGCCATTCGCGCCGGGCGCGAATGACCCGCTGATCAGCGGCGCCAGCGCGCGAAGATCGCGGTCGGCAGTAACAGTCCGCGGCGTTCCTCGCGCACCACCAGTTCGCCCGCTTCGACCGTGCCGGGCAAATCGCCCAGCGACTGGCGCATCAGCTCCCCGATAGCGAGCGCGGACATGCGCACCGCATAGACGGTGAGGAAGCAGAAACGGCTATTCTCGTCGAGCAGCTGGCGCGTATCGGCGATCAGCCCGGGCAGCCCTTCTTCCAGCTTCCAGATCTCGCCGTCGGGCCCACGCCCATATTTAGGCGGGTCCATCAATATCCCGTCATAACGACGGCCACGGCGCACTTCACGCGCCATGAACTTGGTCGCATCGTCGATGATCCAGCGCACCGGCTTGTCCGCCAGTCCCGACAGCACGGCATTCTGCCGCGCCGCTTCGACCGATTTCTTCGACGCATCAACATGCACCATCTGCGCACCCTCGGCCGCCATGGCGAGCGTGCCGACGCCGGTATAGCCGAACAGGTTCATCACCTGCGGCGCATCGACACCCGCCACCTGCTCGCGCATCCAGCTCCACACCGGCGCCATGTCGGGGAAGAAGCCGAGATGGCGGAACGGCGTGCACTGGGCGTTGAACCGCACATTGTCCCAGCGCAGGTGCCAGCCGTCGCGCGGCACGTCCTTCAGGAAATGCCAGCGCCCGCCGCCATCCTCGTCCGATCCGGGGATGAACTCGGCATCGGCATCCCAGTCATCGGCGGCCGGTGCCCACATCGCCTGCGGTTCGGGGCGGATGAAGCGAAACCGGCCATAACGCTCCAGCTTGCGCCCATGCCCCGAATCAATCAGGCCATAATCCGGCCAGGGTTCACCGATGAGCGTGTGCAGGTTCATGCCCGGGGCGTCGCGCGCGCGCCGATATATTCGGTCAGCGCTTCCATCGTCGCGGGCAGCACGTCGTAACGCTCTTCACGCTCATACAGCGCGCCCACGCGCGTCGGCAGCGACGGGCGCACGCCCGTGGCGCGCTCGACGGCATCCTGGAACTTCGCCGGGTGCGCGGTCGCCAGCGTCACCACCGGCACATCGGCGGCGATGCCCGCCGCGCGTGCGGCGGCAAGGCCGACCGCGCTGTGCGGGTCGATCACCTGGTTCGCGCGCTCATGCGCCCAGCGCATGGCCAGCGACATGCTGTCAGCGTCGATCCGCGCGCTCGAGAACAGGCCTGCCGCGCCTTCGCGCTGCGCATTGCTTAGCTGCAGCGTGCGGTTGGCGTCGAACTGACGCATGGCCTCCGCCATCGCCGCGCCGTCGCGCCCGCCCAGATCGAACAACAGGCGTTCGAAGTTCGAGCTCACCTGAATGTCCATCGACGGCGTCGCGGTCGGCACCACCGTTCCGGCCGAATAGTCGCCGGTCGAAAGCGCGCGGTGCAGGATGTCGTTCACATTGGTTGCGACGATCAGGCGTTCGATCGGCAGCCCCATGCGCGCGGCGACATAGCCGGCGAACACATCACCGAAATTGCCCGTCGGCACCGAAAAGGCGATCTTGCGATCGGGCCCGCCGAGGCGGACGGCGGCGTAGAAATAATAAACGACCTGCGCCATCAGGCGCGCCCAGTTGATCGAATTCACCGCCGACAGCGCGAACCGGCCCGAGAAATCAGGATCGGCGAACATCGCCTTCACCAGCGCCTGCGCGTCGTCGAAGCTGCCCTTGATCGCGATATTATGAACATTGGGGGCAAGCACGGTGGTCATCTGGCGGCGCTGCACGTCGGAGACGCGGCCTTCGGGGTGGAGCATGAAGATGTCCACCTTGGCGCGGCCCGCCACCGCGTCGATCGCGGCCGAACCGGTGTCGCCCGAGGTCGCACCGACGATCGTCACATGCGTGTCGCGCTTCGACAGGAATTTCTCGAACAACAGCCCCAGCAGCTGCAGCGCCACGTCCTTGAACGCCAGCGTCGGGCCATGGAACAGTTCGAGCAGCCATTGCTGATGATCGAGCTGCACCAGCGGCGTGACCGAATCGACCGAGAAGCGGCCATAGGCCTGGGTGCACAGTTCGCGCAGCTCGTCTTCGGTCAGCGCGTCGCCGACGAACGGCGCCATGACGCGCACCGCCGTCTCGACATAAGACAGGCCGGCAAGCGCGGCGATATCGTCCCGCGACATGCTAGGCCATGCCTCAGGCACATAAAGACCGCCATCCGATGCGAGGCCCGTAAGCGTCACATCCTCGAAACCGAGCGCCGGTGCGCTCCCCCTGGTGCTGATATAGCGCATGATGCGCGGGGGATTAGCGGGGCCGCCTCCCCGGCGCAACCAAGCTTATCTATCAGTCGGGCGTTGGCGGCGGCGAAGTGCGAGAAAATAGATGATCGCCGCCACCGCGGCGAAGAAGAACCACTGCCCTGCATAGGCAAGGTGGTTGTTCGGAATTTCGTCGATCGAGGGCTGCGCGCTCGGCTCCAGCCCCGGCGCGGCATTGTCGGAAATCAGCATCGGCCGGGGCGGCGGCGCGTTGCCGAACAGCTGCCCGATCAGGCTACCATGCTGCGGCTCGGTGGTGATCCGCCCGGTCACCTGCCCGCCGGTCCAGGCCGGGCGAAAGGCCGGGTTGCGCGATACCCCCATATCCGCGAGCAGCCCGGGGCCCTCAGCCCCTGTCCGGCATTCGGCGATGAAGCGATAGCCCGATTCGCCGGTCCGCGTCCGCCCCGCCTCGGCGCGCCAGTTCACCACCTCCAGGCACTGTGCCGAGGATGGCCGGAACAGTGCCTCGTCGGGAACGGGCGCAAGTGCTGGATAGGCGATGGCGGGCTTGGCAAGGTTGGCGGTATAGACGGCGAGCAGCGCGCGCTTCTCGTCGGCGCGGCCCAGTTGCCACAGGCCAAGCGCGATCATCGCGGCAATGGCCGCCCCCACGATGATGGTCGGAATGATCGGCAGGCGCTTCATGCCATGTTCCTTTCCGGCGATCGGCGCCGGCCCAAAAAATCAGCCGCCCAAAAACAAAGACCCCCGAAAGCCGCTTGGGCAATTTCGGGGGCCTTGTTGGTCATATCCGCGATCAGCCGTGGACCGGTGCGCCCCAGCCACCCCAGACATAGATGACGACGAAGAGGAACAGCCACACCACGTCGACGAAATGCCAGTACCAGGCAGCGGCTTCGAAACCGAAATGCTGCTTGGGGGTGAAATCGCCGCGATAGGCGCGCACAAGGCAGACGATCAGGAAGATCGTGCCGATGATCACGTGGAACCCGTGAAAGCCCGTCGCCATGTAGAACGCCGCGCTATAGTTGATCCCCGCGAACGGGAACGGCGCGTGCATATATTCATAGGCCTGCACCGCCGAGAAGATCAGCCCGAGGATGATCGTCAGCCACAGGCCCTTTTTCAGGCCCTCGCGGTTGCCATGGATCAGCGCATGGTGCGCCCAGGTCAGCGTCGTGCCCGAGCACAGCAGGATGAGCGTGTTGAGCAGCGGCAGTTCGAAGGCATTGAGCACTTCGAGGCCCTTGGGCGGCCACTGCGCGATCGTCGAGATGAGCGCCGGGTCGGTCACCAGCTCAACCGCACCCTCGGCATAGACGAGCGGACGCGGGAACAGCGAGAAATCGAACCACGACCAGAACCAGCCGACGAAGAACATCACTTCGGACAGGATGAACAGGATCATGCCGTAGCGCAGGTGCAGCTGCACCACCGGGGTATGGTCGCCCGCATGCGCTTCCTTGATCACGTCGCCCCACCACGAGAACATCGTGAACAGCACGCCCGCAACACCGGCAAGGAAAACCCAGCCGCCGCCATTAACCTCATGCATCCACATAATGCCGCCGCTCGCCATGACGAGCGCCATCATACTGCCCAGTAACGGCCAGATACTTGGCGGAAGAATGTGGTAATCGTGATTCTTGGCTCCGGCCATTTCCTTGCCCCTATCGACGTATTTTTTCTTGTCCCTAACCCGAACCCCGAAAATCTCAACCCTTATCGGGCTTCACGGGGTGGAAGGTGTAGGACAATGTGATTTCACCAATATCCTTCGTATCGGGATCTTCCATGATCTTCGGATCGACGAAGTAGATCACGGGCATCCGCACTTCCTGCCTTGGATCCAATGTCTGTTCGGTAAAGCAGAAACATTCGATCTTGCTGAAGTATTTCCCGGCCTGTGCCGGGCTTACATTATAGCTCGCCATGCCCTTGACCGGTTGGTCGGTCAGGTTGCGCGCCACGTAAAAGGCCATTTCCTGCGCGCCCAGCGTCACCTTCTCGGTGTGGCGCTCGGGCTTGAATTCCCAGGGCAGCGACGGATCGTGATTCGCGTCGAAGCGCACCGAGATCTGCGCCCCCGCCACCGCGCCCGGCGCCGCCGCCGCGCGCATCGTCGTGCCGCCGAAACCGGTGACGCGGCAGAACATGTCGTACAGCGGCACCGCCGCATAGCCGAGGCACACCATCCCCAGCGCCATCATCCCGGCGGAGATCGCGCTGCGGCGCTTGCGCCGCTCCAGATCGGGGGTCGCCGCCGCCTCGGTCATCAGATCATCTTGGCGATCGAGATCGCGTAGAAGAGGACGACGAGCGCGCCGAGGATCAGCGCCATCACCACCGCGCGCGATTTCTGCCGCGCGCGCACTTCCTTCAGCTGTTCGGGCGTCAGGTTTTCAGGAGTCATCAAAGCACCCATTTGTCGGCGACGAGCGCACCGAACTGGAGGAAAAGGTACAGCACCGAAAATCCGAACAGGCGCTTTTCGGGCGCCATATTCTCGTCCTGCGATCCACCGCGCAGGCCAACGCGCAGCGCCAGATACAGGAAGATGCCGTTCAGGATCAGCGCCGAGATGCCGTAGATCGGCCCGGCCAGCCCCAGCGGCCAGGGGGCGATGGCGGCCGCCACCATGGGCAGCGTGTAGAGGAAGATCTGCGTGCGCGTCGTCTTCGGGCCCGAAACGACGGGCAGCATCGGGATGCCGGCAGCGGCATAATCGGTCTTCACGAACAGCGCGAGCGACCAGAAATGCGGCGGCGTCCAGAGGAAGACGAGCAGGAAGAGGAGCACGGGCAGCGTCGCGATGTCGCCGGTCACCGCCGCCCAGCCGATGAGCGCGGGAAACGCGCCGGCGGCCCCGCCGATGACGATATTCTGCGGCGTGCGCGGCTTCAGCCAGATCGTGTAGATGATGACGTAGAACAGGATCGACGCCGCGAGGATCGCGGCGGCGAGCCAGTTGGTCGCCAGACCCATCAGGATCACGGAGAAGAAGGAAAGCCCGACGCCGAAATGGAGCGCCGATTGCCGCTCCATCCGCCCGGCGGGAAGCGGCCGTCCAGCGGTCCGCTTCATCTTGGCGTCGACATCGGCCTCATACCATTGGTTGAGCGCGCCAGCGGCACCGGCGCCCAGCGCGATACAGAGAATCGCGGTAAAGCCGAGCACGGGATGAATATGCCCCGGCGCCACGAGCAGGCCGCACAGCCCCGTAAACACCACGAGCGACATCACCCGCGGTTTGGTGAGAGCAACAAAGTCCCGCCATTCGGCAGGCATTACGGGCACAGACATATCCAGGGGCTTGCTAGCCATGTTTTCCAAAACCAGAGGCGCCGGAGCCCCAAGGGACTCCGGCGCTTTTTACTATAGCCCTTGTCAGTCCACCCGGGGAAGGGTTTCGAACTGGTGGAAGGGCGGCGGGCTCGAAAGCGTCCACTCAAGCGTGGTCGCGCCTTCGCCCCACGGGTTGTCCGCGGCCTTCGATCCGGCGATCAACGACCAGATGACGTTGACGAAGAAGATCACCATGCCAGCGGCCATGATCATATAGCCGGTGGTCGCCAGTTCGTTCCACTGGGCAAAGGCATCGGGATAGTCGGGGTAACGACGCGGCATGCCCTGCAGGCCGAGGAAGTGCATCGGGAAGAACAGCACGTTCACGCCGACGAAGAACACCCAGAAGTGCAACTGACCGAGGAACTCGTTGTAGTTCTTGCCCCACATCTTGCCGAACCAGTAATAGAAGCCGGCAAAGAGGGCGAAGACCGCACCCAGCGAAAGCACATAGTGGAAGTGCGCGACGACGTAATAGGTGTCGTGCATATAGTTGTCGATGCCGCCATTGGCGAGCAGAACGCCGGTCACGCCACCGACGGTGAACATGAACACAAAGCCAAGCGCCCACATCATCGGCGTCTTGAAGCTGATCGAACCGCCCCACATCGTCGCGATCCACGAGAAGATCTTGATGCCGGTGGGCACCGCGATCACCATGGTTGCGGCGGTGAAGTACATCTTGGTGTTCACGCTGAGGCCGGTGGTGAACATGTGGTGCGCCCACACGACGAAACCGACGACGCCGATCGCGACCATGGCATAGGCCATGCCGAGATAGCCGAAGATCGGCTTTTTCGAAAAGGTCGAGATGATGTGGCTGACCATGCCGAAGCCCGGCAGGATCATGATGTACACTTCGGGGTGGCCGAAGAACCAGAACAGGTGCTGGTACAGAACCGGGTCACCGCCGCCGGCGGCGTCGAAAAAGGCCGTGCCGAAGTTGCGGTCGGTCAGCAGCATGGTGATCGCCGCGGCCAGAACCGGCAGCGAAAGCAGCAGCAGGAACGCGGTGATCAGCACCGACCAGGCAAAGAGCGGCATCTTGTGCAGCGTCATGCCCGGCGCGCGCATGTTGAAGATGGTGGTGATGAAGTTGATCGCACCCAGGATCGACGACGCGCCGGCAAGGTGGAGCGAGAGGATCGCCATATCGGTTGCCGCGCCCGGGCTGCCCGAGGTCGACAACGGCGCATAGACCGTCCAGCCGGTGCCCGAACCGTTGCCGGTGCCGCCCGAGACGAAGCACGACCCGATCAGCAGCACGAACGCGGGGACGAGCAGCCAGAACGAGACGTTGTTCATGCGCGGGAACGCCATGTCGGGCGCGCCGATCATGATCGGGATGAACCAGTTGCCAAAGCCGCCGATCATCGCGGGCATGACCATGAAGAACACCATGATCAGGCCGTGTGCGGTGATCAGCGCGTTCCACAGGTGCAGGCCGTCGCCGCCCTGCAGCGCCGCCCAATGTTCAAGATACTGGATGCCCGGCTGCGCCAGCTCGGCGCGCATCAGGCCCGAAATCGCGCCGCCGATGATACCGGCGATGATCGCGAAGATCAGATAGAGCGTGCCGATGTCCTTGTGGTTGGTGGACATGAACCAGCGGGCGAAAAAGCCCGGCTTATGGTCGGCATCGTGATGATGCGCATGCTCATGCGCATCATGAAACTCGGCAGGAGTTGCTGCGATATCGGTCATGATCAGTTTCCGCTGGCGGCGGCGGCCGCATTGGTTGCGTTGGCTGCGGGAGCAGCGGCATCGGTGGCGTTGGCGGCGGCATTGGCGGCCGGTGCGGCCGCGTTGGCGGCGGCGCTCGCCTCGGCAGCAGCGGCGGCTTCTTCAGCGGCCTTTTCGGCGGGCAGCTTGCCCCCCTTCAGCTTCACCCATGCTTCGAACTGCGCCACCGGCACCGCTTCGACGGCGATGGGCATGAAGGCGTGACGGTCACCGCAAAGCTCCGAACACTGGCCGTAATACACGCCCGGCTTCTCGATCGTGAAGCTGGTTTCGTTGGTGCGGCCCGGAACCGCGTCGAGCTTGATCCAGAAGGCGGGGATCGCCCAGCTGTGGATCACGTCGCTCGCGGTGGTGAGCAGCTTGACCGGCACGCCGACCGGCAGGACGACGCGGTTGTCGACGCCCAGCAGGCGCGGCTCGCCGGCGGCCTTGGCCTGCTCGTCGGTCAGCATGTTGGCGGTGAATTCGACGCCGTGGTCGGGATATTCGTACGACCAGTTCCACTGGTTGCCGATCGCCTTCAGCGTGATCGCGCCCTCGGGCGCAGGCTTGTACTGCTTGGCGAGCAGGCTGATCGAGGGGATCGCGATGCCAACGAGGATGAGGACGGGAACCAGCGTCCAGATCACTTCGATGACCGTGTTGTGCGAGGTCTTCGAGGCGACCGGATTGGCCTTTGCCCGGAAGCGCGCGACGATGAAGAGAATGAGGACGAGGACGAGGACGCTGATGCCGACCATCACGGGCATGAGCACATAGTCATGCATCCAGAGCGCTTCTTCGCCGATCTTGGTGACCTGGGGCTGGATCCCCATATGGCCGTCGACCGGCTGGCCGATGCCGTCGACCGGCTTGGCGTGCGGAAAGGCAGAAGCGGCTTCGGCGGCATCCCCGGGTGCCGTGGCAGCCGAATCGGTGGGCGCTGCAGCGTTGGCGGCAGCGTCTGCGGGCGCGGCGGCAATTGCTGCCGGCGCTGCATCCTGCGCCAATGCCGCGGACGAGGCCGCAACAAGGCTCAGCGCAAGAAACGCGTTCTTCAACATTTTCATAAGCGTCTCGATCTCACCCTCTTCTAAAGATCGGAAAGGACGCATGATTCCCCCTCGCCTTCCGATCAATTTTGGGCCGGCTTATACGCATGGTTGTTGAAGGCCATCAAGCTTCGATCACGAATATTTGAAGCAGTTGTTCCCTTCGCTTGAAAAGCTATAAGGCCATTCAACTGTAAAACTTGGAGCGTGAACAAATGACCGACGAGGAGATTTTGGCGGAATTCCGTGCGGCAGACGCACTTCTGGAAGGCCATTTCATCTTGTCGTCCGGACTGCGCAGCCCGCGTTATCTCCAGTGCGCGCGCGTGCTGATGGATCCGATGCGCGGCGCGCGCCTTGCCTCCGCGCTGGTCGCCCTCATGCCGCGCGACATCCGTTCGGCGGTCGAAATCGTTGTGTCTCCCGCCATGGGCGGCGTGATCGTCGGCCATGAAATGGGCCGCGCGCTCGGCGTCGAGGCGATTTTTCTCGAACGCCCCGAGGGAACGTTCGAGCTGCGCCGCGGTTTTCGCCTGAAACCGGGCCAGAAAGTTCTGATGATGGAAGATGTCGTGACCACCGGTCTGTCGTCGCGCGAAGCGATGAAGGCGATCGCCGCTGCGGGCGGTGAGGTGATCGCGGCGGGCGCGCTGGTCGATCGCTCCAACGGCCAGGCACAGTTCGACGTGCCCTTCTTCCCGCTGGTGACGCTCGAAGTGCCCAGCTATTCGCCGGACGATCTGCCGCCCGAACTCGCCGCCATCCCGGCCATGAAGCCGGGCAGCCGCAAGGAAGCCTGATGACGCTGCGCCTCGGGGTCAATATCGACCATGTCGCAACGATCCGGAATGCGCGTGGCGGTGTTCACCCCGATCCGGTGACGGCGGCGCGCATCGCCGCCGCTGCGGGCGCCGACGGGATCACCGCCCATCTGCGCGAGGATCGCCGCCATATCACCGATCAGGACATTGCGCTCCTGATGGATGCGCTCACCATTCCGCTCAATCTCGAAATGGCGGCCACCGCCGAAATGCTCGAGATCGCGCTGCGCCACCGCCCCCATGCGGCGTGCATCGTGCCCGAAAAGCGCGAGGAACGGACCACCGAGGGCGGGCTTGATGCCGCCGGCCAGCTCGAAACGCTCGGCCCCATCGTCGATGCGCTCAGCAAAGAGGGCATCCGCGTCAGCCTATTCATCGAGCCCGATCCGCGCCAGATCGAGGCGGCGATGCGCCTCGGCGCGCCCGTGGTCGAATTCCACACCGGCCGCTATGCCCATCTGGACAGCGCCGACCGCGCGGCCGAACTGCGCCGCATCGCCGACGCCGCCGCGCTCGCCGCCAAGAACGGGATCGAACCGCATGCCGGCCACGGCCTCACTTTCGACAATGTCACGCCGATCGCGGCGATTCCGCAGATCGTCGAGCTCAATATCGGCCATTTCCTGATCGGCGAAGCGATCTTCATCGGCCTCGAGGGCAGTGTTACGCGGATGCGCGAACTGATGGATCACGCACGATGAGGGCGCACCCATGATCGTCGGCATGGGTTCCGACCTGTGCAACATCGAGCGGATCCAGCAGACGCTGGACCGCCACGGCGCGCGTTTCGAAGCGCGCGTCTTCACCGAAGTGGAGCGCGCCAAGGCCGCGCGCCGCCCGTTCACCCGCGCGGGCACCTATGCCAAACGCTTCGCCGCGAAAGAGGCGTTTTCCAAGGCGGTAGGCACCGGTTTCAAGGCGGGCGTGTTCATGAAGGATATCGGCGTGGTCAATGCGCCGAGCGGCGCCCCCACGCTCGCGCTCACCGGCGGCGCCAAGGCCCGACTTGACGCGCTCACCCCGGCGGGCCACCTCATCCGGGTGCACCTGACGCTGACCGACGATCACCCCTGGGCGCAAGCCTTTGTGATTCTGGAAGCGTTGCCGATAGAAGAGGACAAGGCTTGAACACGACGCCATCCAAGGCCAGCGCCCCCGAAGACAAGACCGGAACCGATTGGTGGGGGGAGATACGCGCCCTTTTCTGGCTCGTCCTCGCCGTTCTCGGTTTCCACAGCCTCGTGGCCAAGCCCTTCTACATTCCCTCGGAATCGATGGTGCCGGGGCTCCTCACGGGTGACCGGCTCGTCGTTTCCAAATATGCCTATGGCTGGTCGTTCGTCTCGGCGAGCTTCCACATCCTGCCGCCGATGCCGGGACGAATCTTCGGCAAGCTGCCCAAGCGCGGCGATATCGTGATCGTCAGCCCGCCGGGCGTGCGCACCGATTATATCAAGCGCGTCATCGGCCTGCCGGGCGACCGGCTCGAAGTGCGCGGCGGCACGGTGATCCTCAACAATGTCCCCGTAAAGCGCCAGCCGCTCGGCACGCTCCACATCCCGGTCGATCGCAACATGCCCTGCCGCGAGGATGAATATCCCGGCGCGCGCGTCGAAAACGGCGACGGCACCGCTTATTGCGCGCTGCCCGGCTTTCGCGAAACGCTGCCCAATGGCCGCAGCTACACCGTGCTCGACACCGGCTATTCGGTGGGTGACGATTTCCCGCCGATCACCATCCCCGAAGACCATGTCTTCCTGATGGGCGACAATCGCGATCATTCGGCCGACAGCCGCTTCCCAGTCGCAGCGCAAGGGCTTGGCGGCCCGGTGCCATGGGAAAATATCGGCGGCCGCGCCGAATTCATCACCTTCTCTCTCGACGGGTCGGCCAAATGGTGGAACCCGATCAGCTGGTTCACCTCGATGCGGTCCGGGCGCGCCTTTTCCAGCCTGCGGCCTCAGGAAAGCTAACCCATGGCGGAAAATGAACCTCGTACGGTGACCACCCCCGGTCCTAGCGAGGTTCATGACCCCGCGGTGCGCGCCGAAATCCGCAAGGCCTTTATCTGGCTGTCGATGACCGGGACCTTCGCGCTCGTCGTCCTCCTCATCCAGCCGCTGCTCCTCATCCTGGGCGGCATCATCTTCGCGATCATCCTCGATGGCGGCACGCGCCTGCTCGGCCGCGCCCTGCCCCTGCCGCGCGGCATCAGGCTGCTGATCGTCGTCCTCGCCGCGATCGGCTTTCTCGTCGGCACGGTCTATCTCACCGGGGTCGAACTCGGCCAACAGGCCACCCAGTTGCGCGAAACCATCGTCGTCCAGGGCGACGCATTCCTCAAATGGCTGTCGTCGATGGGGCTGATGCCCGGCAATGACGATATCAAGACGCTCGCGCGCGAGGCGCTGGGCTCGCTCGGCCGGTTGACCAGCTATCTCAGCACCGCCTTTGGCGCGCTCACCAGCCTGTTCATGATCGCGGTGATCGGCCTCTTCCTCGCGATGGAGCCGCGCATCTACGAACGTGGCTTCCAATGGCTGCTCCCCACCGAAAAGCGCGAGGAAGCCCGCATCACCTTCGATCGCATGGGCTTCACCATGCGCCGCCTGATGGCCGGCCGGCTGTTCGGCATGTTCTTCGAGGGCGTGCTCACCTGGATCGCGCTCAGCCTGGCCGGGGTGCCGATGGCGCTCATCCTTGGCATCCTCACCGGGGTTCTCGCCTTCATCCCCAATATCGGCGCGTTCATCAGCGGGCTGCTGATGGTGGCGGTCGGCTTCAGCGCGGGGGTGGAGACGGGGCTGCTCGCGATCGCCGTCTATTTCGTCGTCCAGACCTTCGACGGCTATGTGATGATCCCGCTCGTCGCCAAGCAGACGGTCGATATGCCGCCCGCGCTCACGCTGGGCGCGCAGATCCTTCTCGGCACGCTGTTCGGCATTTACGGCCTCGCGCTCGCCGATCCGATCGTCGCGATGATCAAGGTCGCGCTCGAACGCCGCTCCGAACGCGGCCCGCAGCGCGTGCTGATCGCGCCGCCCTGACCCGTCATCCGCACATAAGAAAAGGGCCGGCGCTTGCGGCGCCAGCCCTTGATTCTCTTTTCCAGTCCGCTGGTGTCAGCGGCCGCCGGGCATTCCGCCGGGCATCGCACCGCTTTCGCGCATGCGCTGCATTTCCGCCTGAATCTCGGCCATCGAGCGGAAGTCGAGCAGCTCGACATCGAACACGAGAACCGAATTCGCCGGGATCACTTCGGCGGGCGACTGCTCGCCATAGCCAAGCGCGGGCGGAATGAAGAGGCGGTACTTCGCACCGCGCGACATCAGCTTCAGGCCTTCGGAAAAACCGGGAACCACGCCGGCGACCGGAAAGCTCGCCTGCGAATTCTCGTCGAACACCTTACCGTCGCGCAACGTGCCCTTGTAGCTCACAAGAACAGCGTCCGAATCGGTGGGCTTTGCACCCTTGCCTTCTTCGACGACCTTGTACTGCAGCCCCGAAGCGGTGGTGACGACACCGGCCTGCTTCGCGTTCCACGCAAGGAACTGCTCGGGGGTGCCGGCATTGGCCACCGCGGCGCTCTGCGTGCCGAGATAGGCGCCGCCAGCTGCAACCGCGACCGCCAGACCCACGCCAATCCAGAGCTTCGCAAGCGCACCCTTTGCGATTGGGCGGAGCGGTACTGCGGTTACGGACATTGTCGAACTGCCTTCGGACTGAAAGGTCTGGAAAAATGCGTGTCAGGCAGGCCGGGCATAACCCCGGCCGGTCTGCTTAACGAGCGCCGTCGCGTTCCATGCGCTTGCGCTCCAGCTTGCGGGCGCGGCGGATGGCAGCAGCGCGTTCGCGCGCACGCTTTTCCGAGGGCTTTTCATAGTGACGACGAAGCTTCATTTCGCGGTACACGCCTTCACGCTGCAGCTTCTTCTTGAGCGCGCGCAGTGCCTGGTCGACGTTATTGTCGCGAACGAGGATTTGCATAAGGCCGTCAGTCTCCAATCTTCCGGTTCCGGAACAGGCGCGAATCGCTCGCTCCAGAAGCAATAAAACATGGCCGTCGTAGGACGATTCCCACGCCGTGTGCGGGGCGCACTATCAGCAGACCCCGTGATTTTCAAGACGCAAAGCGCCGTCGCGCCCCAGCCCCGGTCGCGGCGCCGCTGGCTGCCCCCGTCCCCCCGATTGCCCTGCCCCGGGCGTCATGCGATATAGGTTGCACAAAGATACGGATAATTCCGAGGAGAGAGACGGATGGCGACGGCGATCAGGTCCACCCCCGAATGGAGCGAAGCCGAATGGGAAGCACGGCGCCAGTTGGCCGCCTGCTACCGCGTGTTCGACATGCTCGGCTGGTCCGAAATGATCTACAACCACATCACCGTAAAGCTGCCGGACAGCGAAAACGCCTTTCTGATCAACCCGTACGGCCTGCATTTCAGCGAGGTGAAGGCCTCCAACCTCGTCAAGATCGACATTGACGGCAACAAGCTCGACGACAATCCCTATCCGGTCAATCTCGCGGGCTTCACCCAGCACAGCGTCTTCCACCGCCATCTGCCCGATGCGCATTGCATCATGCACACGCACACCACCGCGGGCATGGCGGTCGCCGCGCTCGAGGGCGGGCTTCAGCCGATCAATTTCTATGCGTGCAATTTCATCGGCCAGATCGCGTATCACGATTTCGAGGGGGTCACCGTCCGCGCCGAGGAGGGCGAGCGACTCGTCGCGCATCTCGGCAGCAAGCGCGTGATGCTGCTGCGCAACCACGGCATCCTCGTGATGGGCACCACCCTGCCCGAGGCGTTTCTGAAGCACTGGTCGCTCCAGCGCGCCTGCGAGATCCAGCTCGCCACGCTGTCGATGGGCCAGCCGATCACCGTGGCCGAGGACGTGATCGCCGTGCACCAGCGCGATCTGCACAAGGTCCAGATCCCCGGCGGGGCGGGTGCGCCCGATTTCGCCGCGATGGTGCGCCTTGTCGACCGGATCGACCGGAGCTGGCGGGACTGATCCCGCCGGCCCCGGCCCGATCGGGTCAGCCGAAACGGTAGCCCGAAACCTTCCAGCCGATCACATGATCGGTGAAATCGCGCGTTGCCGGGCTGTCGCCGCCCGCCCCCAGCGCCACCATCAGCGGAATCAGATGCTCCTCGCGCGGGTGCGCAAAGCGCGCCTCGGGCAGATCCTCCCATGCCGCCACGCGGCGCGCGCGCGACTCGGCATCGGGGTCGGTAACGGCGGCGGTCAGCGCATCGTCGAAAATATCGGCGGCGTCGGTCGCGGCGGGGCCGCGCACGCGCATATTGTGAAAGCTCATGCCCGATCCGACGATCAGCACGCCCTCGTCGCGCAGCGGCGCAAGCGCGCGGCCGGCGGCGATATGCGCGGCGGGGTCAAGGTCGCCGCGCAGCGAAAGCTGCACCACCGGAATATCCGCCTCGGGCCGCGCCACCATCATCGGGATGAACACGCCGTGGTCCCAGCCGCGCGCGGCCTCCTCGCCGGTCGCGAAACCGGCGGCCTTCAGCAGCGCCTCGGCGCGGCGGGCCAGCGCGGGCGCGCCCGGCGCGTCCCAGCGCAGGCGATAGGTGTGCTCGGGAAAGCCGTAATAGTCGAAATACAGCGCGGGCTGCGCGCCGGTATGGACGGTGAACGCCTCTTCTTCCCAATGGCCCGAGATCATGAGGATCGCCTTGGGCTTTTCGGGGAGGTCGGCGATGATCCGTTCCAGATAGCGCTGCATGGGCTGCCACATCGGATCGACGCTGCCGTCCTCGTGCATGAAGAAGCAGGGGCCGCCGCCGTGCGGGATGAAAAGGCTGGGTTGTGTCGTCATGGCCACGCATATTGGTGGCGCTGCAGGGCTCTGCAAGACACGCATCTTTCCCCGCAGCCCGGCGATGGGCTATCACCGCGCAGCCATGACCAGCTTCACCGTCAACAACCAGCCCGTCCATTACCGCATGGATCCCGATACGCCGCTCCTCTGGGCGCTGCGCGACGCATCCAATCTCACGGGCACCAAATATGGTTGCGGGCGGGGCGATTGCGGCGCGTGCACGGTGGAGATCGACGGCGCGGCGCGGCGCAGCTGCCAGGTCCGTATCGGCGATCTCGAAGGCGCGTTCGTCACCACGATCGAGGCGCTGTCGGGCGATCGCAGCCATCCGGTCCAGCAGGCCTGGGCCGCCGAAAATGTGCCCCAATGCGGCTTCTGCCAATCGGGCATGATCATGGCGGCGGCCAATCTGCTCGCCAAAAATCCCAATCCCAGCGACGACGATATCGACGCGGCGATGACCAATATCTGCCGCTGCGGCACCTATCCGCGCATCCGCCGCGCGATCCGCCACGCCGCGCGCATCGCCGCCGGCGGCGAGACGATCTCGGCCGTTCCCCCCCCACGCATCTCGCGTGAGGACGCCGCGCGCGAGGTTCCGGCGCTCACCCCGCCCTCCAAATAACAGGCGCGAAATGGCAAGCGTCCGGCCCGGTCGATTCCTTTCAATCGGCTGACAAGCCGGTTCAGTCTCGGCTCACGCCCGAATCGTCATGGTTGGTGCAATGGCGGCGAAATGCGCCGCGCTGGAGTATCTGCCATGAAGAAGTTGCTGATCCTCGCCCTGCTTGCGGCGACTGCGGCATCGCCCGTGCTTGCGCAGGAACGCCCCGCTGGCGACCGTGGTTTCGGCCAGCCGCGCGCCGAACGTCAAAACCGTGCCGAACGCCAGGCCCGCCCTGATCGCGCGCGCATCCCCGAAGCCCGCGCACAGCGCGGCGATGGCCAACGCCCGACGATGCAGCGCCGTGGCGAGATGCGCCCGCAGGCAAATGCCCCGGATCGCCGCTGGCGCGGCAATGGTGATCGGCCCGCCAATGCCTCACCGGACACCACCCGCTGGCAACGCGCCGCACCCGTCGCCGACCGGCAGGGCAATCGCGACCAGAACCGCAATTGGAGCCGCGCCCGCGACGGCAATGGCGACCGCAACTGGGCTGGCAACCGCGCCGCGAACCGCGACCGCAACTGGAACAGCAATCGCGACGCGAATCGTGATCGCAACTGGAACGGAAACCGCGACGCGAATCGTGATCGCAACTGGGCCAACAACCGCGACTGGAACCGCGATCGCAATTGGAACGGAAACCGCGATCGCAACTGGGATCGCGACGATCATCGCTGGAACCGCGACTGGCGCAATGACCGGCGCTATGACTGGCAGCGCTATCGTCAGGACAACCGGCATGTCTACCGCTCGGGGCGCTACCACGTCCCCTATGGCTGGGACTACGGCTATCGCCGCTTCAATTCGGGCATCTATCTCGACTCGATGCTCTTCGGCTCGAGCTACTGGATCGACGATCCCTGGCATTATCGCCTGCCGCCCGCAAACGGCCCGTATCGCTGGGTCCGCTATTTCGACGACGTCCTGCTCGTCGATATTCGCAACGGCTATGTCGTCGATACGATCTACGATTTCTTCTGGTAAGAAATCGGCCACGAAAGGGGGCGTCCGGTCTGGTCCGGGCGCCCCTTTTTCGTTCAGGCGGCGGGCTTGCGCTCGACCGCGACGACGGTCAGCAAATGGCCCTGCCCGTCGCGGCCCGCCCAGCGGAACGACTGGCCAACGGTCAGCCCGATCAGCGCCGCGCCCACCGGCGTCGCGACCGAGATCTTGCCGGCTTCGATATCGGCCTGCCCCGGATAAACCAGCGTCACCGTGCGATCCTGCCCGTCCTCGGCCTTGAAATGCACGGTCGATCCCATGCCGACCACGGTTGCGGGCATATCGTCTTCGCTGCGCACTTCGGCGCGGTTCAGTTCGGCGAGCAGCGTTTCGGATACCTGCGGCGCGCGCTTTTCATAGGCATAGGCCAGATCGAACAGACGGTCCTGATCGTCCTCGCTGATGATGATTACGGGAAGCGACTCGGTGTCGCCGGCTGGTTTACGCATTGATGGGTCTGCCTTGCAGCAAATCGGGTGCGCGTGCCGCATCGGGCCGCGCCTGTCCGTTTTTCGGTGAACTCTGGATGTGGATGCAAACGCCCCAAGCCTGGGGCGCCAAACGCCTCAGACCTGGGGCAAAGCCAGTGCGAGCGGGTTTTCCCGGCGCGAAAGGAGGCAATAGAGGAACGGCATCGTGCACATGCCCCCAACATCGGCGCGCACGCCGCGGGTTTCAAGCTTTATCTGAATTCGGCGCCCATACCGCTCACCCGGCCGTCGCGCGCCCGGTCTCGGCCTCGGTCAGGAATAGCTGCGCAATATCGGCGCGGCGGCCGAGCAGATCGGCCAGCGTATACCGGTCAAGCACTCCCAGAAACGCCCCCACCGCCTCGCGCAATATCCCGGTCAGCCCACAGGCGGGCGCAATCGTGCAGCCGCCGCAATCAACAAGGTCGAACCCGTCCTCGGTATGACGGACGACCGCGCCGATATTGATCGTCTCGGGCGCCAGCGCCAGCCGCACGCCCCCCGATCGCCCGCGCACGCTTTCGACATAGCCGCTGCGCACCAGCTCGTTCACCACCTTCATCAGATGGTTTTGCGAGATCGCGTAACCGCGCGCGATTTCGGCGATCGAACACAGCCGATCGGGCCGCGCGCCCAGATAGAGCAGCACGCGCATCGAATAATCCGTGAAAAGCGTCAGGCGCATGGTCTTGCTCCATCGTCGTCGGCGGCCCGAATTAATATATGCATTTCTCTTGCATCTTTTAAGCCGTGATAATAGATGCATTGAAGATGCATGTTTAAGGTGCGACTCATGGATGACCGCTCACCGCTCGACGAAGCCGGGCTCGAACGCCTGATCCCCCTCTTTTACGCCCGCGTCCGCGAAGACGCCGAACTGGGGCCGATCTTCAACGCGGCGATCACCGACTGGCCCGAACATCTCGAAAAGCTGATCGCCTTCTGGTCGTCGGTGATGCTCACCAGCGGGCGCTATAAGGGCAACCCGATGGCCGCCCATCTGCGCCACCGCGCTGCGATCGCCCCCGATCATTTCGATCGCTGGCTCGCGCTCTGGAACGCCACGACCGCCGAGGTGATGATGCCCGAAGCCGCACAGGCACTGCAGGACAAGGCCGCCCGGATCGGCGAAAGCCTCAGCCTTGCGCTGTTCTTCCGCCTCGGCGGCGCGCAGGGTTCGGCCGCGGCCCCCGCCGCCTGCCCGGTGGGGGGCTGACATGCCCAGTCCCTACCGCTCCACCCCGGTCTTCACCGAGGTCGATCTGCCCGCCGCGCTGCGCCGCGAACACCGTACCAAGCCCGGTGTCTGGGGCGTCATCCGCGTGCTCGAGGGGGAATTGCGCCTCACCATCGCCGCGCCGCCCTCCGAACAGATCCTCACCCCGGATCGTCCCGGGATCATCCTTCCCGAACAAACCCATTTCGTCGAACCGCTCGGCCCGCTGCGCATGCAGGTCGATTTCTACGACGAACCCCCTTTTGCCTGATTTCGCTCCAGGAGTATCCGCATGACGCAAAAACCGCTTTCCGCCGAAACCATCGCGATCGTCAAAGCCACCGTTCCCGCGCTCGAGGCGCATGGGCTCGATATCGTCCATGAAATGTACACGCGGATGTTCCAGAACCCCGATATCCGCGATCTGTTCAATCAGTCGCACCACGGCGATGCCGGCTCGCAGCCGCGCGCGCTCGCCACGGCGATCCTCGCCTATGCCGCCAATATCGAAAATCTCGGCGCGCTGGCGCCCGCGGTCGAACGGATCGCGCAAAAGCATGTCGGGCTGCAGATCCTGCCCGAACATTACCCCCATGTCGCCGAGGCGCTTCTGGGCGCAATCGCGCATGTGCTGGGCGATGCCGCAACCGACGAGATCCTCGCCGCCTGGGGCGAAGCCTATTGGTTCCTCGCCAATATCCTCATCGCGCGCGAGGATCATATCTACCGCGATCTCGCCTCGGCCGAGGGCGGCTGGAACGGCTGGCGCGATTTCGTGGTCGAAGAGGTCCGCCACGAAAGCGCGATCATCACCTCCTTCATCCTGCGCCCGGTCGATGGCGGCCCCGTGCTCCGCCACAAGCCCGGCCAATATCTCACCTTCTGGGTCGAAATTCCCGGTCATGCCCCGCTCAAGCGCAACTATTCGATCTCCGAAACGCCCAATGGCAAAAGCTACCGCATCTCGGTGAAGCGCGAACCGCAGGGCATCGTTTCGGGCTGGCTGCACGACGCGGCCAAGCCGGGCACCGTCCTCAAGGTCGGCGCGCCCGCGGGCGAATTCTTCATGGGCGAACATGTCGACCGCCCCGTCATACTGCTCTCGGGCGGTGTCGGCCTCACCCCGATGGTCGCGATGCTCGAAACCATCGCCGCCAAGCACAAGGACGCTGCGGTCCATTATGCGCACGGCACGCTCGATGGATCGACCCATGCGATGCGCGATCATGTCCGCGCGCTCGTCGACAGCCTGCCCAACGGCAAGGCGACGATCTTCTATCAGCAGCCCCGGGCAGAGGATGTTCAGGGCCGCGATTACGACGTCGCCGGGTTGATCGACGCGGATTGGCTGCTTGCCAACACCCCGGTCGACGATGCCGATTTCTATCTGTGCGGCCCGCGCCCCTTCCTGCGCGCGCTCGTCTCCGCGCTCTCGCTCGCCGGGGTCGAGGCCAGCCGCATCCATTATGAATTCTTCGGCCCGGCCGACGAACTCCTCGCCGCCTGACCGGTCGGCAGGGGCGGCACCGCGCCGCCCCTGCCCCCTATTCCCGGATCAGAAATCCAGTCGCGCGCCGAGCGCGAAATAGCCGTCGCCGACATTGCCCTTCACGCGGATCTTGGGCGCCAGCGGCAGGCTCACCAGCGCATAGCTGCGCGTCCGGTCGCCGCTCAGCCGCGCGCCCAGCCCCAGTTCCACCGATGCGGGCAAGGTATAGCTCGCCTCGATCTTGCCGTAGAGCCTGGTTCCGGTGCCATCGCCATCATCCTGCAGCATCACCCCCGCCATCGGCCGCAAGGTGAAGCCCGCGGCCTCGAACGCATAGCCCGCGCCCAGTTCGCCGCCCCAGTCGCCGTGCCAGCGCGCCAGATTGGCCTCGGCCACCAGCCCGTTCGCCTGCGCGCCCTGCGCACCACCCAGCACGGCCATCCCGGCCACGATCACCGCCCCGATA
The DNA here is from genome assembly GCF_033025475.1 of Sphingomonas sp. C3-2. Classification (NCBI taxonomy): domain Bacteria; kingdom Pseudomonadati; phylum Pseudomonadota; class Alphaproteobacteria; order Sphingomonadales; family Sphingomonadaceae; genus Sphingomonas; species Sphingomonas sp. C3-2. Next base: position 1,629,127 of record NZ_CP130322.1, read on the forward strand.
CGCAGACGCTTCATCATCACTCCAATCACCTGGTTATCCATGGCCCCCTATAGCCCGTGCGCCAATGGCCGGGGCAAGCGCCTCGCCCCAGGGCTGAGACGGCCCGAGTCCTCCCCAAGCCGGCTGGAGCCAAAAACACGACCGGTCGGCGGACGGCCGGCTGGCCAATTTTGCGCCGTCGTGTTATGTTGACTTAAATGGTAGAGAATTAACGATATGCCCTGATCGAGTTTGGGAAGGACCGGAGGTTCAGATGGGACGCAAGGCCAGAGACGTGCTCATTGCCTGTTGGAAAGCCGAACTCCGCGCCGCCGAACATGCGGTGGACCGGGTCGCCGAACTCGCCCACCGCGCCATGGCCGCGCGCTATGCGCGGCTCGCCGCCCAACTCTACGCCCGCGCCGATCCGCGTCTCTGCCCCCAGCAACTGGCGCTCCGCCCCGCCCGCCGCTGACGGGTTAAGGGCTTTACCCGCGCGCGCGGCGTTTCGGCCCCGGGCGCAGCACGCTGCGCATCGCGATGGAGGAATGGATCCGCGCGACGCCGGGGAGGCGCGAGAGGATCTTGTGGATTTCCTCATAGGCCGCCGTGTCCGCCGCCACCGCGCGCAGGATATAATCGGCATCGCCCGTCATCAGGAAACATTCCTGGATTTCGGGATATTGGCGCACCGCCGCCTCAAAGCGATTGAGATATTCCTCGGTCTGGCGTTCGAGCGTGATCCGCACGATCGCGACGACGCCGTCCTCCTCCGGCCCGGCGACGATCGCGGTATACCCACGGATGACGCCCGCTTCCTCGAGATTGTTGACCCGGCGCAGACACGCCGAGGGAGAAAGCCCCACCTTCGCCGCAAGCTCGGCGTTGGACATCCGCCCATCCAGCCTGAGCAGGCGCACGATATTCCGGTCGATGGCATCGAGTGACACAATGAAATTCCGTTATGCTCGAATTTTATGAGCAGATCATAGCATTCACGCAATCATTCGTCATCATTTCGTCATTCATTCGAATGATCGGCGCATAGACTGCGCCGCATGGACAGATACTCCCTCTCTCCCGATTTGGGGCTTGGCGGTCGCCTCACAATCGATCTGTCCGCACTTGCTACGAATTACCGCCACATTGCCGCGCGCACCTCCCCCGCGCGCGCGGCCGCGGTGGTCAAAGCCGATGCTTACGGCCTTGGCGCAGAGCGTGTTGCCCCCATGCTCGCAGCCATGGGCTGCCGCGATTTCTTCGTTGCGCATCTGGCGGAGGCGATCCCCCTCCTCCCCCTGCTTCCGCCGGATGCGCGCCTTTTCATTCTGAACGGGCTTGCGCCCGGTGCCGAGCGCCTATGCGCCGATGCCGGCGCCATCCCCGTGCTGAACGCCCCCGATCAGGCCGCGCGCTGGCGCGCGCTCGCCGCCCAGCGCGGTGTTCGCCTGCCCGCCGCGGTTCAGGTGGATAGCGGCATGTCGCGCCTCGGCCTCACCGCCGATGAAGCCGCCGCCCTTGCCGCCAGCGCCGATTTCGCCGCGCAGGTCGACCCCGTGCTCGTGATGAGCCATCTCGCCTGTGCCGACACCCCCGATCACGGCGCCAATGCCGCGCAGCACCGCGCCTTTACGGCACTCGCCGATCGCTTTCCCGGCGTGCCGCGCGCGCTCGCCAATTCGGGCGGGGCCTTCCTCTCTTCCGGTTTTCATGGCGATCTCGTCCGCCCCGGCATCGCGCTGTACGGCGGCGCGCCGTTCGATGGCGACAATCCGATGCGCGCCGTGGTGTCGCTCGACGCGCGCGTCATCCAGACGCGCACCGTCGCGCCGGGCGCCGGGGTCGGTTATGGGCTCAGCTTCACCGCGCTCAGCCAAACCCGGCTCGCGACGATCGCGGTCGGCTATGCCGACGGGCTTCCCCGCGCGCTCGGCAATCGCGGCGCGGCATGGTTCAAGGGCGTGCGCCTGCCGATCGCCGGCCGCGTCTCGATGGACAGCATCTCGCTCGATATCAGCGCGCTCCCCGAAGGCGCGCTCCAGCCCGGCGACTGGGTCGAACTGATCGGCCCGCACCAATCGCTCGATCGGCTCGCCGCCGATGCGGGCACGATTTCCTATGAAATTCTCACCAGCCTCGGGTCGCGCTATGAGCGCCATTATCTGGACGCCGCCGGGGCAGGCCTGGAGGCAGCATGAAAGTCGCGGTTCTCGGAAGTGGCGTCATCGGCGTCACCTCCGCCTGGTATCTGTCCAAACTCGGCCATGAGGTCACGGTCATCGACCGCCAGTCCGGCCCGGCGCTGGAAACCAGCTTTGCCAATGCCGGCGAAATCTCGCCCGGCTATTCCTCGCCCTGGGCCGCACCCGGCATCCCGCAAAAGGCGATCAAGTGGCTGATGATGGAGCATGCGCCCCTCATCCTGCGCCCGCAGATCGACCGCGAGATGCTCGGCTGGCTGGTCTCGATGCTGCGCAACTGCACCGCCAGCCGCTATGCGCTCAACAAAAGCCGGATGGTCCGCCTCGCCGAGTTCAGCCGCGACACGCTGATGGCGCTGCGCGACGAGACCGGCATCGCCTATGACCAGCGCATGCAGGGCACGCTGCAGCTGTTCCGCACCCAGAAACAGCTCGACGGTGTCGCCCCCGATATCGAGGTGCTGCGCGCGGGCGGCGTCCCGTTCGAACTGCTCGACGCCGATGGCTGCGTTGCCGCCGAACCCGGGCTGGCGGCCTCGAAGCACAAGATCGTCGGCGGGCTGCGCCTGCCCAATGACGAGACGGGGGATTGTTTCAAGTTCACCAATAGGCTGGCCGAAATGGCGGCGGCGCGGGGCGTCACCTTCCTGCACGATACCGCGATCGACGGGCTTGAGGTCGAGGCCGGCCGCATCGCGGGCGTGCGCACCAGCCGGGGCGTGATCCGCGCCGATCGCTATGTGCTGGCACTTGGCAGCTATTCGGCGCGCATGGTCCGCCCGCTCGGGCTGAAGCTGCCCGTCTATCCGGTGAAGGGCTATTCGATCACCGTCCCCATCACCGATGCCGCGCGCGCGCCCGTCTCGACGCTGATGGACGAAACCTACAAGATCGCGATCACCCGGCTGGGGGATCGCATCCGGGTGGGCGGCATGGCCGAAATCTCGGGCTACAACAATGTGCTGCCCGCGCGCCGCCGCGCAACGCTCGAACATTCGGTGGGCGATCTTTTCCCCGGTGCGGGCGATATTCCGGCAGCCAGCTACTGGTCGGGCCTGCGCCCGATGACGCCCGACGGTACCCCCGTGATCGGCGCGACGCGGTACGACAATCTTTTCCTCAACACCGGGCACGGCACGCTTGGCTGGACGATGGCGTGCGGTTCGGCCCATGTGCTCGCCGATCTCGTCAGCGGGCGCCAACCCGCGATTGAGACTTCCGATCTGTCGATTGCACGCTATGGCGCGCACTAGCACCGCGCACCGATTCTGGCGCGCACGTGCTCCGCTGAATTTCGACGCCCGCCGTCGCAACGCCTGAAAGGAATGACCATGACGATCACCCGCCTCGACTCCGGCCCGCGCATGAGCGAAGCCGTCATCCACGGCAACACCGTCTATCTCGCCGGCCAGATCGCCGACGGCGAAACCGTCACCGAACAGACGCGCGCCGTGCTCGCCGAAATCGACGCGCTGCTCGCGCGCGCCGGCACCGACAAGTCGAAGCTGCTTTCGGCCACCATCGTCCTCGCCGACATCGCCACCTTCGGCGAGATGAACGCCGTGTGGGAAGCCTGGATCGACGGCAAGGACGCCCCCACCCGCGCCACCATCGAAGCCAAGCTCGCCGCGCCGCAGTACAAGGTGGAAATCATCTGCGTCGCCGCGCGCGACTGATCGGCGGCTTCGCCACAGCGCGGCGCACCCGGCCCGGAAATCAAGACTTTCCCTTGATCTGGCGCGCCGCGCTCTTCATGTTCCGTAGCGTAAGCGTAACCCGAGCGTAATCAGGAGGAATCGTTGAGCGACGACGCAGCCGACAACAAGCCCGAATTTCAGGAAGAAACCACCGAAAAGCGCGGAAAATCCGGCCGCTGGGGCGCCGCCGGCGTCGGCGCGGCAATCGGTTCGGCCGCCATCGTCGCCGCCCTGCTCTATGCCAACCGCGCCAAGGTGAAGGACAAGCTCACCCAAAAGGGCAAGGTCAACGAAACCGACTGATCGGTTACCGGCCGGTTAGAAAAAGGGCCTTGCCGTCACATTCGGCAAGGCCCTTTTTTCATGGCTTATCGCGCCGCCGCGCGCCAGCGGCGCAGCGTCAGCGCGTTGAGGATCACGCTCACGCTCGACGCCGCCATCGCCGCCCCCGCGATCACCGGGCTCAGATAGCCGAGCGCGGCGAGCGGAATGCCGACGATGTTGTAGATGAACGCCCAGAACAGCCCCTGGCGGATCTTGGCATAGGTGCGATGCGAAATGTCGAGCGCATCGGCCACCAGCCGCGGGTCGCCGCGCATCAGCGTGATTCCGGCCGCGTGCATCGCGACATCAGTGCCCGTCGACATCGCAATCCCGACATCGGCCGCCGCCAGCGCGGGCGCGTCGTTGACGCCGTCGCCCACCATCGCCACCGTCCGCCCGGTCGTGCGCAGCTTGCCCACCGCCTCGGCCTTGCCGTCGGGCAGGACGTTGGCGAACACCTCCGCAATACCAAGCGTTCCCGCCACCGCCTTGGCCGCGCCTTCATTGTCGCCGGTCAGCATCACCGCGCGCACGCCCCTGTGCTGCAACGTCGCCACCGCCTGAGCCGCCACCGCCTTGGGTTCGTCGCCAAAGGCCAGCAGCCCGCACAGCCGCTTTTCGGGGGCGATCTCCGCCAGCCACGAAATCGACCGCCCCTCATCCGCCAGTGTATCGGCGCGCGCCTGCAGCGCCCCCGTTTCGATCGCGTTCTCGGTCATCAACCGGCTGCTGCCGAGGATATAGGTGCGCCCACCGATCACCGCCTGCACGCCGCGCCCGGGCAGCGCCTGAACATCGCCGGCCGGGGTCACCGCCAGCCCGCGCGCCTGTGCGGCGTCCACCACCGCACGCGCCAGCGGATGCTCGCTCCCGCTCTGGATCGCGGCGGCGATCTCCAGAAACGCTGCATCGTCCATGCCCTGTGCGGCCGGGGCATCGACCAGCACCGGCTTGCCCTCGGTCAGCGTGCCGGTCTTGTCGAACGCCACCAGATCGACGCGGTGCGCCACTTCCAGCGCTTCGGCGTCCTTGATCAATATCCCCGCGCGGGCCGCAACACCGGTGCCCGCCATGATCGCGGTCGGCGTCGCCAACCCAAGCGCACACGGGCAGGCGATGACGAGCACCGCGACCGCATTGAGCACCGCCACGTCGACGCCCGCACCCGCCACCATCCAGCCGATAAAGGTGATGGCAGCCACCGCCAGAACCACGGGCACGAACACCGCACTCACCCGATCCACCAGCCGCTGGATCGGCGCCTTGGCGCCCTGCGCGCTTTCGACAAGCCGCACGATCTGCGCCAGCATGGTTTCGCTGCCGACCGCGGTCGTCTCGACAAGGATCAGCCCCTCGCCGTTGATCGCGCCGCCAACGACCAGGCTGCCCTTGGCCTTCGCCACCGGCAGGCTCTCGCCCGTCAGCATCGATTCATCGACGCTCGACGCGCCCTCGACGATCCGTCCGTCGACCGGAATGCGCTCACCCGGGCGGATGCGGACAAGGTCGCCCTGCCGCACGCTTTCAACACCCACCTCGCGCTCGGTGCCCCCGGCATCGACGACGCGCGCGGTTTCGGGGCGCAGCGCCATCAGCGCGCGGATCGCCGCGCCCGTCTGGCGCTTGGCGCGGCTTTCCAGCCACTTGCCGAGCAGCACCAGCGTGATGACGACGGCCGAGGCCTCGAAATAATAATGCGCCGCGCCGTGATGCGCCGCCGGCACCGCGAGCTGATAGACGCTCAGCCCATAGGCCGCGCTCGTCCCGATCGCGACGAGCAGGTCCATATTGCCCGTGCGCGCCTTCACCGCACTCCACCCCGCGCGGTAGAATCGCGCGCCCAGCCAGAACTGTACCGGCGTTGCAAGCAGCCACTGAACCCATCCCGGCACGTCGAGCGTAATGCCCAGCGGTGCAAGGAGCATGGGAAGCACCAACGGCAGGGTCAGCACCGCGCCGATGATGACATGCGACAATGCGCGTCTATCGGCATCGTGCCAGACCTGCTCGGCCGCCACTTCCCCGCTCGGCGCATCGCTGCGCGGCGTCGCCGCATAACCCGCCTTGGCGATCGCCTGTACCAGCATATCGGGCGTCACGGTCGTGAAGTGAGAGATTTGCGCGGTTTCGCTCGCCAGATTAACGGTCGCGCTGAGCACCCCCGGCACTACTGCCAGCGCGCGTTCGATCCGGCCGACGCACGAGGCACAGCTCATGCCGGTGATCGTCATCTCGCTGGTGGTGATGCCCGGCGTATAGCCCGCGCCCGCAATCGCGTCGGCGATCGCCTGGCCGTCCGCCGCGCCGTCCTCCAGATCGATCTCGGCCCGTTCGCTGGCGAGGTTCACCACCACGCTGCGTACGCCCGGCACCACGGCCAGCGCGCGCTCGATCCGGCCGGCGCACGACGCGCAGCTCATCCCCTGCACCGGCACCGCGAGATGCCCTCTGGCCTCCCTGCTGCCTGCACTGCGTTCGGTCGTTTGCACGTCCATTGTCCGGCTCCATCCTGTGTGTCGCCGCCCCTTGTGCATCCTGACATCATGTCAAGGTCAAGGCTCCCTATGCCTGTTCCAAACGCATCGCCGACCGGTTCGGGCACAGCGCGACACTCACGGCATCGTCACGTCGCCTTTGCTGCGCAAAAACGCATGAAAAAAGCCGCCGGAAGACTGGCTCCCGGCGGCTTTGTCGTCCCTTGGATAGGGATCAGAACTTGCCGATGATGTTGAAGAAGAAACCCTTCTCGTCATAGCTCAGGTCAGTCAGGTCGTCCGAATAATCGGTGAAGTTATACCCGACGCCCAGTTTCACATTATTCCCGACATGGCGGTACACGCCAACGAGCGCGCCCAGACGGCTGTCATCGGCTTCGCTCACCGACAGCTGCCGCATCTCGACCAGCAGGTCCCATTTCTTGACGATGCGGTAATCGCCGCGGATCGCCCAGAAGGTTGCCTTGCTGTCGAACCACGGCGCGGTGCCGTCGCGCGATGCGCGCAGTTCGCCCACACGGTGCGCCACCTTCGCGCCGAGCGCAAAGCGCGGCGTGATCTGATAGGTGCCGTCGACCGCCACGATATGGCTGCGCTGGGCATAATCGATGTTGAGGCCCATGCCGTCGACCTGTGCGGGCGAAGGCAGATCATAGAGATAGGTATATTTGGCGAGCAGGTTGAACGCATCGGTCTTGACCGAGCGATAGGCTGCCGCCACCGCCATCTCGTAATAATCGGCATCCAGCGCCGCCGACTGATCGGCGTTCGAGATCGAGAAATTACCCTTGGCGAACAGGCGCAGCGCCTCGGTAGCCTTCCAGGTCGCCAGGTTGCGCGTCGCCCAGGTCTTGCGCTTGCCGAGCGAACTGCTGTCCTCGGTCCGATATTCGAGCGCGGTGCTCCAGCGCAGGCGCTCGCCACCGTAATCGACGTTGCCGCCGATCACCTCGCGCTTGATGTCCGCGCCCAGCGCGTCCTCAAGCTTGCCGGTTTCATAGCGCGTGCCGAAAGTCCATCCATCGAACGGCGTGAAATCGACACCATAAGCCTGGGTGAAGCCGACCGGCCCGGTGCCATGTTCATACCGCCCCTCGGCAAAGACCGAGGTGGTGGTGTTGAAGCGATAGCGCGTCCCCGCGGTCAGGCGGCCAAGGCGGCCGGTGTTGAACGCATCGGGGTTTTCGCCGGCCAGCGCATAGCTGGCATAAAGCGAACCACGATCGCCGAGCGAATAATTCGCGCCGGCATCCGCGCCAAAGCCCAGATCGCCCTCGGATACCTCGCCCTTCAGCGTCAGCCGATCCGAAATCGCCATGTCGCCCTGCAGGCCGTACCGGTCATTCTCAAGCCGTCCGCCGCTTCGCTCGAGCGTCTTCTGCGCAAAGCCGGCAAGCGACCAAGGGCGCGATTTCTCGTCGTCCTTCTCGTCGACATTCGCCGCGTTGCGATAGCCGAAGCTCACCGCCGCGTCGGTCCGCGCGCCCGTCTGGTCGCCCGTGGCGATCATCGGGGAATAGGCGGACGCCTGGCCTTCCTGCTTGTTCGAACGCACGCCGACTGCGCCGAACCAGCCATCGGCCACTTCGTGGCGCAGCCCGATTTCGGCGGTATGCCGTTCGGTCAGATTGCCGTCGACGAAATCGGCCTTGCCCTTGACCGTCGTGTTCTTGGCGATCTTGGTGTCCACCTGCACGCCGAACTGGTCGAGCCCTTCGCCAAAGGTCAGCTCGCCCGGGCCCGAAAAGCCCGCATCGCGGTGGCGCCAATAGCCGGCCACCGCGCCGCGCGCATCACCGCCCAGATCGGCGAGATCGGCGGCGAACTCCACGGTCATCGCATCGGCATTGTTCGCCTCGGTCGCAACATTGGTGAAGTCGTAACCGCCCGTCGACGAAAAGAGCGAATTGCCCATGCCATTGGCGCGCGCGAATTCGGCCTTCACATAGGTGCCGGGCTTGTAACGCAGCGTGATATCCGCGCCGTACAGATCCTGCGACGCCTGATCCTCACCCTGGCTATAGGCGCTCGCCCCGATGCGGACATGATCGCCCAGCCAATGCTGCGCACGGCCGCCCACGGTGAACGCATCGAGACGCGTCAGCCCCGGTGCATATTCATAGGTCGCGACCAGCCACACCGGATTGCCCCGGAGCGACGACTGGTGGACGAACATGCTCGAATCCGCCGTGATCGGCAGCGCGTTGCGCAGCAGGATCCGGCCCTGGATGTAGTTCACCTCGTAATCGCGCGCCGCGATCAGTTCCTTGCGTTCGATCACCAGCCCGGAATCGCGGTCGCGCACTTCGGCAAAGATCCGCTCCGAACCCGGCGCGATATCCTGGTTGCCGAAATAATAGACCGAGCCGCCGGTCGAGGCGAATTCCTCGCGGCTGCCGATCGTGCCCGGATCGGCGGCAAAGCCGGTGATCTCGGTGCGGCGTTCGCCAAAGCTGGTGCTCTCGGCATTCTGCCAGGCGGCCTTCGCCCCATAGAGGCTGCGCTGGTAGCGGATCAGTTCCGTACCGTTCAGCTGGGTCTGGAAGTTACCCCACATCGCCTCGGCATTGTCGCTCTCTGCACGGACGTAGAAACGGCCATAGGTCGGCGCGTCCTCGACGGTCGTCGAGTCGTCGCCGTAGATCGGATAGTGCCGCTCGGGGTCGAGACGGCGGAGCAGCGAGCGCGGGTCCTTTTCGTCGAACTGGTCGAACAGGTCAGACAGCTTCTGCTCGCCCGTGTCGGCCGACGCGGTCAGGCGCCAGCGATTGGAAATCCGGCCCTTATAGTAAAAGGCCAGACGCCCATCGACATAGTCGCGGCGATAGTCCGCATCGTCGCCCTGCATCGCGTTCTTCGCGGGATCGAAGCTGCGATGGCCACCGGTGATGTCGACGATCGCCACCAGGAACTGATCCCGTTCGGGCAGGTCGACCGCGCGGCGGAACAGCTGCGGCGCCTCCCCCGGACGCGCCACCTCGATCGCGATCTCGTGCGCACCCGAAGGCTGGATCTGCTGGAACACGAAGCCGCCCGCAGGATCGACCGGCACGTTCATCCCGAACACCGACACGCGCGCATCCGGGCTGCCGGCATTGCCGCTCACCGTGATGGTGGCGCCGTTCACGGCGATGTTGCCGGTGGTGCGCTGGTTGTCGAACACCGGCCCCGTGCGGACGTCCTTGTTGGTCGTCACGGGGGCCGTGGTCACGCGCAGCGTCTGCACCGCAGTTTCGTCGAACCGGCCCTTGGCGTCATAGACGCGCAGGATATAGCGCAGCGACCGCTCTTCATCGCCGTCCGCCGTCCAGAGGATCGGTTCGCCAAGGCGCACCGGGATCACCGCCTGCGGCGTCGCATCGGCGTTCTGGCGAGGTTCGAACAGGCGCAGTTCGGCCTTTTCGATCAGTGAGGCGTAGTTGGTGTTCACGAAGAACGCCATGCTCTCGCCGCGCGAGACGACGGGCTTGGCCGCCACCACGCTCAGCATCGGCACCGCTTCGAGCGCGGTCACCTGAACATTGATGCCCGATCGCGCCAGATCAAGGTCGGTTGCACGCTGGCGATCGGCGGCGTTGGGCATATCGCCCTCGGCCGACGGTACGCCGTCGACGCTGAGGCGGAACGCCTCGGCATGGCCGGCATCGCCGCGTTCCAGATTGGGCGCGACACCCCGGCGCTCGACGATGCTGTCGTCGACCAGCGGGCCGCAGCGACGATCGGTATCGTCGCCGCAATAGGCCGGGCTATCCTTCAGGCTTTCCTCGTCCTGCGCCCAGGCGGCTGGTGCCGCCGGGAGCGCGAAGACCGAGACGCCGAGCGAGAGGCCGGCGATCAGCCGGCGGGATGCGCGGATCATTTCGCGCCTCCCTGTGCTGCGACGGGGCCGGCGACGATCTCGTCCTCGATCACGAGGCGGTAACGATCGCCATCCTTCTTCCAATTATCCTTGATCATGTTCTTGAGCGCTTCGATGCGCCGTTCGATCAGTCGCGCGCCTTCGCCCTTGTCGGCATAGGCAATGCGAAGAACCGACGGCTTTTCAGCCAGAGTTTCCGCCATGGCGATCACCTTCGCCACGAAGTCGGCACGAACCGCTTCGCCGTCGAATGCATCGCCATTGATGTCGAGCCGCACGACCCGGTGAACCGCCGCGCCGAAGTTCAGCTTGGCGAACTTGCCGCGGGTCAGGCGCACCGTTTCCGGGTTGCCCGTCGTCATGCGGTAGCCGTTCGGCAGGGTCCGCGTGTCCAGCTTCAGGATGAAGTTGGAACCACGGTCCTCGTTCGGGATCATCGGGCAGGTGACGTGGTAGCGCCCCTGCGCGTCGGAGGTGATGAGCAACCCGCGCGCCGATGCCAGACGGACACCGCCGAGACCGGGCTCCCCGTCGTCCTGCACGCCATTGGCGTTACGGTCGTCGAAGATCTTGCCGAGGATGTCGGTGCAGTCGAAGTCGGGGTCCGGAATGATCCGGACGGTCGCTTCGGCCACGTTCGACACCACGGTATCGACAATCGCATTGACCGCGAACGCGTTGTTGGTGTGCTCGCCTTCACCCACGCCCGAACCGACCACCAGGATCAGGTCGACACGCTTTTCCTGGCCAGCCACGAACTGCTGGTCGGGCCAGTTGAGCATGCGGCCCGCCTGCACAGGCTCGGTCGGCACGCCGTCCACGGTGGCGCTGCCTTCGCGGTAGCGGAAGCCAGCGGGCACGCGGTCGGTGATCGTGATCCCCGTGATCGCGCCGGCAAGCGTGTTCCGTGCGGTGATGCGGTACGGCACCAGCTGGCCACGGGTCACGTTCACCATCGGCGTGGTCTTGGTGACCTCGATCGCGCCCTCAAGGATCGGGTCGATCGGGATGTTGTTGTTGATCACATTGGCCGAGACACCCGGCGTCAGCGTAAAGCCCAGATAATAGGCGGTGCTGAGCGAACCGGTCGAGCACACCTGCGCAGCGGACTGCGGCGGGGCCGAGTTGCTGAGCGAGATGAGCATCGGATCAGGCGTCGAACCCACCGCGAACGGCCCCACGCAAGCGGGAATAATGCTCGACGGCTGGATCGGGTTATAGCTGCCATTGGGCGGTGTCACGGCCAGCGCATAGTCACCTGCGGGCGCTCCGGGGAGCAGCAGGAACTGATAAGCGCCGGTCGCATCGGTCGTCTGCGCGGCATTGCCCGCACCGCCGAGCAGATGGATCGCCGGATCGAAGCCCGCCGGGCCCGTGATACGAACGACCGCACCCGCCACCGGAACACGACGCACCGAGTCATAGACCACGCCCGAGGGATCGAGCGGCAGCGACTGCTGGACCACGTTCTTGCCCGGCTCAAGCGTCAGTTCGGTCAGCTGGCCGCCAACCACGCTGGCACCGCCCGGGTTGTTCGGGCCGACCACGCCATTGGGTGCGGTCACGCCGTTCTCGTTCGGACGCGCACCACCGAAGACCGCATCATTTTCAGGATTGCGGAATTCGAGGCGATAGCCCGTGCCCGGCGGCACATCGGCAAAGCTGTACTGGCCATCCGCACCCGTGACGGTGGATGCAATCGGCGTGTCGCCGAGGAACAGATTCACCGTCCAACCGGCACGGCCATCCTCACCAGGACCGCGTGCGCGGTCATGGTCGGCGTCGAACCAGACGCTGCCCGAAAGCTGGGCATTGTCGCCGCGCTCGCCGAACAAATAGCCGGTCGCATCAGTCGCCGGGGCCAGCACGATATTGGTGATCTGGTCCCCATTGGCGGGCGTGCCACCGGCCGTGCCGGGGGTGTCCGCACCGTCATCATAGCCCTGGGGCTGCGTTTCGGTGATCGTGTAGCTGCCGCCCGGAAGGTCGGTGAAGCTATAGCTGCCATCGGGGCCGCTGGTCACGGTCTGAGTAACGGCATTGCCACGCGCATCGGTGCCCGTGAGCGTCACGGTCACGCCCGTGATCGCCGGTTCGCCCGGATCGCGACGGCCATTGCCGTTGGTGTCGTTATAGACACCGCCCGCAATCGAGCCCGTCCGTTCGCCGAAATTCACCGGGGTGATCGGGCTGCCGGTGTTCACCTCAACAGGCACGCGGTTGCCCGGATTTTCCCGGCCCTCGCCATAGCCTGCGGGCTGCACCTCGACCACGGTGTAGCTGCCCGCTTCGAGGTGGTCGAAGCGGTAGCTGCCATCGGGGCCGGTTACCGTGGTGGTGACAAGATTGCCCTGTTCGTCGAACAGCTGGATCTCGACACCCGGGATCGGGGTTTCGCCCGGATCCTGCACGCCATTATTGTTGGTATCGACATAGACGGTGCCGGTCAGGCCTTCACCGCGCTCGCCAAAGCCATAGCCGGTCGCATCGGTGCCAACCGGCAGGACGATGCCGCTGATCACGTCGTTGCCGACCGTGCCGCCCGTCGTGCCCGCGCTGTCCTTGCCATCCGAGAAACCGTCAGGCTGGGTTTCGGTAATCGTGTAGGTGCCCGAAAGCACATCGTCGAACACGAAGGCGCCATTGGCGTCGGTCGTCGTGCTCCGATCCACCGGCTTGCCTGCATCGTCGGTGCCCGTCAGGCGAACGGTGACGCCGGCAATACCCTTTTCACCAGGCTGCAATACGCCGTCGTCCGAACCATCGACGAAAACATTGCCGCCGATCGTGCTGACGGTTTCGGCAAAGTCGATCGACTGTGCGCTGCCCGCCGTCACGTTGACGTTGACGCTGTTGGGCGAGGAGGAGCCATAGCCTGCAGGCTGGACTTCCTCGACCGTGTAGCTGCCACCCGGCAGATCGGTGAAGCTGTAGCTGCCATCGGGGCCGGTGGTGGTCGTCTTGATCACCACGCCGTTCTGGATCAGCTTGATGGTAACGCCGCCAATGCCCGGCTCGCCGCCTGCATCCACTCCGTCACGCTCGACATCCTTGTACACGCGGCCCGAAATGGTGACCGCCCGTTCGCCGAAGTCATAGCCGTCGCCATTCGTGCCCGGGGTAAGCGGGATGTTCGAAATGGTGTTGGTCGGCGGCGTGCTGCCAAAGCTGCCATTGTTGACTGTACCGCCCGGCGTGCCCGCGCCTTCCTTGCCGTCCGCATATTCGGTCGGCTGGGTTTCGACGAGCGTATAGGTGCCCGAAGGAACGTCCTCAAAGCTGTAGCGGCCGTCCGGTCCTGTCGTGACAGTGCACGACAGCGCGGGGTTGAGCGATGCGCGCAGGGTACAGATGTCCTGCCCGTCATCGGTGCGGCCGCTCAGTTCGACCGTCACGCCGGGGATGCCCGGCTCATCCGGCTGGCGGATGCCATCGTCGTTGCCGTCGATATAGCTGCCGCCCGCAAGACGGCCCGCGCGTTCACCGAACGCATAGTTGGTGCCAAGCTCACCCGGCTGCAGAACGATGCCGGTGATCTTGTCGTTGCCCGCGGTGCCGCGCACGTCGCCATTGACGCCGCCTGCAGTGTCCTTGCCGTCGGCATAGGCCGAAAGCGGCGCGCTCGACTGCGCCTGCTGGGTGATCGTATAACCGGTCGCATCGGCACCCGGCACGTTGAGGAAGGTGAAATTGCCTGCCGCGTCGGTGACCGCTTCGCAGTCGATGAAATCGCAGACATTCTGTCCGCTCGCGGTCGTGCCCGAAAGCGTCATGGTGACGCCGGGAATACCGATCTCACCCGCTTCGCGCACACCGGAATCATCGCGATCGACATAGACATAGCCCGTGAGGCCCTGCCCGTTTTCACCGAAATTATAGGTCGATGCCGTGGTGCCAGCGGTGATGACGATGTTGGTGACCGACAGGTTGCCGCTGCCAACCGCCGCCGAATTGGCGGTGTTGACGCCGCCCGACGAACCACCGGCCGAACCGATATAGGCACCGGTGTGCGTGAGGCCCGGCGGGGGCGTTTCGGTGAGCGCATAGGTCCCCGGACGCAGCACCTGGCACTGCGCCGAAGCCGCACCTGCAACCGGGAAGCTGTACGCACCCGTCGCATCGGTGGTGACCGAGCAATCGATCGCTTCACCCAGATCGTTGGTACCGGTCAGGCGGAGGATCGCATTGGCGATGCCGGTGCTTTCGCCGGCGTCCTTCGTCGCGTTCGCATTGGGGTCGAAGAAGACCACACCCGACAACGTCGAGCTGGGCAGTTCGCCGAAGTTACGCTCGGTCAGGTTCTGCCCGGCCGAAACGACACCGATCACGATGTTCTCGGGTGCTGCGCGGCCGCCCGAATTCGCAACCACCACGCCCAAGCCATTGCTGTCGAGCCCGTCGGACGCGCCATTGGGCTGAAGCATCTGGGTCACGGTGTAGCCATCGGTGTTCGACGGCGCCACGCCCGTGAACTGATAACGGCCATTGGCGTCAACGACCGTGGTCAGGTTGACCGCATTGCCGGCATAATCGGTACCGGTCAGGCGAACATGCTGGCCCGGCGCGAAATCGGTCGGGGCAAAACCCGTTTCCCCCGCATCGCGGACGCCGTTATTGTTCAGATCGCGGTAGACATAGCCTTCGACCGATGTCGCAGCCAGTTCCTGAAAAACATAGCCGGTCGCGGCGGTGTTTGCCGGAAGGTTGATATTGGCAATAGTGTTGTACGCAGCCGTGCTCGCATAGACGCCATTGTCGACATCGCCGCCCGCACTGCCTGCAACTTCATTGCGATCATAATAATTGGCAGGCTGCGTCTCGACCAGCCTGTAAGCGCCCGGCGGCAGACGATCGAAGATATAGTTCCCGCTCGCATCGGTCACAGTCGCCGGCACGGTGACGGTATTGCCGAAAGTGTCGGTGCCCGTCAGCGCAACGGTGACGCCGCTCAGACGCTCAGCAGCCTGAATGACATTGTCGCCATTATTATCGGCATACACGCTCCCCGCGATCGACGAGCCGGTGATCTGCACGACCGCCGTCTTCTCGTCGTTCGTCGGATCGCTGTCCTTGGTGATCGGATCGCCCGAGGCGTTCTGACCGGGGGCGATCGATGCCTTGTTCGTGATGTTGCTGTTCAGCGCTCCCGAATAGGGATGCGCCGCACGCGCCTTGAGCGTGATGGTGACCGGATCGCCATTGGCGGGGAACATACCGTCGAGCGTGCAGAGCACCGTCGACGTGCCCGTGCAGCTGATACCGCTGACACTGGCGCTGCCCGCACCAACCGCCGCCGGTGCCGGCGTCGTCACCAGCGTCATACCGGCGGGCAAGGTATCGGTGACACGCACCTGCGTGGTCGGCGAAACACCATTGTTGCGCACAACGATGCGATATTCGACCGGCTCGTTGATCGACGCCGGCGACGGGCCGGCCACGGTCTTGCTCACGACTTCCAGATCGGTCGACGGCAATACCGTCGTCGTCTGGCTGCGCTCGTTATCGGCAAGATCCTTGTCCGCCTGAACAACAGTCGTGTTGTCCTGCTCGGTCGAAGTCACCTTCGCCCTGTTGCTGAAGGTCAGGGTTCCCGACGGGGCCGGGCCATTCGGCTTGAAATAGAGCCGGAAAATCACCTGCCTGCCGCTGTCGAGATGATTCTGCCCCGCGCCGCCGAGACGGCACTCGACATTCGCACCATTGGGGACACAGGTCGGCGCCGGAGGCGTGTAGAGCGTCAGACCACCATTGGCCGCGACCTTGTTCACCTCAAAACGGTCATACACCATCGTGTAGCCCGCCGGCGGTTCCGGAATATCCGTCACCACGACATTCTGCGCACGCGACGGCCCGTTGTTCCAAATGCGCACATCATAGATCAGGTCGTCGCCAAAGCGGCGCGGATCGAATTCGGGGCCGATCGGCTCCTGCTTGGTGAGCGAAAGGTTCAGTTCGGGCGCGACGACATCATGCGTCCGGGTGAAGCTGTTGTTGGCGGTGCTCGTTTCCAGCGTATCGGTCGTGATCGTCGCCGTATTCTGATGCGAGAACGGGAAACCGGTCATCGCCCCGCCGAACGGCAAGCGCGCGCGCACATCCTGAAAGATCTGGAAATTCTGATTGCGGTTGAGCGTACCCATCGGACACGAAATCGTACCCGTGGCATCGTTCTTGGTGCAGGTAACCCCACCCTTGGTCGTGCTCGGCTCGCCAACAAGCTCGAACCGCGTCGGATCGATCACATCGGTCACAACAACATTGGCGGCCGGGTTCGGGCCAAGATTGCC
The DNA here is from genome assembly GCF_033025475.1 of Sphingomonas sp. C3-2. Lineage (NCBI taxonomy): Bacteria > Pseudomonadati > Pseudomonadota > Alphaproteobacteria > Sphingomonadales > Sphingomonadaceae > Sphingomonas > Sphingomonas sp. C3-2. The sequence continues at coordinate 1,645,969 of NZ_CP130322.1, forward strand.
GACAGCAATCGTGTATTTGGCAACAACACCAACCCGCGCCGGGGACGGCGAAATCGACTTGTCGCTCACGCGCACATCCGCGACCGGATTGATCGTGTAGGTCGCCTGCCCTTCATTGTTGCTCAGGTCGGATTCAGTGGTATCCGCCGAGAAGATCGTCGCCTTGTTGATATGCGTCCCGCTTTCGACCGGACGGCTCACACGAACGACCGCCGTTTGCGCCGGGCCCGACGCAAGATTGCTCATCGTCCAGGTGATGCGCCCCTGAGCGGCCGCATAGCTGACCGATCCGGTCGACACGCTCTCGGTCGCCACCGCCGTGGTAAAGCCGCCGGCATTGACGAAATTGGGCAGGGTGTCGGTCACGGTCACATTGCGCGCCGTGTCACCGCCTTCGTTGCGGGCGGTGAAGCGAAGGTAGAAATCGTTCACAGTGTCAGGAACGGTGAGGCTGCTCAGCCACGGCCCCGTCGCGCTCAGCCCGACTTCCTTTACCAGGCTGAGATCGGCCGCGCGCGTCGTCGAACGAACATTCGCGTCAGCACAATCATTGGCGGCCTTGCCATCCGCAGGCGAAGCAAGCGAATTGCCCGAGCCGCCGGTGCAGGCGGTGTTCGTGATATCGACGTCCGCCGCCGCACCCGCCTTGGTCACCAGCGCAAGCGAGATGGACTGCCCCACAGGCAACGTGCCTGCGGTTGCAATATCGCATATGATCTGGTTGCCAGTCTGGGCGCAGCTCCACGGCGCCGGTGCGGAGACAAAGCTTTCGTCCGCAGAAACCGTGTCGGTCACCCGCAGCGGTTTGCCAGGGCCATAGCTAAGAACCGAAGGACCTTCGTTCTTTACCGTGATCGTGCTGGTCATGTTCTGACCGGCAGCCACCGGATTCGGCCCCTTGGTCTTGCCAACGCTAAGATCCGCGGACGGGGCAACGACCTGAAAAACGACGGTTGCCGCGTTGTTGCCCGGATTGGCTTCCGCCAAACCGTTCGGTGGCGTGACCGTCGCCACGTTCGGCACCCCTCCGCTGGTGACGGTCGCTCCGGTAACCGGAATGTCGAAAGTCTTGCTCGCGCCCGAGGCGAGCGCACCACTGACACAACTCACCATGCGCCCGGAAAGGCTGCAGCCGCTCGGCAGCGCACCGATCGTCAGACTGGCGTCGATCGAATCCTGCACCGTGGCGGAACTGGCCGCCATTGGCCCATCATTGACGACACCAATGCGGATTACCGCAGCATCCCCCATGATGATCGTGCCCGGCATTGCCTTCGTTGCGCGAAGATCGGTGCCCGGCTCGATTGTCGTGACCACGGGCTTCGCGGCGTCGTTACCCGGTGCCGGATCGCCCACCAGCAGACTGGTCAGACCGACAAAAGCATTGTTTGTGATGGTGCCCGTCGTGGCCCGCGTGACCCGGCCAGTAACCGTTACAGGCGGATAATTGCCGCTGAGCACGGGCGCGCCCGAATAGGTGCACTCAACCCTGGTGCCGGAATGCGAACAGGACCACCCCGTGCCCGACGCCGAGCCAAATTGAAAATCGCTTGCCGGCGGCAGGTTGTCGGTCAACTTGACCGCGGCCGTTGCATTCGGGCCATCGTTCCGCGCGGTCAGCGTATAGGAAATGACACTTCCCGCTGGCACCGAATGATCGGGATCATTGTCGGTCTTAACAACCGAAAGATCGGCCCCATCCATCACCGGCGCCGCGATCGACAGAACATTGTTTGCGGGATTGGGATCCGCGATCAACGCGCTGGAAATGGTCGCCGATGTTGGCCAGGCGCCAACCGACCTTGCTTTGGCCGTATAGCTGATCGTCCGGTCGCCGCTTGGGAAACTCGCAAGATTACATGTCAGGACCTGCGAGCCGACCGCCCCCGTCAAAGTGCAGTAGGACGGATAACCACCAGCACTGACGGAAAAGCCCGCACCAATATCGATGACGACCTTGCCGTCCGCCACCGTATCCGACCCATTATTGGTCAGACGAATGTCGAACGTCATGTCCCCGCCATTGGGCACGGTCTCTGGATTGGATCGATAATCCGACACCTGAAGGTCGGCAGCAGCATGCGCCGCTCCACCGCCCAGCAACAGGAACAGGACCATTAATGGCTGCACCAACCATGTCAGGACAGTGCGATATCGGCGCCGATCAATAGACATGTAACATTGGCCCACTGTTTCCAGCAGGCTGCCCCTCTTGAATTTCAAAAAGCCCCCCCGCTCGAGGGGCGTTAATCCAATCGGTATAGGCAGTTACAAAATTAAATGAAGGATTTTATGGGATTTACAACTATTTTTGACACTGATTTACGATCCGATTTCTTTTCGAGATCGAAATTATAAATTGTTATTTAACAGTGTATTCAATCGATGAAATTTCTATCTCTAAGTGCTCAATCAAAGCCTCGAACCGGCAATTTTAGAGAAATTTACAAACTATTATTGGAGCAATGCTCAACGAGAATTGCGGATTGGCGATTATGCGGGGGATGCGCGGGCGTGAAGGAGCGCGCATTCCCGGCTGAAGGCGGCTGGCCGCGCCCAATAGCGCCACCTCGAGGGAATAGCCACATCACCGCGCCGTCGCTGGTCGCTGTGCGCCGGGCACAAAAAAAGGCGCCGAGTGGCGCCTGTGTGTGTTTGTGTGGTTGGTTGCGGGAGCAGGATTTGAACCTGCGACCTTCAGGTTATGAGCCTGACGAGCTACCGGGCTGCTCCATCCCGCGTCAACTTTGTGCTGGATCAGGAGAGGGCTGGGCCTCTTGATTGTCCTGAGGCAGCGGGGTTTGTGAATGGGTTCTTACACAACATATTGCGCGAGCTTCAAAGCCTGGCGACGACCTACTCTTCCAGTGCTTAAGCAATAGTACCATCGGCGCAGTCTGGTTTCACGGCCGAGTTCGAGATGGGATCGGGTGGGTCACAGACGCTATGGTCACCAAGCTATGAAGCCGGCGCAATATGTTGGGTTCTTGTCGATGTTATCCGTGCGTTTTCAATCATCTGGTTGAGCTTTAAATCTCATCCATCCGACAGCCCAGGGCTGTCATTGATGGTGGGACTATCAAGCGTGAATAGAGCAATTAGTACTGGTTAGCTCCATGCATTACTGCACTTCCACATCCAGTCTATCAACGTCGTGGTCTTCGACGGCTCTATGAAATCTTATCTTGAGGGAGGCTTCCCGCTTAGATGCTTTCAGCGGTTATCCCGTCCATGCATAGCTACCCTGCTGCACCGTTGGCACGATGACAGGTCCACCAGAGGCATGTTCAACCCGGTCCTCTCGTACTAGGGTCAACTCCTCTCAAATTTCGACGCCCACGGCAGATAGGGACCAAACTGTCTCGCGACGTTCTGAACCCAGCTCACGTACCACTTTAATTGGCGAACAGCCAAACCCTTGGGACCTGCTCCAGCCCCAGGATGTGATGAGCCGACATCGAGGTGCCAAACAACCCCGTCGATATGAGCTCTTGGGGGTTATCAGCCTGTTATCCCCGGCGTACCTTTTATCCGTTGAGCGATGGCCCTTCCACGAGGGACCACCGGATCACTATGACCGACTTTCGTCTCTGCTCGACTCGTCAGTCTCGCAGTCAGGCAGGCTTATGCCATTGCACTCTTGCAGACGGTTTCCAACCGTCCTGAGCCTACCATCGCGCGCCTCCGTTACTCTTTAGGAGGCGACCGCCCCAGTCAAACTACCCGCCACAGAGGGTCCCCGCACCGGATAACGGTGCTGGGTTAGACATCAGAAAACAACAGGGTGGTATTTCACCTATGGCTCCACCAAGGCTGGCGCCTCGGCTTCAAAGCCTCCCACCTATGCTACACAATTCTTTCCTAATGCCACTCTGAAGCTGCAGTAAAGGTGCACGGGGTCTTTCCGTCTAACCGCGGGTACTCCGCATCTTCACGGAGAATTCAATTTCGCTGAGCATATCCTGGAGACAGTGGGGAAGTCGTTACGCCATTCGTGCAGGTCGGAACTTACCCGACAAGGAATTTCGCTAC
>NZ_CP130322.1:1655000-1925000 GCF_033025475.1 Sphingomonas sp. C3-2
GGCATGATCGACCGAAAGCCCAATCTCGACGATCCCGAATATGCGCGCTTCGCCTGGGGGCGATTCCGGCGGCTGATGGCGTGGATGGCGCTGGTGACGCTGGTGGTTATCGGCGCCGCGCTCTGGATCCTCGAAAAGCTGCACGGGCCGATGCCGATCCATATGGTGATCGCGACGATATTGGGGGTTGGCCTGACCCTGTTACTGGGCACCGCGTTGATGGGGCTCGTTTTCCTGAGCTCGGGCACGGGCCATGACGAGCAGATCCAGGATTATTCGCGCGACGATGAGGATGATCGCTAACGTAGGTGCGGCGAGGCGTTGCCCAGATGTGAAAAGGGGGCGGCACCTTCGCAGGTACCGCCCCCTTTTTCATGTCAAAAGACCCGGATCGGATCAGCCCTCGGCGGGCGCCTCGGCTTCGGCCGCCGGCTTGCGGGTGCGGCGAACGCGCGGCTTGGGCGCGGGCGCCTCTTCCGCATCGGCCGTCGGCGTCAGCGCGGGAGGAAGCGCATCAACGCTGAGCGTCGATGCTTCACCGGCCTCGCCTTCGTCCGAGCGCACGGGACGGCGCGGGCGAATCGTGCGGGTGCGGCGTTCCTCGCGGACGGGCGCGGCATCGGCGGTCTCGGCCGAGGCCTCGTCCTCCTGCGCATCGCGCGGGGTGTTGCGAAACTCGCGGGGTTCCCGAGGCTCGCGCGCTTCACGCGGGTCGCGCTGGTCGCGGGGCTCACGCTGTTCGAAACGGGCGGGGCGTTCGCGGTTGCGGCGTTGCTGACGATAATCGTCCTCACGACGATCGCCGTCTTCGCCTTCACCACCCTCGTCGGCGCGGATATCCTCGCCTTCGTCCTCATCGTCCTGGATATCGTCGCGCTGGCGACGGTTTTCCTCAAAGCGCGAACGGCTTTCACTTAGCACGCGGAAATAGTGATCCGCGAACTGGAGATAATATTCGGCCATGACACGGTCGCCCTGAGTCTGGGCATCGCGCGCGAGCGTCTTGTACTTTTCGTGCAACTGGCTCGCATTGCCGCGGGCGCGGTTGTCGATACGATTGCCCTGATCGGGGCCGCGTCCCTGGCCCGATTGCGGCCGCTGGCCGCCACGACCGCGACGGCGGCCGGTCTGACGATTGTTGATCAAGCTAATGGTGTCCTCGACTAGCGTAAAACCTAGACAACGCTCCCGATAAAACGGTGCCAGCCCCCATCAGGCGGTCCCGCGCCGCAGACACATGCGCGCTTCGCCTTTTTGCCAGAGCCACCGGACTTCAGCGACATCATGACTTTGGGGGCAGGTAACGGCAAACGCTCTCATCAACGCGATTTGCCCGTCCCTGAAATCTTATCTAGCGCCACGCCCAAGCCCCGCCAAGGGAAAAATCAAGAAAAATGCATGCCTCTCCAACGAAGCAATATTGCGCGATCGTGCCCGCCCAGATCCTGTCTGCATTCCAGGGCGAGATCCGGCTGCGCAAAAAGCGCACTGACGGCAAGGCGTTGGGCATGGCCGATCTCGATCGCGGCGAGCCCTTCGGGCGCCAGCAAGGGCGGAATTTGATTGGCCAGCACGCGATAATCGTCGAGCCCGTCTTCTCCGGCAAACAGCGCCTCGGGCGGCTCAAAGGCGCCGACATCGAGGCCCACCTCCTCATGAACACCGATATAGGGCGGGTTGCACAGGATAAGATCGAACGGACCGTCCAGCCCCACCGCCCAATCGCCCTTGCGGAATTCGGCCCGTTCCGAAAGGCCAAGCGCCTCGGCATTCTCGCGCGCCAGCGCAAGCGCCGTATCGGACGCGTCTATCCCCAGTCCGGTTGCCTCGGGCCATTCGGCCAGCGCGGCCAGCAGCAGCGTGCCGGGACCGGTTCCCAGATCGAGCACCCGGCCCGGCCCCTTCCGCCCGAAATGCGCGACGGCGGCCTCGATCAGCGTTTCGCTGTCGGGACGCGGAATCAGCACGCCGGGCGCGACCTTGAGCGTGATCGACCAGAAATCGCGGGCACCGACGATATAAGCGATCGGCTCCCCCGCGGCGCGGCGCTGGACGAAGGCGTCGAACGCGGGAGGAACCGCCTCCCCGCCCCGACCGAGCAGCAGATCCTGTCTTGAGATGCCCAGCGCATGGGCGAGCAGTATTTCGGCGTCGAGCCGTGGCGTATCGCTCACGAGCGCAAGCTGCTCGGCCGCGGCGCGGAGCGCCTTATCCAACGAGACTGGCAAGCCGCTCCGCCTCATCCTCGGCGATCAGCGCCGAGATCAGATCGTCCATCTGGCCTTCGAGAATTTCGGGCAGACGGTGGAGCGTCAGGTTGATCCGGTGATCGGTGACGCGCCCTTGCGGGAAATTATAGGTGCGGATGCGTTCGGAGCGATCACCCGAACCCACCATCGACTTGCGCGCGCCGGCCTGTGCGCTGGCCACACGCTCGCGCTCGGCCTCATAGAGCCGGGCACGCAGCACCTTCAGCGCCTTAGCCTTGTTCTTGTGCTGCGATTTCTCGTCCTGCTGCGACACAACGATACCGGAGGGCAAGTGGGTGATGCGCACCGCGCTGTCGGTCGTGTTCACATGCTGCCCGCCCGCACCCGATGAGCGGAACACATCGATGCGCAGATCCTTCTCGTCGATATGGACATCGACTTCCTCGGGCTCCGGCAGCACCGCGACGGTGGCCGCCGAGGTGTGGATGCGGCCGCCGCTTTCGGTGACGGGGACACGCTGGACCCGGTGGACACCGCTTTCGAACTTGAGCCGCGCGAACACGCCCTGGCCGGTGACGCTGGCGACAACTTCCTTGAACCCGCCGACATCCGACGCGCTGGCCGAGATCAGTTCGACCCGCCAGCCGCGCGTTTCGGCATAGCGCGAATACATGCGAAAGAGATCGCCCGCGAACAGCGCCGCCTCGTCCCCGCCGGTGCCGGCGCGGATTTCGAGCATCGCGGGGCGTTCATCGGCGGCGTCGCGCGGTAGCAGGCGCACCGCCAGATCATGCTCGGCGCGCGGCAGCATTGCACGAATTTCGTCGGCTTCCTCAGCCGCGAGCGCGCGCATATCGGCCTCGGCCGCTGGATCCGCCTGAAGCTCGCTGAGCACCACAAGCTCGGCGCGCAGGCGCCGGACCTCACCCGCCGCGGTCGCGACCGGTTCGATCTCGGCATATTCCTTCGACAATGCGACGAAGGTTTCGGCCGCGAGATCGCTGCGCGTCATCATCGCCTGGAGCTCGTCGCGCCGGGCCTCGATCGCAGCAATACGCTCCGCCGAAATGCGGATCATCCAGCGCGCACCTTGGCCACCAGCGCGTCGAGAGCGACTTCCTCCTGCGTTCCGGCAGAAAGGTCCTTGAGCGCGGCGACGCCCTTGGCCAGTTCGTCCTCACCCAGGATCACGGCAAAGCGTGCGCCCGAGGCATTGGCCTTTTGCATGCGCTTTTTCATATTGCCGCGAAACGCCATGTCGGCGGCAACACCCGCACGACGCAGATCGGCAAGGATGCCCTGCGCCGCCGCGTCAGCAGCCGCCCCCATCGGGATGATCGCGACATCGGGCGCCGGCGCGGGCACCGAGCCCACCAGCATCGCCAGCCGTTCGATCCCGGCCGCCCAGCCCACGCCCGGCGTTTCGGGGCCGCCGAGCGAGCCGACAAGGCCATCATAACGGCCACCTGCCAGCACGGTGCCCTGCGCGCCCAGCCGGTCGGTGACGAATTCGAACGCGGTGTGGCGATAATAATCGAGCCCACGCACAAGTGTTTCGTTGCGCGTCCATTTGACGCCCGCCGCATCGAGACCAGCCGTCACCTGCGCGAAGAAGCTGGCCGCCTCGTCGGTCAGGAACGCGTCGATCCCCGGTGCGCTGTCGGCAATCGGACGATCGCGCGGGTCCTTGCTGTCGAGGATGCGCAGCGGATTGCGTTCCAGCCGGTCAAGGCTTTCCTCGGACAGGTCACCGCGATGCTTTTCAAAATGCGCGACCAGCGCGGCGCGCCATGCTTCACGCGTGGGGCCATCGCCCAGCGTATTGAGCTGGAGCGTCACGCCATCGGCGATACCCAGTTCGTGGAGAAGCTGGTCGGCAAAGACGAGGAGTTCGATATCGGCCTGCGGTTCGCCCGCGCCGAGGATTTCGGCATCGACCTGATGAAACTGCCGGTAACGCCCCTTTTGCGGGCGTTCGTAGCGGAAGACCGGGCCCGAGGCCGCAATCTTGAGCGGCGCGAACTGCTGCCAGCCCTCGGTCAGATAGGCGCGCGCGATGCCCGCGGTGAATTCGGGACGCAACGTCACCGAATCGCCGCCGCGATCCTCGAAGGTGTACATTTCCTTCGAGACCACATCGGTCGTCTCGCCGATCGAGCGCGCAAAGACAGCGGTGGATTCGAAGATGGGGATCTCCACCCGCTGGAAACCGTAAAGCGCGCGGACGCGGTGGAAGGTATCGACCACATGCTGAAAGGAGAGCTGCGCCTCTCCGAGCATATCCTGCGTGCCGCGAATGCGATTGGGTGTCTGTCCAGCCATAATGCGCGCTCTCTAATCGAGAGTTTGCCCATGCGCCAGCATTTCGAATCAGCCGCGCGGGGGTGGACCCATGCGCAAGCTTCCGCCACAAAGCCGACATAATATTTCACATCTCCGGGGTCCCCTGCCGATGATTTCACGCTCGCTCATCCTGCCTGTGCTGCTGCTGTCCACGCCCGCGCTTGCCGAACGGACGCTGCCCGCGCCCGCGTTGCTCGCGAATGCGATCCCCGCGCCGCAGGACACCGCCTATCCCGGCACGATGACGATCAATGTCGATGCGACCGATATCCAGCGCGCGATCTACCGCGTGACGCAGACGATCCCGGTCGAGCGCGCCGGCCCGATGACGTTGCTCTTTTCGACCTGGTTGCCGGGCAAGCATGCGCCGCGCGGCGAGATCGAGAAGCTGGGCGGGCTGAAGATCAGCGCCGGCGGCAAGGAACTGGTGTGGAAGCGCGACAATCTCGACGTCACCGCCTTTCATATCGACGTGCCCGAAGGCGTGAAACAGATCGACCTCGGCTTCAACTTCGTCTCGGCCACCAAGAGCGATCAGGGCCGCGTGGTGATGACGCCCGCGATGATGAACCTGCAGTTCGAACAGGTCTCGCTCTATCCGGCGGGCTATTTCACCCGCCGTATCCCGGTAAAGGCCACAGTGCGCTATCCCGAAGGCTGGACCGCCGCCTCGGCGCTCAAGGCCGATATCGCCGGTTCGACCTATTCCTACGAGCTGACCGATTATGAGACGCTGGTCGATTCCCCGGTCTTTGCAGGCAAGTATTTCCGGCGCGAACAGCTGACGCCCAAGGTGGGGCTGAACATCGTGGCCGACGAGGCGAAATATCTGGCGGCGACGCCCGCGCAGATCGCCGCGCACCGCAAGCTCGTCGAACAGGCCGTGAAACTGTTCGGGGTCGAGCATTATGACCGCTATGAATTCCTGCTCGCGCTGACCGACGAGATGGGCGGGATCGGGCTGGAGCATCACCGGTCTTCGGAAAACGGTGTGAACCGCGAATATTTCACCGAATGGGACAAGGGCCCCGGCCGCCGCAACCTGCTGCCGCACGAGATGACGCACAGCTGGAACGGCAAGTTCCGTCGCCCGGCGGGCAACTGGACGCCCAATTTCAACACCGCGATGAACGACGACCTGCTGTGGGTATATGAAGGCCAGACGCAGTTCTGGGGCTATGTGCTGGGTGCGCGTTCGGGGCTGTTTTCCAAGCAGGAAACGCTCGACGCGCTGGCATCGATCGCCGCCAATCTCGACGAACGCGCCGGGCGGCAATGGCGCCCGTTGCGCGACACGACCAACGATCCGGTGATCAGCGCGCGCCGCCCCAAGGGCTGGACGAGCTGGCAGCGATCGGAAGACTATTATAATGAAGGGATGCTCGTCTGGCTGGAAGCCGACACGATCATCCGCAAGGCCAGCCGCGGCAAGAAATCGATGGACGATTTCGCCAAAACCTTCTTCGGCGGCAAGGACGGCGACTGGGGCATCAGCACCTATGTGTTCGACGATGTCGTCGCCGCGCTGAACAGCGTCGTGCCGCATGACTGGGCGGGTTTCCTGACGGCACGGCTTGGCGAAAAGGCTACAGGCGCACCTCTCAAGGGGCTTACCGACGGTGGCTACCGCCTCGTCTATACCGCAGAGCCGACAAGCTTCATCAAGGATGCCGAACGTCGCGCGGGCAATTCCGACCTCAGCTACTCGATCGGGCTGACCGTGAAGAAGAGCGGCGAAGTGACGCAGGTGATGTGGGACAGCCCCGCCTTTGCCGCCGGCGTACGCGTGGGCGACAAGATCGTCGCGGTGGCGGCCACCGCCTATTCGGAAGACCGGATCAAGGACGCGATCACCGCGGCCAAGGGCGGCCAGCAGGCAATCCGCCTCCTCATTCAGTCGGGCGACCGCTATCGCGACGCCGAAATCGCCTATTCGGGCGGTCTGCGCTATCCACGGCTCGAAAAAACGGGTAACGGCCCCGCGACTCTCGACACTCTGCTGGAGCCGAAACCTTGAATATCGACCTTATCCCGGTCGGGGATAACCCGCCCGAGAGCATCAACGTCATCATCGAAGTGCCGGTTGGCGGCGAACCCGTTAAGTACGAGTTCGACAAGAAATCGGGCGCGCTGTTCGTGGACCGCATCCTCCACACCCCGATGCGCTATCCCGCGAACTACGGCTTCATCCCGCACACGCTGTCGCCCGATGGCGATCCGCTCGATGCGCTCGTCGTCGCACGCTCGCCCTTCATTCCGGGTTCGGTCGTCAAGGTACGCCCCATCGCGGTGCTGTATCTCGAAGACGAAGCCGGCGGCGATGAAAAGCTGCTGACCGTGCCCGTCGACAAGACCTTCCCCTATTACACCGATGTGGGTGAGAAGGACGACCTGCCGAGCATCGTGATGCAGCAGATCGAACACTTCTTCACCCACTATAAGGATCTCGAATCCGAAAAGTGGGTGCGTGTCGGCACCTGGGGCAATGCGGACGACGCCCGCAAGGTCCTCGAGGAAGCGATCGAACGCGCCAAGAAATAAGCCGCTCGCGGCACAGAATGATCCCGTGCGGAACGGTTGGAGCGCGACACGCCTCCCGACCGTTTCGCACGGGATTTTCTTTATGGGGCGCCGATCTTCGCGCTTCACCTGCCGGAAACGCGACATGACATTGCTTGCGGTGTCGCGGGCTGACGCTTTCCAACACAACCATATTCGGACCGAATGAACGCTCTTCTTTTCCGTATCGCGGCCAGTGCGCTGGCATTCGTTCCGGCGGCTGCCCTTGCGGCTCCCGTTCTGATCACCTCTCCGCAGCCGCTGCCAGCCGAGCATCGCAATCCGCGCATCTTTCTGGGCGGCGCGATCGATATGGGCAATGCACCCGACTGGCAGGCCGAACTGGCCAAGGCTCTGGGCGATCTTGACGTCACGCTTCTCAACCCGCGCCGCCCCGACTGGAACCCGGAGTGGAAACCCGAAGCGAGCGAGCCCGAGTTTCGCCGGCAGGTGGAATGGGAACTGGCCGCGCTCGAGGCGGCCGATATCATCATCCTCTATTTCGCGCCCGGATCGAAGGCACCGATCAGCCTTCTGGAAATGGGGCTGCACGCGCGCAGCGGCAAACTGATCGTGCTCGCGCCACCGGGATATTGGCGCAAGGGCAATGTGGATATCACCGCCGCGCGCTACGGAATCGAGCAGGTCGAGACGATGGACGCGCTGATCGCCGCCATCCGCACGCGGTTGCGCAGCCGCCCGTGAAAAGAAGCTAGCCCCGCCCGAAACGAGAACATATAAGGAACAAATGGTCACACATTCGTTCGGAGACAAGCTCAGGATCCTGGCCGATGCCGCGAAATATGATGCCAGCTGCGCATCATCGGGCACCGCCCGCAGGAACAGCCGCGACGGCAAGGGCATCGGATCGACCGAGGGCATGGGCATCTGCCACGCCTATGCGCCCGATGGCCGCTGCATCTCGCTGCTCAAACTGCTGCTGACCAACCACTGCATCTTCGACTGCCATTATTGCATCAACCGCAAAAGTTCGAATATCGCGCGGGCGCGCTTCACGCCGCGCGAGGTGGCGGACCTGACCCTGTCCTTCTACCGGCGCAACTATATCGAGGGGCTTTTCCTGTCTTCGGGGATCATCAAATCCTCGAACCACACGATGGAACAGTTGATCGAAACCGCGCGCATCCTGCGCGAGGATCACAGCTTTCGCGGCTATATCCATTTGAAGGCGATCCCCGAGGCCGATCCCGAACTGGTGGCGCAGGCGGGACTGTTGGCCGACCGCGTCTCGATCAATGTCGAGCTGCCGACCGAGACGGGGCTGGCCAAACTGGCACCGGACAAGTCCGCCCCCCGGATCGAACGCGCGATGGGGGATCTGGGCGATGCGATCACCGAGGCGCGCGATGCCCGCCAGCGCTTCCGTTCTGCCCCCGTCTTTGCGCCCGCCGGACAATCGACCCAGATGATCGTCGGCGCCGACGGCGCATCGGATATCGACATCATCGATCGCTCAAGCCGGCTGTATGACCGCTATCAGCTGCGCCGCGTCTATTATTCGGCGTTCAGCCCGATCCCCGATGCGAGCGCGGTACTACCGCTCAAGCGCCCGCCGCTGATGCGCGAACACCGGCTCTATCAATCCGACTGGCTGATCCGATTCTACGGCTTTTCGCCGACCGAAGTACGGCAGGCGGCGGGGGGCGACGGGATGCTGCCGCTCGACATCGACCCCAAGCTCGCCTGGGCGCTGGAACGTCGGGACCTTTTCCCGCTCGATATCAACCGCGCCCCGCGCGAGGCGCTGCTGCGGGTGCCGGGATTGGGCGTGAAGGCGGTGGACGCGCTGATCGCCGCGCGCCGGCACCGGCGCTTGCGGCTTGCCGATCTCGGCCGGCTGACGCTGTCGCTCACCAAGGTGAAGCCGTTCATCACCGCCGTCGACTGGCGCCCGACGCTGCTGACCGACCGGATAGATCTGAAAACACAGCTGACGCCCGCCGCCGACCGCCAGCTCGAACTGTTCGCGGCATGACCGCGGGTCCGGCCGAGGACGGCATGCGCCTCGCCATGCTGGACCGGCCCGATGATTTTGGCGAATGGCGGGACCATGCCCGCGTGCTGCTGGCCGAGGGGGTGCCCCCCGAACATATACGCTGGCGCGAAGGGGACAACACCGGCGACCTGTTCGATGTGCTGGCGCCCGCCGCCCCGGCCCCTGTCCCCCAATCCGCAGCAAAGCAGCAGATCACCGTGCCCGCCGCCTTTCTGGCGCTGGCCAAATCCGCCTGCCTGCACCGCGATCCGGCGCGATTCGATCTGCTGTACCGGCTGCTCTGGCGGCTTCAGGCCGATCGCCGCCTGATCGACGACAAGACCGATGTCGACCGGATCGCGGTGGAGGCGCTGGCGCGCGAGGTGCGGCACGATATCCACAAGATGCGTGCCTTTGTGCGCTTTCGCGAAACGCAGGACGAGGACGGCACGCCGCATTTCATCGCGTGGTTCGAGCCCGCCCATCATATCCTGCGCGCCAATGCGGCGTTTTTCGTCAACCGCTTCACCACCATGCGCTGGTCGATCCTGACCCCGATGGGGTCGCTCCACTGGGACGGCACGCGCCTGACCGAAGGCCCCGCCGCGTGCCGCAGCGATGCACCGCGCGAAGATGCGGCGGAGGCGCTGTGGAAAACCTATTACGCCGCGATCTTCAACCCGGCACGGCTGAAGGTGGGCACGATGGTGAAGGAAATGCCGCGCCGATATTGGAAGAACATGCCCGAAGCCGCGCTGATCCCCGATCTGATCGCGGGCGCCCGCGCCCGCGAGGCCGCGATGATCGAGGCAGGGCGCGACATGTTCGAAGGCGCAGAGCGCCCGACCTGCCTGGGGGAGGTCGCCCGGTCGATCGCGGCGTGCCGATTATGCCCCATCGGCTGCAACGGCACGCGCGCGGTGGCCGGAGAAGGCCCGGCCGATGCCGCGCTGATGATCGTCGGCGAACAGCCGGGCGACATCGAGGAAGTCGAAGGCCGGCCCTTTGTCGGCCCTGCGGGCCGCTTGCTCTCAGCGCATTTGGCCGCAGTGGGGATCGATCGCGGCAAGGCCTATCTCACCAATGCGGCCAAGCACTTCAAATTCACCCCGCGCGGCACGAAGCGGATTCACGAAACGCCCTCCGCGCGCGAGATCGACCTGTGCCGCTGGTGGCTGGACAGCGAACGCGCGCTGGTGAAGCCGCGCTTTATCCTTGCACTGGGCGCAAGCGCGGCGCGCGGGATATTGGGGAAAACGGTGAGCGTGCAGAAGGTGCGCGGCCAACCCCATACACTGCCCGATGGCAGCACGCTGTGGATAACCACGCATCCATCCTATCTGCTGCGCCTACCCGAAGGCGCGCGGGCGGCGGAGGAAGCCCGCTTTGCCGAGGATTTGGCCCATATGGCCGCGCAACTGGGCAGCCAAGGCTGATCCAGAAGTCAGCGCGCCGCCATCATGCTCTGCGCAACGGCTTCCGCGACCTTGATGCCGTCGATCGCGGCGGAGAGGATGCCGCCCGCATAACCCGCCCCTTCGCCCGCCGGGAACAGCCGCGCGACATTGAGGCTCTGGAAATCCTTGCCGCGCGTGATGCGGACCGGCGACGAGGTGCGCGTTTCCACCCCCGTCATCACCGCATCGGGATGATCATAATTCGCGATCTGGCGACCGAAGACGGGAAGCGCCTCGCGAAACGCCTCGATCACGAAGGGCGGCAGGCATTCGGACAGGTCGGTCATCTTCACGCCGGGCTTGTACGAAGGGATCACCTCGCCAAGCGCGGTCGAGGCGCGGCCGGCGAGCAGATCGCCCACCGTCTGCCCGGGCGCGTGATAGTTGGAACCGCCCGCGACAAAGGCGAGATCTTCCCAATGGCGCTGAAAGGCGATGCCGGCGAGCGGATCACCGGGATAATCGCGCGCGGGATCGATCGCGACGACAAGACCCGAATTGGCGTTGAACTCGGCGCGCGAATATTGGCTCATCCCGTTGGTGACAACCCGGCCTTCCTCGGACGTTGCGGCGACGACGCGACCGCCCGGGCACATGCAGAAGCTATAGACGGTGCGCCCGTTCGCGCAGTGATGCGACAGGCTATAGGCGGCGGCACCAAGATCGGGGTGGCCAGCGCAATTGCCGAAACGCGCCCGATCGATCCAGCTTTGCGGATGTTCGATCCGCACGCCGATCGAAAAGGGCTTCGCCTCCAGATGGACACCGTGGCGGTGCAGCATCTCGAAGGTTGGCCGCGCGCTATGGCCAACCGCGAGCACGACATGATCGGCCTCGAGAAATCTGCCATCATGCAGATGCAGGCCGCGTAGCGCCTGACGTCCATCGGACAAGGTTTCGAGTTCGATATCGTCGACGCGCGTCTGCCAGCGATATTCGCCGCCCAGTTCCTCGATCGTCCGGCGCATGCTTTCGACCATGGTGACAAGGCGGAAGGTGCCGATATGCGGATGCGCCTGCCACAGGATATCGTCGGGCGCGCCCGCCTTCACAAATTCCTCGAGCACCTTGCGCCCGAGGAAGCGCGGATCCTTGACGCGGCAATAAAGCTTGCCGTCGGAAAAGGTGCCCGCGCCGCCTTCGCCAAACTGGACGTTGGAATCGGGGTTGAGCTCGGCCCGGCGCCACAGGCCCCAGGTATCCTTGGTCCGTTCGCGCACGATCTTGCCGCGATCGAGGATGATCGGGCGGAAGCCCATTTGCGCGAGGATCAGCCCGGCGAACAATCCGCATGGCCCCGCGCCCACGACGACGGGGCGCAGGCCCGACCAATCGGACGGCGCCTCGGCGACAAAGCGATAGGCCATGTCGGGCGTGGCACGGACATCCTTGTCCCCCGCGAACCGCTCAAGCACCGCCGCCTCGTCCGCCAGATCGATGTCGAGCGTATAGACGAGCTGGATGTTGCCACGGCGGCGCGCATCATTGCCCCGCTTGAAGATGGTGAAGCCACGCAGATCGTCGGCCGCGATGCCGAGCCGGGCGCAGATGGCCGGGGCGATCGCCTCGGGTTGATGATCGAGCGGGAGCGAGAGTCCGGAAAGGCGCAGCATGCCCTGCCCCTAGTCGCTTGGCGCCGATGCGCCAAGACCTAGCGGCAGGATGCCCGGCGATTGCCGGGGAGCCCCCAGATATGCGATGGGGGTACATGCGCAGCGTTTCGGAAAATGTGTCGGTTCGGCTCTATCATCTCGACGGCGGCCCCGAGGGTGGCGCCGCGACGACGTTATTCTACGGCCCTCTCGGCAAGGCATTGGAAATCGCGGCCGAACAGCCCGAGGCGATCCAGGACGGGCTGTTTCTGGCGACCGACAATGACGTCGTCGCCTATGTCGACCTGATCGAGGGCTGAGGCCCCCACCCCATCAATAGGCGTCGAGCACGACCTCGACAAAGGCTTCGCCATAGGCCTCGAGCTTGCGCAGGCCGACGCCCGATATCCGTGCCATCTCGTCGACGCTGCGCGGGCGCGCCTCGGCAATCTCGCGCAATGTCGAATCGTGGAAGATGACATAGGGCGGGACATCGGCTTCCTGCGCCAGTTCGCGGCGCTTGGCGCGAAGCGCCTCGAACAGCGGATCGCCGATGGGGTTGGCCTCGCTATAGCGTTTGCGCCGTTCGCGGCGCGGCGGCAGGATCAGCGACACAGCCTGTTCGCCGCGGAGCACCGCGCGCGCCTCCGGCCCCAGTTCCAACCCGCCATGCTCGGTGGTGCGCAGCGCATCGCGCACCAGAAGCGCGCGCGCGACCGGCTTGATCAACGCCGCCTCATCCCGGTCGACGATGCCGAAGACCGAGAGCGCATCGTGGCCGCGCTGGCGGATCTTGTCATTGTCCTGCCCCGTGAGCACCGCCTCGATATGGCCGACGCCGAAGCTCTGCCCGGTGCGGTAGACCGCCGAGAGGAACTTGCGCGCGGTTTCGGTGGCGTCCACCCCCTTGGGCGGGGTGAGGCAATGATCGCAATTGCCGCACGTCTCCTCAGGCGTCTCGCCGAAATGGCGGAGCAGGACATGGCGGCGGCAGCCCCCGGTTTCTACGAGCGCGCCCAAGGCGCCGAGCCGCGTGCGTTCGCCCGACTGGCGCTCGGGCTCCATCTCGTCGATCCGCTGGCGCGCGCGGACGAAATCCTCCGCCCCCCAGAAAAGATGCGCGGCGGCGGGCTCCCCGTCGCGCCCCGCGCGGCCGGTTTCCTGATAATAGGCCTCGATCGACTTGGGCATCGCGGCATGCGCAACGAAGCGGACATCGGGCTTGTCGATCCCCATGCCAAAGGCGATGGTCGCGACCATCACCATATCCTCGCTCGCGACGAAATCATGCTGGTTGCGCGCGCGCTGATCGGGCGACAGCCCGGCATGATAGATGCGCACCGCGCGGCCGCTTTCAGCGAGCATCGCGGCGATCTTCTCGGTGCCGCTGCGCGTGGGCGCATAGACGATGCCCGGCCCCGGCTCGGCGGCGAGGATCGCGCTCAACTGCTGGCGCAGCCCCTGGCGCGGGGTGATGGCGTAGCGGATATTGGGCCGGTCGAACCCGGCAACGATCAGCCCGGTCTCGTCGATCCCGAGCTGGACGAGAATATCGGCGCGCGTATGCGCATCGGCGGTGGCGGTAAGCGCCAGGCGCGGGACACCGGGAAACTCATCGAGCAAGGGACGGAGCAACCGGTAATCCGGGCGGAAATCATGCCCCCATTCGGATACGCAATGCGCCTCGTCGATCGCGAACAGCGCGACCGGCGCCTGACGCAGCAGGTTGCGAAACGCCTCCCCCGAGGCGCGTTCGGGGGCGACATAGAGAATGTCGAGTTCGCCGGCGCGGAAGCGCGCGAGCGTTTCGGCGCGATTCTCATCGACCGAGGTAAGCGTCGCCGCGCGGATGCCGACCGCAGTGGCCGCGCGCAGTTGATCGTGCATCAGCGCGATGAGCGGCGAGATGACGATGCAGGTTCCGGGCAGCGCAAGCGCGGGCAGTTGATAGCAAAGCGACTTGCCCGCGCCGGTCGGCATCACGGCGAGCGTGTTCTGCCCGCCCAGAACGCGGTCCACCACCGCGCGCTGGACGCCGCGAAAGGCGGGAAAGCCGAATGTCTCTTGAAGAATTGCCTCGGGACTTGCCTGCATGGCGCCTCCCTAGCCGCTGCATCCCCCCGAAGTCGACCGCCAAGGCCGTTTTTCGGGAATCAGGCTTCTTCCATCTCCTGCTCGACCGACTGGCGCGCCCACATTTCCGCATAGAGCCCGCCCTTGCGCAGCAGGTCCGCATGCCGGCCGCGTTCGGCCACACGCCCGGCTTCGAGCACGACGATCTCGTCGGCGTCGACGATGGTAGACAAGCGGTGCGCGATCACGATGGTGGTGCGCCGCGCCGAAACGGTGCTGAGCGTCGTCTGGATCGCAGCCTCGGTGCGGCTGTCGAGCGCGCTCGTCGCTTCGTCGAGGATGAGGATCGGCGGATCCTTGAGAAGCGTGCGCGCGATCGCGACACGCTGTTTCTCGCCGCCCGAAAGCTTCAGCCCACGTTCGCCCACCCGGGTGTCATATCCATCGGGCAGTCCTTCGATGAAATGCGCGATCGCCGCGCCCTTCGCCGCCGCGCGGACATCGGCATCGCCCGCGCCCTCGCGGCCATAGGCGATGTTGTAGCCGATGGTGTCGTTGAACAGCACCGTATCCTGCGGGACGATCCCGATCTCTGCGCGGAGCGACGCCTGGGTGACATGCGCGATATCCTGACCGTCGATCAGAATCCGGCCGCCGGTGGCGTCGTAGAAGCGGAAGAGCAGGCGCGCGAGCGTTGACTTGCCCGCGCCCGAGGGGCCGACCACGGCGAGCGTGCCGCCGGGCGGAATCTCGAAACTGACCCCCTTCAATATCTGCCGTTCGGGCTCATAGCCGAAATGGACATCCTCGAAGGTGAGGCGCCCCGAGCCGACCTTCAGGGCGGACGCATCGGGGCGATCGACAACCTCGGCGGGCGTATCGACCAGCGTGAACATCGCCTCCATGTCGATGAGGCCCTGGCGGATGGTGCGATAGACCATGCCGAGCATGTCGAGCGGACGGAAAAGCTGTGCGAGCAGCGTGTTGACAAGCACCACGTCACCCGTGGTGAACTGCCCCTTGCTCCACCCCCAGACGGTATAACCCATCGCGCCGCCCATCATGAGGTTGGTGATCAGCGACTGGCCGATATTGAGCCAAGCGAGCGAATTCTCGCTCTTGATCGCGGCTTCGGCATAGGATGACACCGCCTTGCCATAGCGATCGGCCTCGCGCTTCTCCGCGTTGAAATATTTGACCGTTTCATAGTTGAGCAGCGAATCGACGGCGCGCGCCACCGCGCCGGTATCGAGCGTGTTCATCTGATCGCGCAGCTTTGCACGCCAGTCGGTGATCGCGCGGGTGAACCAGATATAGGCGGCCACCATCGCAAAGGTCGCCAGCACCAGCCCCGATCCGAACTTCACCTGGAAGATCACCGCGACGGCCACCAGCTCGATCACCGTGGGCGCAATGTTGAAGAGCAGGAAATAGAGCATCACGTCGATGCTCTTCGTCCCCCGCTCGATCACCTTGGTGACAGCACCGGTACGGCGTTCGAGGTGGAAGCGCAGCGACAGCTGGTGAAGATGCGCGAAGACATGCGCCGAAAGACGGCGCGTGGCATCCTGCCCTACCCGCTCGAACACCGCGTTGCGCAGATTGTCGAACAACACACCACCGAAGCGCGCGCCCGCATAGGCCAGGATCAGCGCGATCGCGAGCGTGGCGGCGGGCTCCATCCCCGGCACCATCCGGTCGATCGCGCCCTTATAGGCAAAGGGCATGACGAGCGTGGTCGCCTTGGCGACGAGCACGAGCAGCAGCGCGCCGACGACGCGTGCCTTGAGTCCCGTCTCCCCCTGGGGCCAGAGATAGGGCAGAAACCGGCGGAGCGGTTCGAAGCTGGCGGTCGCGGTCGTGTTTTCGGTGATCGGTGGCATGGCTACCCATCTAGGCGCGCACGGACGCAACGCCAACTGCCACGCGGCGCAATTCGCCAGCGGCCAGCGCCTGGCATCGATGCAAAGGATGAAGGGGAGTGAACCGGCAGCGGTGAATGTGGGGATGCCGCCGCCGGCTCAGGGAACAGCATCGGATCGCTGCTGACCATATATTGCCCTGTGGGGAGGGGGCTTTGCACTATGGTCGCGCAATCCGAAGCATGGCGACGTCGCTTGCCGGCGCGCGGGCTCAGGGTCGTGACCAGAAACGGCCCTTCGCCATTATTGCGCGCCTTGGGCGACACCGGATCAACCCGCTTTCGCGTCGTGATCAACGCTGTTTTCGCATCGAGTCATCTGTTGCGGGAGTTTCAGACCGTGTCTTGTCGTTACGCCGCCCGAAAATGGAGGCTTTGCAGCGATGCAAAGCCGGGGCGCGGACGGGCGCATGCGGACGAAGTAACAATGTTAAATACGTGATTTGCCTAGACTTATGGCCAAATCCGATCTGCCTTTTGGCTTTTGCACGGTCGCTGCGAAATTTTCATTCGAAAGAAAGACTTTGCGGTGATAAGCCCGCCCCATGTAACGCCCGTTGAACGGAAGTGTCACCGTTACATCGGATATGGGGTCGCAGCCAGACGATGGGAATTTACACAGACACGGCTGATGTCACCCCCGAAGGCGCGGGGCATGACCGCGTGCTCCAGGAACTGGAATCGATCTTCGCGTCGTCCGAATTCGAACGCGCGCCCGTCATGCGCCGCCTGCTCGGTTTCCTCGTCCGCACCACGCTGGCGGGACGCGGCGACGAATTGAAAGCCTATAGCGTTGCGGTCGACGGCCTTGGCCGCGCCCCCGATTTCGATGCGCAGTCTGACAGCTATCCGCGCGTTCAGGTGGGGCGGCTGCGCAAGATGCTGGAAAGCTATTACCTGCATCATGCCCCGCAGGACGATATTCGCTTCACCATCCGCCCCGGCAGCTACCGTGTGCATTTTGTGTCGGCAGCCGGCCCCGCATTTTCCGAGCTGCCCCCCACCCCCCTCGAAGGGGAACAGGCCAGCCCGCCAATTGCGCCGACGCCCGACGCCAGCATCGACGAGGAGAATGCGCCCAGCCCACAAACAACCGAGAGCCGGCGCGCGCGCATGCCGTTCCTTTTCGTCCTCGGTACGCTGACGCTTGCTCTTATTCTGTGCGCGGCCGCGCTATGGCATTGGGGCTGGATCGGCGAACAACAGGCCAATTCGACCCCGCTGATCGAGATCGAACCGATCCGCATCGCGGGCAGCCGCGACGCGGCGGTACTGGCCAAGCGCACCGAAGCCTTTCTGGGGGTGGCGCTGCAACGCTCGTGGATCGTGCGGATCGTCGACCACCGGGTTGACGAGCAAGGACTGTCCGAACCCGATTACCGGTTGATCGGCCAGGTCAATGCCGGACCCGGCTATGCGGGGCGGCGTCTGTTTCTCACTTTATGGGATGCGCGGACGGGGGCGCAAATCTGGTCGGACATCATAAGCCTGCCCGATGACGACAGCACGATAACAACTGCCCTACGCCGCCCGATTGCCGACCTGATCGGGCCATTCGGCGTGATCGCGTCCGACCAGCGCGTCAAACTGGGGGGGCGCACGGATACAGCCTATGGCTGCCTGCTCGATTACGGTCGCTATGTACGCGAACGTGACCCGCAATACCGCGAGCCGGTGCGCGCGTGCGTCAAGGCCTCACTGGACCGCGAACCCGACAATGCGACGCTGCTGGCGGCGGCATCCTTCCTTGAATTCGATTATTCGATCAGCGGCGGCACCCCCGCGGCGCATGCCCGCGGTGCCGAGTTCGCCCGCCGCGCTGTGGCTGCCGATCCGCAGAGCGCCCAGGCGCTGCTGGCGGATGCCCGCGCCGCGATGGTTGCCGGACAATGCGTCCGTGGGCGCGAAATCGCGCACCGCGTGGCGGAACTGAACCCCTATAGCGGCGATAATCTGGGGCTGCTCGGCTTCCTGCTCTATCAGTGCGGCAACGATGAGGAGGCGCAGGCGATGCTGCGCACCGCCCGCACGCTCGATAACGAACTGCCCACTTTCTATTTCGTCGCCGAAGTGCTGGCGCTTGCTGAAAAGGGGCAGAGCGACGCTGCGGCTGAACTCGCCCAAAGCATCCGCCAACCCGGGCGCGGCATGGCTGCGCAATATGATGTCGTGCGCACTATCGCGAGCGCTGCCAAGGGCGATATCAAGGAAGCCAGAATATATTGGGCCGCGCTGATGCGCAAAAGCGCGATGCCGGCGGGACGCGAGGATACCGCGCTGCGCCCCTATTTCTTCGGCCAGGGGCTGCGCACGCGGATCATCGCCTATCTGCAAAAGACGGGCGTGATCACGACGCCCGCCTGATCTGGGCTTATTTCAGGAGCCCGATCTCGCGCAGCCGCTGCAAAAGATAGGCATTGGCAGTGATCGGATCGGGATAAAGGTTCGGCCGCGCCGCATCGATGCAGCCGGGAAGCGTGCTGATTTCGAAATCGGGGCGCAGGTGCAGGAAATAGGGCATCGAATAGCGCGAATGGCCGCGCCGTTCGACCGGCGGGTTGACCACGCGGTGCGTGGTCGACGGCAGCACATGGTTTGTCAGCCGCTGCAGCATATCGCCAACATTGACCACCAGCGCGCCTTCGGGCGGCGCAACCGGCAACCACTGCCCATCGCGGTCGAGCAGCTGCAACCCAGCCTCTTCGGCGCCAAGCAGCAATGTGATCAGGTTGATATCCTCATGCGCCCCCGCGCGCACGCCCGGCGCATCGGCGGAGATCGGCGGATAGTGCAGCAGGCGCAACACGCTGTTGCCGTCGCACACGGGATCGACGAACCAGTCGGACGCCAGCCCGAGATAACGCGCAATCGCCGCCAAAAGGCGTGCGCCGACGCGGTCGAACTCTGCAAACAATGTCGTGAACGTGGCCTGGAACCCAGCAGGCTGTTCGGGCCACAAATTGGCGGGCATGTCGGCGCGGTACGGATGGCCTTCGGGCAGGTCGCGACCGATATGCCAGAACTCCTTCAGATCATGTTCGGCCGCATCCTTGGCAATTTCGATTCCGAAGGGCGTGTACCCCCGTGCGCCGCCGCTGCCCGCAAGCACGAACTGCTTCTTGTAATCGAGGGGTTGATCGAAAAATGCCTTGGTCTGATCCCAGCAGCGATCGATCAGCGCCGGATCGATGCCGTGATCGGCAATGACGGCAAAACCGAAACGCGCAAAGGATTCGCCAAAGGCTTGGGCGAAACCGCTCGGATCGTCCTCTTCCTGTGCAAGCGACAGCGCCGGAACGGCATCAAGGGTGGTAAGCGACATAAAACGACTCTGCGTTGAAAGATATGATTACGCCTCTTAGCGACGCGCACCATCGTGCAACAGGGTCGTCGACATATGAAATATCGACGCCGTTCCGGCATTCATTCAAATTTTTGCCAAAAAGCGGTGAATTTTACCAGATAGTGGAAGATAATATCGGGTGAATTTTGAAACCCGCTGGTCGGAATCGCCGTTTTGCAGTGTTTTTCAAAATTGGCACGCTTTCTGCAATTCCCCTGCCATCCCACCCAAGCTCGGGTGGATCGCACAGGGAGTTATCAAAATGGCCGCCAATCTTTCCAGCCTCAACCGCGCAATCGCATCGGTTTTCGGCGCACTGCTTCTCGCATCGGTTTTCGTCGGCAGCGCCGTCGCACCGGCCGAAGTCTCGATCGAACGCATCGCGAGCTGACCACAACGCCCACCCACCAACTGACCAAAGGACCATCAACAATGTCTGCCCCCTATGCTCTCGACAAGGCAAATGGCCGGATCATGGGCGTATGCGCCGGCCTGGCCCGTTCGAGCGGAGTCGATGTGACGATCATCCGGATCGCAACCGTCCTCCTGACCCTCTTCGCGCTTGGCCCGGTCATGGTGCTGCTCTATCTGCTCACCGGCTGGATCGCGAACAAGGGCTGATCGCCGCCTATGGCCCCCAGGGCACCTCTTGATTGCGGCGGGTTGCGGGATAGACTGCTTTCCCCGCCCCCCCGCATCAAGGACCGCACCATGCCCTACCGGACCCTCCGTATTGCCGCCATGGCGCTTTCCGCCTTCATCGCGCTGCCCGCCAACGCGGCGCTCCCCGTTGGCGCAAAGGCCCCGGAAATCCGAACCCAGGCCTCGCTTGCCGGCAAGCCCTTCGCATTCAGCCTTGCCGAGGCGCTGAAAAAGGGCCCGGTCGTCCTCTATTTCTACCCCGCCGCCTTTACCAAGGGCTGCACAATCGAGGCGCATGAATTCGCAGAGGCGAGCGACTCGTTTCGCGCGCTGGGTGCAACGGTGATCGGCATTTCGGCAGACACTATCGAAACGCTCAACCGGTTCTCACGCGAGGCCTGCCGCGACAAATTCGCCGTCGCCAGCGCCAGCCCCGCGACGATCAAGGCCTATGACGTGGCATTCCCGCTGAAACCAAATCTCTCGGACCGCACATCCTATGTGATCGCCCCGAACGGCAAGATCCTGTACGTCCACTCCGAACTCAGCCCTCAAAATCACGTCCGCAACACGCTGGGTGCCGTGCGCAGCTGGCGCGCGAAGAATCCGCGCTAAGCACAGCCGATTTCAGAAGCGACTCGCCGGAATCGCACCAGTTATGGTGATTTAACTATTACCGCTTGTTAACGAAGCGGTGTTTTCCGCACGCCTCCGCAAGACAGGCGACGTGTCCATACCACCGCCGTAAAATTTTCAAAAAAAGCACGGATAACTGCGGTTTCTAGCGCAAGTGGCCGGCGCCACCTGTCGCCCGGCCGTGCCGCTTAACTTTAATTTATCCTAATTAACCCTAAAATTTGGTGACTTCTCAGAGTTAAGATTTTATTAAACCTCCCATGGGGCACGGTTAGTGGGTCGATCGCGCCTCCGATAGCGAAAGCAGAGTGGCTGTGTCGGGATGCGCAGTTGTTCTGGTCTGCGGTTGGGGCATTTGATCGCGCTCGGAAGCCATAAGGCGAAAAGAGCGCAAGACCCGATGGATATCGCGCCTGTCAGGCGCGTGTCTCGCAGTACCGGCAACCAACCCGACAACCAGGGACTTGTGGGAGTCGGGAAATGGATTTTGAACGTAACGCCGGGCTGGAGCTCGACAATCAGGCAACCGTGCAGGATGGGACCCGCCTTCCCTCGCCGGGCACGGCCAACGCCGCTGCCAGCGCTGCGGCGCTCGCCGCCGGAACCGGCGCGATCCGCGTGAACGCAGGCGCCGATGGCGTCGTCACCCTCCCCGATGGTACCCAGCTCGATCAGATCCAGGTCTCCGGACGCGATCTTGTCGTCACCCTGCCCGACGGCAGCCAGGTGATCGTCGTCGACGGCGCGGTCTTCGTGCCCCAGATCGTCATCGGCACCGTCGAAATTCCGCCGCTCAACCTTGCAGCCCTGCTCATCGGCAACGAACCCCAGCCCGCAGCCGGCGCACCGCAGAGCTCGGGCGGCAACTTTGTCGAAACCGTCGGCAATATCGGCGACCCCTTCGATCTCGGCGATCTGCTGCCGCCGACCGAACTCGCCTTCCCCGAATATGAAGACCGCGAGATCATTCCCGCGGTTGAACGGCGCAACACGCTGCCCGAAATCTCGATCATCACGCCGGATTCGCCCGCTGGCAGCGCCAACGCCTCGAACACCGTGAATGAAGCCGGCCTGCCCGCACGCGGCGGCGAAAGCGCCGGTTCGGACGCGGCCTCCAACAGCGAGACGAGCAGCGGCACGATCACCTATGCGACGCCCGATGGCCTGGACAGCATCACGATCAACGGCACCGCGATCACCACGGTCGGTCAGACGATCACGACTACGCAGGGCACGCTCACCATCACCGGCATCGCCGATGGTCGCATCACCTACGAATATACGCTGGCAGACAATATGCTGACCTCGGCTCCCGCCGACGTCTTCACGGTGGTCGTCACCGATACCGATGGCGATAGCTCCACCGGCACGCTGACGATCAACGTCATCGACGATGCGCCCATCGCGCGCGACGACAGCGATACGATCCCCAGCGGCGAATATGGCCCGGAAACCGGCAATGTCATCACCGGTGCCGGCACGACCAGCGGCACCACCGGTGCCGACACGCCTGGCGCCGATGGTGCAACCGTCACCGCGATCAGCAACGGCACGACCTCGGTTGCCGCCGGCACCGAGATCGCCGGCACATATGGCGTACTCACGCTCAACACCGATGGCAGCTATAGCTATGTCCGCAATCCCGGCACGCCCGGCGGCTTAACCGACAGCTTCACCTACACGCTGACCGATGGCGACGGCGACACCGCGACCGCCGATCTTGTCATCTCGATCGCTAATAGCGGCATCACCGTCTCGATTCCGCGCGGCGACACCACCGTCGTTGGTGAAGCCGGCCTGCCCGCCCGTCCGGGTGAGAGCGAGGGCTCGGTTGCAGCCGGCAATGCGGAAACCACCACCGGCAAGATCGAACTGAACATCGCCGATGGCCTTGCATCGGTCACCATCAACGGCACCGTCGTCACCACGGGTTCGGTGATCTCGACCGCCAAGGGCGATCTCACGATCACTGAAATCTCGGGTGCCGAGATCAAGTACAGCTACACGCTGACCGACAACACCAGCGGCGACGCCACCGAGGACAGATTCGCCGTTGTCATCACCGATCTTGACGGTGACACTGCCGCCGGCGATCTCGTCATCGATATCATCGACGACGTCCCCACCGCGCGCGACGACAGCGCCACCGCCGCCGAAGACCAGCCCGTCATCATCGACGTGCTCGCCAACGACACGCGCGGCGCCGACAGCGTCGACCTCGCGACCAGCGTCACCCTGGGCACCGGCCCCACCAAGGGCAGCGTCGTCTACAATAACGACGGCACCTTCACCTACACGCCCAACGCCGGCGAAGAAGGCACCGACAGCTTCACCTACACGATCGTCGACGGCGACGGTGATCCGTCGACCGCGACCGTGACGATCACGCTCGCGCCCGACTCGAAGCCCGAGATCAGCCTTGCAGGCGGCAGCCCGGTCGACGAAGCCGGCCTGCCCGCACGCGGCAGCGAAAGCGAAGGCTCGGACGAGCCCTCGAACAGCGAGACGACCACCGGCACCATCTCGGTCGCCACCGGCAATGACAGCATCAAGACGCTCGTCATCAACGGCACCGACGTCACCAATGGCGGCACCGTCACCGGCGACCATGGCACGCTCATCGTCACCCGCTCGGGCAACAGCTACAGCTACAGCTACACGCTGACCGACAACACCAGCGGCGACGCCACCGAGGACAGCTTCACCGTCACCGTCACCGACAGCGACGACAGCACCGACAGCGCCGATATCGTCATCGACATCATCGACGACGTCCCCACCGCGCGCGACGACAGCGCGACCGCCGCCGAAGACCAGCCCGTCATCATCGACGTGCTCGCCAACGACACGCGCGGCGCCGACAGCGTCAACCTCGCGACCAGCGTCACCCTGGGCGAAGGCCCCACCAAGGGCAGCGTCGTCTACAATAACGACGGCACCTTCACCTACACGCCCAACGCCGGCGAAGAAGGCACCGACAGCTTCACCTACACGATCGTCGACGGCGACGGCGATCCGTCGACCGCGACCGTGACGATCACGCTCGCGCCCGACTCGAAGCCCGAGATCAGCCTTGCAGGCGGCAGCCCGGTCGACGAAGCCGGCCTGCCCGCACGCGGCAGCGAAAGCGAAGGCTCGGACGAGCCCTCGAACAGCGAGACGACCACCGGCACCATCTCGGTCGCCACCGGCAATGACAGCATCAAGACGCTCGTCATCAACGGCACCGACGTCACCAATGGCGGCACCGTCGCCGGCGACCATGGCACGCTCATCGTCACCCGCACCGGCAACAGCTACAGCTACAGCTACACGCTGACCGACAACACCAGCGGCGACGCCACCGAGGACAGCTTCACCGTCACCGTCACCGACAGCGACGACAGCACCGACAGCGCCGATCTCGTCATCGACATCATCGACGACGTGCCGACCGCGCGCGACGACAGCGCCACCGCCGCCGAAGACCAGCCCGTCATCATCGACGTGCTCGCCAACGACACGCGCGGCGCCGACAGCGTCGACCTCGCGACCAGCGTCACCCTGGGCACCGGCCCCACCAAGGGCAGCGTCGTCTACAATAACGACGGCACCTTCACCTACACGCCCAACGCCGGCGAAGAAGGCACCGACAGCTTCACCTACACGATCGTCGACGGCGACGGTGATCCGTCGACCGCGACCGTGACGATCACGCTCGCGCCCGACTCGAAGCCCGAGATCAGCCTTGCAGGCGGCAGCCCGGTCGACGAAGCCGGCCTGCCCGCACGCGGCAGCGAAAGCGAAGGCTCGGACGAGCCCTCGAACAGCGAGACGACCACCGGCACCATCTCGGTCGCCACCGGCAATGACAGCATCAAGACGCTCGTCATCAACGGCACCGACGTCACCAATGGCGGCACCGTCGCCGGCGACCATGGCACGCTCATCGTCACCCGCACCGGCAACAGCTACAGCTACAGCTACACGCTGACCGACAACACCAGCGGCGACGCCACCGAGGACAGCTTCACCGTCACCGTCACCGACAGCGACGACAGCACCGACAGCGCCGATATCGTCATCGACATCATCGACGACGTCCCCACCGCGCGCGACGACAGCGCGACCGCCGCCGAAGACCAGCCCGTCATCATCGACGTGCTCGCCAACGACACGCGCGGCGCCGACAGCGTCAACCTCGCGACCAGCGTCACCCTGGGCGAAGGCCCCACCAAGGGCAGCGTCGTCTACAATAACGACGGCACCTTCACCTACACGCCCAACGCCGGCGAAGAAGGCACCGACAGCTTCACCTACACGATCGTCGACGGCGACGGCGATCCGTCGACCGCGACCGTGACGATCACGCTCGCGCCCGACTCGAAGCCCGAGATCAGCCTTGCAGGCGGCAGCCCGGTCGACGAAGCCGGCCTGCCCGCACGCGGCAGCGAAAGCGAAGGCTCGGACGAGCCCTCGAACAGCGAGACGACCACCGGCACCATCTCGGTCGCCACCGGCAATGACAGCATCAAGACGCTCGTCATCAACGGCACCGACGTCACCAATGGCGGCACCGTCGCCGGCGACCATGGCACGCTCATCGTCACCCGCACCGGCAACAGCTACAGCTACAGCTACACGCTGACCGACAACACCAGCGGCGACGCCACCGAGGACAGCTTCACCGTCACCGTCACCGACAGCGACGACAGCACCGACAGCGCCGATCTCGTCATCGACATCATCGACGACGTGCCGACCGCGCGCGACGACAGCGCCACCGCCGCCGAAGACCAGCCCGTCATCATCGACGTGCTCGCCAACGACACGCGCGGCGCCGACAGCGTCAACCTCGCGACCAGCGTCACCCTGGGCACCGGCCCCACCAAGGGCAGCGTCGTCTACAATAACGACGGCACCTTCACCTACACGCCCAACGCCGGCGAAGAAGGCACCGACAGCTTCACCTACACGATCGTCGACGGCGACGGTGATCCGTCGACCGCGACCGTGACGATCACGCTCGCGCCCGACTCGAAGCCCGAGATCAGCCTTGCAGGCGGCAGCCCGGTCGACGAAGCCGGCCTGCCCGCACGCGGCAGCGAAAGCGAAGGCTCGGACGAGCCCTCGAACAGCGAGACGACCACCGGCACCATCTCGGTCGCCACCGGCAATGACAGCATCAAGACGCTCGTCATCAACGGCACCGACGTCACCAATGGCGGCACCGTCGCCGGCGACCATGGCACGCTCATCGTCACCCGCACCGGCAACAGCTACAGCTACAGCTACACGCTGACCGACAACACCAGCGGCGACGCCACCGAGGACAGCTTCACCGTCACCGTCACCGACAGCGACGACAGCACCGACAGCGCCGATCTCGTCATCGACATCATCGACGACGTCCCCACCGCGCGCGACGACAGCGCCACCGCCGCCGAAGACCAGCCCGTCATCATCGACGTGCTCGCCAACGACACGCGCGGCGCCGACAGCGTCGACCTCGCGACCAGCGTCACCCTGGGCACCGGCCCCACCAAGGGCAGCGTCGTCTACAATAACGACGGCACCTTCACCTACACGCCCAAGGCCGGCGAAGAAGGCACCGACAGCTTCACCTACACGATCGTCGACGGCGACGGTGATCCGTCGACCGCGACCGTGACGATCACGCTCGCGCCCGACTCGAAGCCCGAGATCAGCCTTGCAGGCGGCAGCCCGGTCGACGAAGCCGGCCTGCCCGCACGCGGCAGCGAAAGCGAAGGCTCGGACGAGCCCTCGAACAGCGAGACGACCACCGGCACCATCTCGGTCGCCACCGGCAATGACAGCATCAAGACGCTCGTCATCAACGGCACCGACGTCACCAATGGCGGCACCGTCGCCGGCGACCATGGCACGCTCATCGTCACCCGCACCGGCAACAGCTACAGCTACAGCTACACGCTGACCGACAACACCAGCGGCGACGCCACCGAGGACAGCTTCACCGTCACCGTCACCGACAGCGACGACAGCACCGACAGCGCCGATCTCGTCATCGACATCATCGACGACGTGCCGACCGCGCGCGACGACAGCGCCACCGCCGCCGAAGACCAGCCCGTCATCATCGACGTGCTCGCCAACGACACGCGCGGCGCCGACAGCGTCGACCTCGCGACCAGCGTCACCCTGGGCACCGGCCCCACCAAGGGCAGCGTCGTCTACAATAACGACGGCACCTTCACCTACACGCCCAACGCCGGCGAAGAAGGCACCGACAGCTTCACCTACACGATCGTCGACGGCGACGGTGATCCGTCGACCGCGACCGTGACGATCACGCTCGCGCCCGACTCGAAGCCCGAGATCAGCCTTGCAGGCGGCAGCCCGGTCGACGAAGCCGGCCTGCCCGCACGCGGCAGCGAAAGCGAAGGCTCGGACGAGCCCTCGAACAGCGAGACGACCACCGGCACCATCTCGGTCGCCACCGGCAATGACAGCATCAAGACGCTCGTCATCAACGGCACCGACGTCACCAATGGCGGCACCGTCACCGGCGACCATGGCACGCTCATCGTCACCCGCACCGGCAACAGCTACAGCTACAGCTACACGCTGACCGACAACACCAGCGGCGACGCCACCGAGGACAGCTTCACCGTCACCGTCACCGACAGCGACGACAGCACCGACAGCGCCGATATCGTCATCGACATCATCGACGACGTCCCCACCGCGCGCGACGACAGCGCGACCGCCGCCGAAGACCAGCCCGTCATCATCGACGTGCTCGCCAACGACACGCGCGGCGCCGACAGCGTCAACCTCGCGACCAGCGTCACCCTGGGCGAAGGCCCCACCAAGGGCAGCGTCGTCTACAATAACGACGGCACCTTCACCTACACGCCCAACGCCGGCGAAGAAGGCACCGACAGCTTCACCTACACGATCGTCGACGGCGACGGCGATCCGTCGACCGCGACCGTGACGATCACGCTCGCGCCCGACTCGAAGCCCGAGATCAGCCTTGCAGGCGGCAGCCCGGTCGACGAAGCCGGCCTGCCCGCACGCGGCAGCGAAAGCGAAGGCTCGGACGAGCCCTCGAACAGCGAGACGACCACCGGCACCATCTCGGTCGCCACCGGCAATGACAGCATCAAGACGCTCGTCATCAACGGCACCGACGTCACCAATGGCGGCACCGTCGCCGGCGACCATGGCACGCTCATCGTCACCCGCACCGGCAACAGCTACAGCTACAGCTACACGCTGACCGACAACACCAGCGGCGACGCCACCGAGGACAGCTTCACCGTCACCGTCACCGACAGCGACGACAGCACCGACAGCGCCGATCTCGTCATCGACATCATCGACGACGTGCCGACCGCGCGCGACGACAGCGCCACCGCCGCCGAAGACCAGCCCGTCATCATCGACGTGCTCGCCAACGACACGCGCGGCGCCGACAGCGTCGACCTCGCGACCAGCGTCACCCTGGGCACCGGCCCCACCAAGGGCAGCGTCGTCTACAATAACGACGGCACCTTCACCTACACGCCCAACGCCGGCGAAGAAGGCACCGACAGCTTCACCTACACGATCGTCGACGGCGACGGTGATCCGTCGACCGCGACCGTGACGATCACGCTCGCGCCCGACTCGAAGCCCGAGATCAGCCTTGCAGGCGGCAGCCCGGTCGACGAAGCCGGCCTGCCCGCACGCGGCAGCGAAAGCGAAGGCTCGGACGAGCCCTCGAACAGCGAGACGACCACCGGCACCATCTCGGTCGCCACCGGCAATGACAGCATCAAGACGCTCGTCATCAACGGCACCGACGTCACCAATGGCGGCACCGTCGCCGGCGACCATGGCACGCTCATCGTCACCCGCACCGGCAACAGCTACAGCTACAGCTACACGCTGACCGACAACACCAGCGGCGACGCCACCGAGGACAGCTTCACCGTCACCGTCACCGACAGCGACGACAGCACCGACAGCGCCGATCTCGTCATCGACATCATCGACGACGTCCCCACCGCGCGCGACGACAGCGCGACCGCCGCCGAAGACCAGCCCGTCATCATCGACGTGCTCGCCAACGACACGCGCGGCGCCGACAGCGTCAACCTCGCGACCAGCGTCACCCTGGGCGAAGGCCCCACCAAGGGCAGCGTCGTCTACAATAACGACGGCACCTTCACCTACACGCCCAAGGCCGGCGAAGAAGGCACCGACAGCTTCACCTACACGATCGTCGACGGCGACGGCGATCCGTCGACCGCGACCGTGACGATCACGCTCGCGCCCGACTCGAAGCCCGAGATCAGCCTTGCAGGCGGCAGCCCGGTCGACGAAGCCGGCCTGCCCGCACGCGGCAGCGAAAGCGAAGGCTCGGACGAGCCCTCGAACAGCGAGACGACCACCGGCACCATCTCGGTCGCCACCGGCAATGACAGCATCAAGACGCTCGTCATCAACGGCACCGACGTCACCAATGGCGGCACCGTCGCCGGCGACCATGGCACGCTCATCGTCACCCGCACCGGCAACAGCTACAGCTACAGCTACACGCTGACCGACAACACCAGCGGCGACGCCACCGAGGACAGCTTCACCGTCACCGTCACCGACAGCGACGACAGCACCGACAGCGCCGATCTCGTCATCGACATCATCGACGACGTGCCGACCGCGCGCGACGACAGCGCCACCGCCGCCGAAGACCAGCCCGTCATCATCGACGTGCTCGCCAACGACACGCGCGGCGCCGACAGCGTCAACCTCGCGACCAGCGTCACCCTGGGCGAAGGCCCCACCAAGGGCAGCGTCGTCTACAATAACGACGGCACCTTCACCTACACGCCCAAGGCCGGCGAAGAAGGCACCGACAGCTTCACCTACACGATCGTCGACGGCGACGGCGATCCGTCGACCGCGACCGTGACGATCACGCTCGCGCCCGACTCGAAGCCCGAGATCAGCCTTGCAGGCGGCAGCCCGGTCGACGAAGCCGGCCTGCCCGCACGCGGCAGCGAAAGCGAAGGCTCGGACGAGCCCTCGAACAGCGAGACGACCACCGGCACCATCTCGGTCGCCACCGGCAATGACAGCATCAAGACGCTCGTCATCAACGGCACCGACGTCACCAATGGCGGCACCGTCACCGGCGACCATGGCACGCTCATCGTCACCCGCTCGGGCAACAGCTACAGCTACAGCTACACGCTGACCGACAACACCAGCGGCGACGCCACCGAGGACAGCTTCACCGTCACCGTCACCGACAGCGACGACAGCACCGACAGCGCCGATCTCGTCATCGACATCATCGACGACGTGCCGACCGCGCGCGACGACAGCGCCACCGCCGCCGAAGACCAGCCCGTCATCATCGACGTGCTCGCCAACGACACGCGCGGCGCCGACAGCGTCAACCTCGCGACCAGCGTCACCCTGGGCGAAGGCCCCACCAAGGGCAGCGTCGTCTACAATAACGACGGCACCTTCACCTACACGCCCAAGGCCGGCGAAGAAGGCACCGACAGCTTCACCTACACGATCGTCGACGGCGACGGCGATCCGTCGACCGCGACCGTGACGATCACGCTCGCGCCCGACTCGAAGCCCGAGATCAGCCTTGCAGGCGGCAGCCCGGTCGACGAAGCCGGCCTGCCCGCACGCGGCAGCGAAAGCGAAGGCTCGGACGAGCCCTCGAACAGCGAGACGACCACCGGCACCATCTCGGTCGCCACCGGCAATGACAGCATCAAGACGCTCGTCATCAACGGCACCGACGTCACCAATGGCGGCACCGTCGCCGGCGACCATGGCACGCTCATCGTCACCCGCTCGGGCAACAGCTACAGCTACAGCTACACGCTGACCGACAACACCAGCGGCGACGCCACCGAGGACAGCTTCACCGTCACCGTCACCGACAGCGACGACAGCACCGACAGCGCCGATCTCGTCATCGACATCATCGACGACGTCCCCACCGCGCGCGACGATGCGGCGGTCACGGTGGCCGAAGATGCCGCTGGCACGGTCGGCGGCAATGTCCTGACCAACGACACCCGGGGCGCCGACGGCGCGGTCGTCACCAAGGTCACCATCGGGGGGGCCGACCATGTCGTCGCCGCCACCGGTACGACCACGGTCACCACCGCCAACGGCACCTACACCTTCAAGGCCGATGGCAGCTGGACCTTCGATCCCAACGCCAACCTCAACCACAATAGCGGCAATATCGACGCCTCGTTCACCTACACCATCACCGATGGGGACAACGACGTCGCAACCGCCAAGCAGCCGATCACGATCACCGATGGCGAAGGTCCGAAGACCAGCCCCGAAGGCCGCACGATCACGCTGACGCTCGACGACCAGAACCTCGCCGATGGCTCGACCCCGGCGGGTGCGGACACCGCCTCGGGTTCGATCGTCTTCACCCCCGGTTCGGACACGATCAGCACGATCGCCTTTGACACCGATCTCTCAAGCCTTGGCGGCGGTCTCACCTGGACCCGCGTCTCCGCCACGCAGATCGTCGGCAAGGACGGTGCCAACACCGTCGTCACGCTCGACCTCGTGCGCAGCGGCAACTCGGCCAACGTCACCGCGACGCTCAACGACAATTATGCCCACCACGCCGGCGCTGGCGATGACCTCGCCAATCTCGGCTCGGTCGGCGTCGTTGCCACCGACATTGACGGCGACACCGCAACCGGCACCGTCAACCTCGGCGTCTCCGACGACGTCCCCACCGCACGCGACGACACCGATACGGTGAATGAAGGCGCCACCGAGACGGGTAACGTCCTGACGGGCGCGGGCACGACGAGCGGTGCTGCAGGTGCGGATACGCCGGGTGCAGACGGCTATCACGCCAACGGTGCGGTCGCGGGTGTTGCGAGCATCAACGTGCCCGCAAACAGCGATACGACCGCCGACGGATCGGGCAACTATGTCCTGTCGGGTCAGTATGGCGTGCTGACGCTCAATAAGGACGGGAGCTACAGCTACAAGGCCAATGCCAACGCGGTCACCAGCAACTCTGTCGACAAATTCACCTACACGATCCGTGACGGTGACGGTGATACAACGACCGCGACGCTGACGATCAACGTCAACAATGTGACGCTGACCGCCGACAACCAGACCAAGACAGTGTATGAAGCCGCGCTCGACACGAGCAAGGATGGCAACGATCTTGCCGCAGGGACGGTCACGGGCAGCAATCCGACGCTGACCACCGAGACGGTGACGGGGCAGCTCGCCGCCAATGGCGCTGTCGGTTACACGCCGCAGACGGTGACGGGCAATTATGGCCTGTTCAAGCTCAACGCCGACGGCAGCTACACCTATACGCTGACCAAGCCCTATGACACTTCGCCTGATGCGAATAACGGCAACAACACCGAACAGGCGAAGGAGACCTTCACCTACACCGCGACCGACGCGAGCGGGAACACCGTAACGGGCACGATCAAGATCGACATCGTCGACGATAAGCCCGACGCCATCAACGATACGGCCGACCTTCAAGTCGTGGTCGACGATCTGAACGTCGGATCAATCGTGGCCAAGTGGACCAACGTCTCCATGACGTCTGGCAGCACGACGAATTTTGACCGCGACGGTGATGGCCAGACGGATGAAATCCGCTGGGGAAGCAGCAATGTATCTTCTTCCTCAGGCTACGGCTTCGTCGATAATCAGGCGCTGACCAACGCACCGGTCCTGACCAACCAGACCTTCTATCTGGGCACGTTCACGCACTTCAACCAGCCGGTCAGCGGCGGCACGCTGGCGAGCACCACGCTCTCGGTGACGTTCATGGCGACGATCAACGGCGAGGAAGTCGAGGTTGGACCGATCCTGATCAACTTCACGCATACCGAGACGTCGAACACCTCCGATCCGGAGGCGAGCCGCGACATCATCAGCATCGCCACCAGCACCGCGACGGTGAATATCGCCGGGCAAAACTACACGCTCGATATTCGCGGCTTCGTCGACGAAAATAACAATATCGTCTCTACCGTCCGGACGTATGAAGAGCAGAGCAACAGCTATCAGTTGGCCGTGCGTTTCGTGTCGTCGGAATCGAACAATGTCACCAAGACGGGCGATGTCCTGCAGAACGATGTGCGCGGTGCCGATGGCGCTCTGTTGACGGCGGTGACGGGCTTCAATTCGAATGACAATATCGCCGATGGTTCCAACAATTTCGAAGTGCTTGGACGCTACGGCAAGCTCGTCATCAACAAGAACGGCAGCTACACCTACACGCTGACCACCGACGGCGCTGCGGTGCCCGCCGGTGCGCAGGAGACGTTCAGCTACACGATCACCGACGGCGACGGCGACACCGATACCGCCAACCTGGTAATCAACATCAGCAAGGTCGACGGCGGCGACAATTTCGCCACCGGGGACCGCGTTCTGACCAACCAGAGCGGTGCCGGTGCGATCGTCATTCCCGAAGCGGCGCTGCTGTACAATGATCATCCCGGCACGACGGTTGGGGGAATCACGCCCAACACCACCGGCGGGGACAATGCAACGCGCGCGGGCGGCAATGTCACCTTTACCGATGGCGGCACCAACGGCGGCTCGTTCACCTATACGGGCACCAATGGCGGCAATACCGAGCCGACCCATGTGAATGTCGATCGAAGCGCTGCGGGCAGCTCGACGATCAACGGCACTGATTTCAGCGAAATCCTGATCGGTCGCGACGGTTCGGCGGACACGCTCAACGGCAATGGCGGCAAGGATTATATCCTCGGCAAGGGCGGCAACGACACGCTCAACGGTGGGGATGGCGATGACTATCTCGACGGCGGCGACGGGACCGATACGCTGAACGGAGGGACGGGCAACGACATCCTGCTCGGCGGTGCGGGCAACGACACGCTTGTCGGCGGGACCGGAGCGGATCAGCTGACCGGCGGTGCGGGCAACGACACATTCCGATTTGCTGCCGGGGACACGCTGCTAACGATCGGCGGCAGCGGTAACGCTGGCACGATCAACGGCTATGACCGGATCACGGACTTCGCCAGCGGTAGCGACACGCTCGACCTTGTCGGATCGCCCTTCACACCCTCGAACACGTCGGGATCAACTGGCACGAATGGCACCGATTCTTCGTTGACCATTGATGGTGCGGTGGTGAGCCGACATTCGATCACCAACGGGGTCATCACTTTCCGCAATAGTAGCGGAACCGCACTCACCATCGACTCGCTGAGCGATGTCGCCGCAGCAGTGGACTATCTGCGCGCCAATGATTTCGGCAGCAGCGAGGTCACCCTGGCGTTCAAGGCAACGCTTAACGGCACCACCAGCACGTTCGTCTATCAGCAGGTGAACAGCAACAACAACGGCAGCCGGTTCAACGACAATATCCTCGTCGAGCTTCAAAACACCGATATTTCGAACCTGTCGACGTTGATCGATTCGACGGTCACGCCGGTGGTGCTCGACCTTGATGGTGATGGTGTCGAATTCGTCGATCGTTCGGCGGGGGCGGCCTTCGACTATGACGGCGACGGGGTTCGCGAGAACACCGGCTGGGCCGGGCGCGGCGACGGAATTCTGGCGTTTGACAGCAACGGGAATGGCCGTGTCGACAATGCCTCGGAGTTCGTCTTTGGCGGTAATGGTCTGACCGACCTTCAGGGTCTGGCAGCCAATTACGACAGCAACGGCGATGGCATGCTCGACGTCAATGATGCGGACTTTGCAAAGTTCGGCGTGTGGCAGGACGCGAACGGCAACGGCGTGGCCGAAGCCGGCGAGTTCAAGTCGCTCACCGATATGGGCATCGCCAGCATCAACCTGGTTTCGGACGGCAAGGCCTATACCGCGGCCAATGGCGACGTGCTCGTCCACGGCGAAACGGTGTTCACCCGGATCGACGGGACGACCGGTGTTGCCGCCGACGCCAGCTTCGCCACCGGCGGCACTGTTCGTTCGGCAGAAGACAACCGTATGTCGACCGTACCGATGGGGGCGATGCTGGCCGCGAGCCTGATCGCCGCGCCGCTGGCCGCACAGCCCAGCGACGACCAGCAGGCGGACAGCCAGACCATGGTGGTCGCTGACAATGCGACGACCATGGTCGCCGCCAGCGCACCCGCACCGCAGACGGACAATGCTCCGGCCGCAGCAGCGATGGTTTCCGAACCTGCCAAGCCGAGCGACGCGCCACGTGCCGAGGATACGCATCTGGGTACCGATGCCGATCCTGTCGGCAGCGATGCCGGGATCGATGACGGGGCGGTTGCCGCGCACAGCGATGTGTCGGCACCCGCCGCGGCCGACGCCGAGCCGGTCCAGGCGCCGGTTCAGGCCCAGGCACTGTTCGTCGACATGGCCGCGATGCCGGAAATCCCGGCGGATGCCGCCAGCGTTGCAC
This sequence comes from Sphingomonas sp. C3-2, assembly GCF_033025475.1. NCBI lineage: Bacteria > Pseudomonadati > Pseudomonadota > Alphaproteobacteria > Sphingomonadales > Sphingomonadaceae > Sphingomonas > Sphingomonas sp. C3-2. The sequence continues at coordinate 1,690,177 of NZ_CP130322.1, forward strand.
CCCAGCCGGGTGCGGACGGCGACAAGGCCCCCGCAGATCTGGGTGCGGTGATCGCCGACGCGCTGGATGGCGGTGCGGCAGGAACCCAGCCGAGCATCGATGCTCTGCTCGATGCGATCGCCGGTCCCGCCGATCATGGCGCCGGTCTGCTTGCAAGCAGCGGCGGCCACGACCTGCTGGCAGCGATCACCACGCATTTCGCGGCCATGCACGGCCCCGACCTTGCAATGGTGACGCACGACACAGTGCTTGCGGTCAATCACGGGTAAATGAAGATGATCTTGAAATTAAATGGATGTGGGGAGTCATTTATGAGGATATCGCTTGGTGCGGCGATGCTGGCAGGCACGATGACCGTGCTGGCCAGCCCGGCTGCGGCACAGGCCACGCCGCGTTCGCCGCTGCTGGAACTCGACCGCAGCGAACTGCGCACGCAGATTCAGAGCCGCTTCGATACGGCCGTTCGGGCGAGCCAGTCGCCCGAGATCAAGCGGTCGGAAGATTCGCGCTATATCTGGGCGTCGGAAGCCAAGGTGCAGTGCGGCATCGCGCTCGGCTATCTGAAGTCGGGCCGGGTGGACGAGGAAAGCATCAACAAATGTGATGCCTTCAGCGCACGCCTGGCGCAGATCGAGCCCGTGGCCCCCACGCCGGTCGCCACCGGCCCGGTGACGCCGCCTGCCTGCGCGATCGAGCCGACCGTCTCGGTCTTTTTCGACTGGAACAGCGAAGTGGCCCCGGCCGAAGCGCAGAACACGATCCAGCAGATCGCGGCGAGCCGCGAAGCCTGCGGTTTCACCCGCTTCACCGTGACCGGCCATGCCGACAGCTCGGGTGGCGACGCCTATAATCTGCGCATTTCCGAACGCCGCGCGAACGCGGTGGCGGGCCTGCTCGAATCGGCCGGTATCCCGCGCAGCGACCTGACCGTGACGGGGCGCGGTGAATCCGAACTCAAGATCGCAACCGCCGACGGCGTGCGCGAACCCATGAACCGCCGCGTCGAAATCAGCGCATCGGGCCAGTAAGGGGGCAATAGCGTGAATAAGTTCAGCAAGATCAAGTGGATGATCGGCCTCCCCGGTGCGATGATCCTGAGCGTGGCCGCGGCACACAGCCAGTCGGTCGACCTGCGTTCGGCGGTAGAGGCAGCGCTTGCCTCCAACCCCGAGATCAACCAGGCCGCGATGAACAAGGAAGCGATCGAATTCGAACGCAAGCAGGCGCAGGGCCTGTTCCTGCCGCGCGTGAGCGTCGATGCTTCAGCCGGCGTCCGCCGCCTTGAAAACAACACCCGCCGCAATCTCGGCATCGCCGATCAGGAGCTTTACCCGCTTGAGGTGAATCTGGTCGCCGAGCAGGTGCTGCTCGATTCGGGCGTCCGCAACGCCGAACTGAAGCGCCAGGCCGCACGCACCGACGGTGCCGCGACCCGCGTCGAGGAGCGTTCGGAATTCATCGCGCTCAACACCTCGCGCCAGTATCTCGACTATCTGCTCCAGCAGCGGATTGTTGCGGCGTCGGAAGACAATGTGTCGTTCCACCAGTCGCTGGCGAGCGACCTGCGCGAAGGCGTTGCCAAGGGCTCGATCAGCATCGCCGATCAGCAGCAGGCCGAGGAACGCCTGCAGGCCGCCCGCGTCCGTCTGACCGAGGCGAAGGAAGATCTCGTCAACGCCGCGATCAGCTTTCGCACGCTGACCGGCCTGTCGATCGATCAGGTGTCGATGCCGCCGTCGCTGCGCAGCAACCTGCCGCCGTCGCTGGCCGAAGCCGTTGAAGGCGCGCGCGATCGCAACCCCAAGGTGCGTGAAGCAATGGCCGATATCGACGCCGCGCACGCGCTTGTCGACAAGGCGAAGGGCGAAATGTGGCCGACGCTGTCGCTGGAAGGCCGTGGCCGCGTGGGCGACGATATTGACGGCTTCCGGGGCCGCACCGAAGACCTGCAGGCCCGTGTGGTGCTGCGTTGGACCGCGTTTGACGGCAATATCAACCGCAACAAGGTTCAGGAAATGGTGCGTCGGGCGAGCGAATCGCGCTTCCGCCTGCACGAACTGCAGCGCGGCGCCGAAGAAGATGTGCGCCGGGCGTGGAATCGCTGGCAGCAGCAGGGCGCGCTGCTGGGCGAACTGGAGCAGCAGAGCCGGGTGACCGACGACCTGCTGCTCTCGTACCGCGAGCAGTTCAATGTCGGCCGCCGTTCGCTGCTCGACGTGCTCGATTCGCAGAACACCCGCTATAACGTCCAGGTTCGCGTCGAAACCGCACGGTTCGCGCAGGTCTTTTCGGAATATCAGGTGCTTGCATCGACGAACACGCTGCTTTCGTCGCTGGGTGTAGCCGCACCAAGCGCCGCCAAGGCCTATGCGCGCGACCGGTTCAAGGTGGGCCCGACCGAGCCCGCGGAAACGATGTACCGTCGCTATCCGAACTGAGCTTTTGCAATGACTGGAGCCGGAACCGCCCTGTGCCCCCGAGGCCGGGGCGGTTTCGGCTTATTTTTCATTAACCCTTTTTTAAGGGTCGCGCGCATTTTCAGCCGTGCAGAAATGATTAAAGAGCCGTTAACGGGCGAGGGGGAAGTCCGCTGACGATCTAGGGGAAAGAACGTGACCTTTGCGGATTGGTATCAGGCCGGGACCAGCGCCCCCGAAGCAGATGATGTGCTGGCGTGCATTGCGCAGATCGCCCGCCAACATGATCGCCCCTCCTCCCCCATCACGATCCGGGCCGGGCTGGCGCTCGACGAACAGGGTCTGCTGCCCTTTCACCAGATCGAAGCCGCGCTCGACCAGATCGGGCTGCATGGCGAGGCCGTCCGGCGGCCGCTCACCAAATGGCGCAAGACCGATTTCCCGGCGATCCTGAAGCTGACGGACGGACGCGCGGTCGTCCTGACCGCGCTTTCCGACGACGACGCCGAACTCTATCTGCCCGGCCGCGAACAGCCGCTTTGGGTGAAACGTGACGACCTGGCCGCGCACTATCAGGAGCGCGCCGTCGTCATCAGCCCCGATGCGACCCAGGAGCGCGAGAATGAGCGCCCCTGGGACCGCGCCAAGCGCACCCACTGGTTCTGGAGCGAGGTGTGGAAGGTGCGCCGCACCTTCAGCTATGTCGTTCTGGCCGCGCTGATCATCAACCTGCTCGGCTTTGCGCTGCCGCTGTTCACGATGAACGTCTATGACCGGATCATCCCGAACAAGTCGGTTGCCAGCCTCTGGGTGCTGGCGCTGGGCGTGCTGCTGGCCTTCGGGCTTGAATTCACGCTGCGGCTGGCACGCGCGCGCCTGATCGACGAGACCGGACGCAAACTCGACGAGCGGCTTTCGCAAAAGCTGTTCGAAAAGGTGATGAACATCCCGCTCGCCGCCAAGGACGGCAGCACGGGCGCCTTTGCCAAGCGCGTCTCCGAATATGAAATGGTCCGCGAATTCTTCGCCTCCACCACGGTTGTCCTGATGGTCGACGTGGCGTTCCTGTTCGTGTTCATCGGGCTGATGATCGTGCTCGCGGGCTGGCTGGCGCTGGTGCCACTGGTCACCATCGGCATCATGATCATGGCGGGCGTGACGCTGCAAAAGGCGATGGCGAACGCCGCGATCGAGGCGCAGTCGGATTCGAGCCTCCAGCATTCGGCGCTGATCGAAACGATCGGCGGGCTCGAAACGCTGAAGGCCGCGCGCGCTGAAGGCCGGATGCTCGGCCGCTGGCGCCGCTATTCCGAGATGAGCGCCAATACGCAGGAAAAGCTGCGCCGCCTGACGGCAACCGGCGTCAACCTTGCCTCGGTATGCCAGCAGACGACGAGCATCGCGCTGGTGATCGGCGGTTTCTACATGTTCAACGCGGGCACCATCTCGATGGGCGCGATCATCGCGATCGTGATGCTTGCCGGGCGCGCAATGGCGCCGGTGGGGCAACTCGCCTTCCTCATCACCCGCGCACGCCAGGCGATGACCACGATGGACAGCCTGCAGAAGATGATGGAATTCGAGGACGAGCGCAGCCAGGGCAGCCGCAGCATCGTTCCCGAGATCCGCAACGGCGAGATCAAGCTGGAACAGGTCGAGTTCGAATATCCGGGCGCCGCGCGCAAGTCGCTCGACCGGGTGTCGCTCACCATCAAGCCCGGCGAACGCATCGGCATCATCGGCCGCGTCGCATCGGGCAAGTCGACGCTCGGCCGCGTGCTGTGCGGTCTGTACCGTCCGACCGGCGGGCATTTCCTGCTCGACGGGCTCGACAGCCGCCAGCATCACCCGCACGAAATGCGCGCCGCGCTGCGCTATGTCGGGCAGGATGCCGAACTGTTCAGCGGCACGATCCGCGAAAACCTGCTGCTCGGCGCCCGCAACCAGGGCGATGAGCGGCTGGTGGAAGCGCTCAACCTTTCGGGTGCCGCCAATTTCTTCGCACGCGACACGCAAGGCTTCGACCTCAATGTCGGCGAGCGCGGTTCGCGGCTTTCGGGCGGGCAGCGCAGCTTCATCGTGCTGGCGCGCGCGCTGGTCGAACCGTGCAAGCTGCTGTTCCTCGACGAACCCACGGGCGCGATGGACACGCAGACCGAGAAGATGTTCATCGAGCATCTGAACCGCGCGGTCCCCGCCGGGCAGACGCTGATCGTCTCCACCCATCGCCACGCGATGCTCAACATCGTCGATCGCCTGATCGTGATTGATCAGGGCCGGATCATCGCGGATGGCCCGCGCGATGCCATCCTCAATTCGCTGTCCAATCGTGCGGTCAAGGAGCCGGCATGATGATCATCCCAGCTATCACCTCGCTGTCGCCGCGCAACAAGCTGGCGATCACCGCCGCCGGCGCGCTGACGCTGGTTGCCATTGGCGGCTCCGCCGCGCGCATCGACTGGCCCGTGCTGCTCGACGCGGTGAGCGACGCGCCCGCGCAGGCGTTCGTCGAGACGAGCGCCCCGCCCACGGCCGAAGAGCAGCAGGCGCTGATCGCGCTGACGCATGACGAAGGCCAGAGCGCCGTCGAAGGCGCCGACGCGTTCGCGATCAACGCGGCACTTCCCTTTTCGACCGCGCCCGTGATCGCAGCGCGCCCGTTCCACATGACGGGGGCAGCCCCCGCCGACCGCGAACGCGCGCTCCAGTGCATGACGCAGGCGGTTTATTACGAAGCGGGCTTCGAACCCGCCGAAGGCAAGCGCGCCGTGGCGCAGGTGGTGCTCAACCGGATGCGCCACCCCGCCTTTGCCAAATCGGTATGCGGCGTCGTCTATGAAGGCGCGACCCAGCCGGTGTGCCAGTTCAGCTTCACCTGCGACGGATCGCTCACCCGCGCACCCGCACCGCGCGCCTGGGCGGAAGCGCGCAAGGTTGCCACCGCCGCGCTCAACGGCGCGGTGGAGGCGAGCGTCGGCCTCGCCACCCATTATCACGCCGATTATGTCTCCCCCTATTGGGCGCCGCGCCTGACCAAACTGGTGCAGCACGGTGCGCATATCTTCTATCGCTGGCCGGGCGGTTGGGGCACCGCTGCGGCATTCACCGGCCGCTATACCGGGGTTGAGGCGATTCCGTCGCTCTCCGCGACCGACGAACTGCTTGCCGAAACGCCGCTGGTGCCCGAGCGCGCGCCCACCGAACGCCGCGCCGACAACGACATTGGCGGGCGGCTGGACATGTCCAAGGGGTGGCAGCTCAACATTCCATCGCCCGCACAAACGCGCGGCGCGCTTGCATCGATCACCGCCGAGCAGGGCACCGACACGCCCGCGCAAGCCGTGACCGTGGCATCCAACGATCCGATCGGGGGCTGATGTGTTCAAGCGTTTCCTGAACTGGTTTCGCGCGCTCGACGGCGCGCAGCAGATCATCGTCGCCGGTGCCGCCGGCATGGCATTGTTCGTGATCTGGGCAAGCCTTGCCCAGGTGGATGAGGTTACCCGCGGTCAGGGCAAGGTGATCCCGTCGAGCAAGGCGCAGATCGTCCAGAGCGCGGAGCCCGCGACGATCGACGCGATCCTCGTCCGGTCGGGCCAGCGCGTCCGCAAGGGCCAGTTGCTCGTGCGCCTCGACGACACCCAATCGGCCGCCGAGCTTGGCCAGATCGCGGCCGAAACCCGGTCGCTCGAAGCCCGCGCCGCGCGTTTGGGCCGCGAGGGCGGCATTGGTGGCACAGCCAGCGATTGTACGCCCGGCGCCAATGGCGCCGTGCCCGCCGAATGCGCGCAGGAAGCGGCGTTGCAGCAGGTTCGCCAGTCGGCGCTACGCAGCCGCCTGACGGGCCTGAGCGCGGCGGTCGAGCAGCGTCGCCGCGAATATGCCGAGGCGCAGGCGACGATTTCGAGCCTGCGCAGCAGCGTCCAGCTCGCGCAGAATCAGGTCGACATGCTCACCCCGCTCGCCGCCAAGTCGATCGTGCCGCAGACCGAATTGCTGTCTGCACAGCGCGAACTGGTCGATCTGCGTGGCCGCCTCGCCGCCGCGCAGCAGTCCGCATCGCGCGCACAGGCCGGCGTCAACGAGGCACAGGCGCAAGCGTCGGAAGCCAATTTCCAGTTCCGTCAGGAAGCGCTGAACGAACGCAGCCAGCTTTCCGCCAAGATCGCGATGAACACCGAGTCGCTGCGCGGCGCCGAAGGCCGCGTCCAGCGCGCCGAGATTCGCTCGCCAGCCGACGGCGTCGTCAACGATGTGCAGGTGACGACGATCGGCGGGTTCGTGAATGCGGGGCAGAAGATCATGCAGGTCGTCCCGATGGGCGAGAAGCTGCTCGTCGAGACGCGCGTGACGCCGAAGGACATCGCCTTCATCAAGGTGGGCGATCACGCCAATGTGAAGGTGACCGCCTATGATTTCTCGATCTATGGCGGGCTTTCGGGCAAGGTGGTGCAGGTTTCCGCCGACAGCATCTATGACGAGGCGGCGAAGGAAGCCTATTTCACCGTCATCATCGAAACCGACAAATCCTATCTGCTGTCGGCCGGCAAGCAATTGCCGATCACGCCGGGCATGATCTGCGATGCGGAGATCATCACCGGCCGCAAGAGCGTGCTGTCGTACCTGCTGAAACCGGTGCTGAAGGCCCGTTCGGAAGCGCTGCGCGAACGCTGAGCGTCAGTCGCCGAGGGCGGCGCCCCCGGCGGCGGCAACCTGATAGCCATGGGTCCAGCTCTTGGCGCCGGCATAGCTCATGATCGGGCGGTAATCGCGAATCTCGTTCGCATCGAGAATCCGATCGGTCTGCGAATCGAGGATCATCAGCCGATTGTCGACACGCACCGCGAGCACGGCATGATCGGCCCGGCGGACAAGATCGCGCGCGATGACGAGGAACATCTCGCCTTCGGGCACGCCCAGCCGCCGCAACAGGCTGTGCTTGGCGATGGCATAATCCTCGCAGTCGCCGCGCCCGCTAGCGAGCGTTTCGGCCGCGCTCGACCAGCGATCATTCACGCCGTGCTGGCGGATATCGTCGACATAGCTGATCCGCGCATTGACCCAGGCATTGATCGCCTGAACCTGCGCCGCGCGTCCCTGCCCCTGTGCCGAACGCACCGCCTGGCTCCACACACCGTCGCCAAGGCCAGCCGTGCTGACCCGCTGCCAGCGGGCGTCGAAGGGGGTGCGCGATACGGCGAGTGCCACCGAACCGAACACATCGGGGCGGTCCGCGCGCTTCTGCGGCAGCGGCAAGTGGCCGACCACCGGCGCGGGGCGCACCGCCTGGGGAAGCACCGCATTGCTGCAATCGTTGACCGGGTTAACCGCGATACCGGGCTGAAAGGCCTGTGCGGCGGGCTGAACGGCGGCAACCGGCCCGCCCGCCTGTTCGGCGCGCAGCTGTGCCAGCCGGCTGACCGCACCGCCAAGGATAGCGCGGCTCTTGTCCGCGCTGCGATCGGGAATCTGGCCAGCGGCCGGGGCCGGAAGCGCGTTTACCGCGCAATTAGCGGCCGCCGCCGATGCCTGGGCAGGCGCGCATGCGATGGCCGCCGCCATGGCCGCCCCTGCCAGTGAGAGAGGAAGGCGGAGTTTCTGCGATGAGTCTGCCAGCCGTTTCATGACACTGATGCTGGCGCGGAAATGCCAACATAAGATTGTCAGGGCTGGTTAAAAAAGTCCCTACAAACGCGTTCAGGCGCCCATACCCCATGGCATGGACGCGGTGTTCAGCAGCTGGGAATGTCAGGCGCCCCGGTCGCCTTCTCGAATCTGGTCCCCTGCCTTTTATAGACGATTTGCGCCGAAGTGGTTCCGCCGTACGAAACTGTAAAATTCTGATCGCGCGCGCCGGGCATGATCTTGCCATCGATACTTTCGGCACCACCATCGATCACCGCGCCTTCATTGCTGAAATGCAGCTGGACATTGTCCGCGATGGTGACCGGCGCGGCGGGCGTCAGCTCAACGAGCTGCGCATTGGTGCAGCTATAGCCCTGAAAAGTGCCGCCCCCCTCGGTCTGCAGCACCGGGTTGGACGCCAGATCGGTGCGCAGCGTCCATTCGGGCGGCTGGCCATAGCTGGTCCCGCTCGCGGCCTCGGGCCATGCGCCGACCACGGCCAGGCCATTGCCGCGCGGTTCGAGATAATGCACCGCCAGCGTTCCCGCGCAGCCATGGCAATTGTCGCTCTGCCCGCCCGAAATCAGCACCGCACGGTTGCCCACCCAGCGCACCGCCTGCGGGGTGAAGGCGTAGCGGGTATCGCCCACCGTCATGTCGGCATGGCCGGGCGTGTTGAACGCGGCCTTGAAGGCAAGGTCGATCAGCTCCTTTTCGGGCATCGATCGGTACCGGGCTGCAGGATCGGCGACCGCGGTATTTTCAAAGCCGTTTTCACGCGATGCCGCGTCCTTGCCGTCCCCGCACGAGGCGAGCAGCGCCGTACCCAGAAATAGCGTCAGGATTTGCTTTGTGTTCATCGCGCTCGTCATTTCCGCCTTCGTCCATGCCCCGCAATTCGGGATGCCTTCAGCCAGCATAGTGGCCATTCCCCCTGTGCTGGCAAGCCTTTCCAGCCACGGGCCGCGAACGGAACGCCCCCGCGCCAGCCCGTTCACCCGGCGCGACGGGGCGCAAGAAACTTACTGATTGGCCGGTGCCTGGGCATTGGCGACAGGCGCATCGGCGGGTGCGGGCGCCGACGGCCGCTGACCGGGCAGATCGACGGGCAGCGAGATGCTGGCATTGATGCCCGGCAATGGCTGGGTGGAGATGATCACCCCGTCATTGCTCAGCTGGACATTGAGGTCGATCCCCTCTTCGGCGGCATTGGCGGCGTCATCGATCAGATTTTCAACGGGCTCTTCCTCGATAACCGTCTTCACCGGGCGCGGCTGGTCGCGCAGCGCATCGGCCATGAAGGCGCGCCAGATCCGCGCAGGGAGGCCGCCACCACCGACCCCAGCCATCGGCTTGTTGTCGTCCCTGCCGATCCACACGCCGGTCACCAGATCGCCGGCAAAGCCGATGAAGATCGCATCGCGATTGTCCTGCGTCGTCCCCGTCTTGCCATAGGTGCGCGCGTTGAGCGCGGCCGAGCGCCCCGTACCGTCATTGGCGGCCGCAGCCAGCAGCGTCAGCATCTTTTCACGCGTGTCCGAATCGAAACTGCGCTTGCGATCCCACAGGCGGTCGAACCAGCTGCGTTCCTCTTCCGGCAGGCCATGCGCGCGCACCGGATAGCTGTTGCCGGCCACCGCCGCATAGGCCGCCGTCATTTCGAGCAGCGTGGTGCCCGAGGTACCGAGTGCAAGGCTCGGCTGATCCCCCAGCGGCGTGGTGATCCCCAGATCGCGCGCGGCGCGCACCACCTGATCCAGTCCCACCGCCTGCGCCAGCCGCACCGCCGCCACGTTGGACGACAAGGCAAAGGCCTGCCGCAGCGTGATCTTTCCGCGATAGCGGCCGCCACTGTTCGCGGGCGCCCAGTCGCCAACCACAAGCGGGGTATCCTCGACCACCGTGTCGGGGCTCATGCCCGCGCGCATCGCGGCCAGATAGACGAACAGCTTGAAGGTCGACCCCGGCTGACGCTTGGCCTGTGTCACGCGGTTGAACGGGCTGTCGGCATAGCTGCGCCCGCCGATCATCGCGACGACCTCGCCATCGGGGCGCATCGCGACGAGCGCGACCTGCGCACTGCCAAGCCCGGCGGTGCGCACCGCGCGTTCGGCCATGCGCTGGAGATCGCTGTCGAGCGTCGTCGTCACGCGCTGTTCCTGATAGACCGCGCCGGCCCGGTCGCGCGCCTCGGGAAGCACCCAATCGGCAAAATAGGTGCCCGTCGGCATATCGCGCAGCGGGCGGATGTTGACGCCTGCGGGCTTCAGGCCCGCCGCCGTCTTCGCATCGATGAAACCGGCATCGACCATCGCCGCCATCACCAGCTTGGACCGTTCGCGCGCGCCCTTCAGATTGACCGCGGGCGACAGGCGCGACGGCGCCTTGAGCAAGCCGGCGAGCATCGCCGCCTGCGGCACGGTGAGCTTTTCGGGCGGGCGGCTGAAATAATGGAGCGACGCGGCGCGCAGCCCATAGACATTGTCGCCGAAATAGACGTTCGAGAGATAGCGCGAGAGGATCTCGTCCTTCGACAGCCAGGCCTCGAGCCAGAAGGCGATCAGCACTTCGCGCAGCTTGCGCGCGGCGGTACGATCGGCGCTGAGGAACGCCACCTTGGCAAGTTGCTGCGTGATCGTGCTGCCGCCCTCACGCACCCCGCCGGCAACCATGTTGCGCCAGGCGGCGCGGGCAATGCCGAGCGGGTCGATCCCCGGATGGCTGTAGAAGCGGCGATCCTCGATCGCCATGAACGCCTGTGGCACATGCTTGGGCAGCGCGGTGACGTCGACCGGCTTCTCGATGATCGCACCGCGCCGGGCGATCGGTTTTCCCTCGGCCGAAAGCAGCGTGATGCTGGGCGGGGCAATGGGCTTGAGCGACTGGGACAGCGGCGCGGTGATCGCCAGCCAGATGACGAGCACGACAAAAAGAATGAGCGCCGCCAGCGCGCCGCGTTTCCACCAGCGCCAGCGCCTTGCAGCGGGAGACGGTTGATCGGGCAGGTGCGGGGGCAGACCGCCAAGCGACGGATCCGGTGCAGCAACCGAACCCTGAAAGCCGCCGTCCGCTGCCAATTCGGTCGTTCCCGGCGTCACGCTATCGTCGCTCATTCGCGTCCTGTCATCCCCATGCGGCGCGGCGCCCAGCCGCATGAACCCGCCATACAGCGAAGCCCGACGCAATGCATCACAGCCTTTACTGTGTCGTTGAAATAATACAGCTTCGCCATGCGTTCAAGCGGCGCACCGTTGACAAGGCACGGCCCGCCGCCCTAGCGCCAGAGACCCATGAGTGATGATCAGCGTTTCGGCCTTCAACGGCTTGCTACCCTGCCGGGGCCGCTACAGCTCGACAGCGGGGCGCTGCTCGCACCTGTCGCAATCGGCTATGAAACCTATGGCACGCTGAATGCCGACCGATCGAACGCGATCCTGATCTGCCACGCGCTGACCGGCGACCAGCATGTCGCCTCGGAACATCCGATCACGGGCAAACCGGGCTGGTGGACGCGGCTGGTGGGACCGGGCAAGCCGATCGATCCCGAACGCCATTTCATCATCTGTTCGAACGTGATCGGCAGCTGCATGGGATCGTCAGGCCCCTCGACGACCGATCCGGCAACCGGCCTGCCCTATGCCATGGGGTTCCCGGTCATCACGATCCGCGACATGGTACGCGCGCAGGCGATGCTGCTCGATCATCTCGGCATCGAGCGGCTATTCGCCGTGGTCGGCGGATCGATGGGCGGCATGCAGACGCTGAGCTGGCCCGCAACCTTCCCCGACCGGGTGAACGCGGTGGTGGTGATTGCCTCGACCGCGCGGCATTCGGCGCAGAACATCGCGTTTCACGAGGTTGGCCGACAGGCGATCATGGCCGATCCCAACTGGCGCCAGGGCGATTATTATGCCGACGGCGTCGCGCCGACATCGGGCCTGGCGGTCGCGCGCATGGCCGCGCACATCACCTATCTGTCCGAAGCCGGGCTGACCGAGAAATTCGGCCGCCGCCTGCAGGAACGCAATGCCAAGAGCTTCGGCTTCGGCGCCGATTTCCAGATCGAAAGCTATCTGCGCTATCAGGGGTTGAGCTTTACCGACCGGTTCGACGCCAATTCCTATCTCTATATCACCCGCGCGATGGATTATTTCGATCTGGCCGAGGAACATGGCGGGCTGCTCGCCAATGCGTTCCGCGCCACGCGGGCGCGCTTCTGCCTGCTCAGCTTCGACACCGACTGGCTCTATCCGACCGCCGAATCGCGTAATATCGTCCATGCGCTCAATGCCGCCGGGGCCCCGGTCAGCTTCGTCGAACTGAAGAGCCCGTTTGGCCATGACGCCTTTCTGCTCGAGGCACCCGAGATGAACCGCATCGTCGACGGTTTCCTGAAGGCGGGAGAACGCTGATGGCGCTGCGCCCCGATCTGGCGATCATCGGAGCGAATGTGGCGGCCGGTGCGCGCGTGCTCGATGTCGGCTGCGGCGACGGCGAGTTGATGGCGTTCCTGCGCGATCGCCGCGGCGTGGATGCGCGCGGGCTAGAACTTGACCCCGAAGACGTATCCTCGGCGGTGGCGCGCGGCCTTTCGGTGATCCAGGGCAATGCCGATACCGATCTGGCCGATTATCCCGACCAGAGCTTTGACTATGCGATATTGAGCCAGACGCTCCAGACGACGCAGCGGCCGGACAAGGTTCTCGACCATCTGCTCCGCATCGGTCGGCATGCCTTTGTCTCCTTCCCCAATTTTGCACATTGGCGCGTGCGCCTGTCGCTGCTGTGGGGCGGACGGATGCCGGTAACCCGGCTGCTGCCGGTGGCGTGGTATGAGACGCCCAATATCCACCATCTGACGATCGACGATTTCCGCGCCTTTGTGGACGAGCGGGGGATCGCGGTGGAAGGCGCCTGGTTCCTGAACGGCGACAAGCTGACGACCGCCGCCGCCGCCAATTTCCGCGCCGAACACGCGGTGTTCCTGCTCCGCCGCTGAGCGGCAGGCACGCCCCTCAATCCGGCGCAAGCCCCCGGCGCAGCATTTCGTTCGCGACCGTGGCGACATCGCCCGGCGCCGCGCCATCGTCCCAGACGCCGTAGCGAAGCCCCAAAAAGACGTTCATGCCCATGATCGCCCAGGCATGGACCTCGCCGATATCGGCGCGGATCTCTCCGCGCGCAGCGCTCGCCACCAGCCTTTGCCGGATACGCTCGACCGAGCTTTCATAATGCTGGCGATAGCCCTGCTGGTCGACGAATTCGGATTCGTCGATGATCCGGTAGATCTCCTTGTGATCGCGCACGAATTCCAGAAAACTCTCAAGCCCCGCCTTTTCTGCGGCGATGCCGTCGGGCGCCGCCTGCACGCGCGGGGTGACATGATCGCGGACCTGCGCCGACATGTCGCGCACCAGCGCCCGGAACACTTCCTCCTTCGAATCGAAATAGGTGTAGAAGCTGCCGAGCGCGACACCCGCGCGCTGGGTGATGTGGCTGATCGACGCGTCATGATAGCCGCGTTCCCCGAATTCAGCCGCCGCCGCATCGAGAATCGCCCGCAAGGTCTTGCGGCCCCGCGCCGTGCGCGGGGTTTTCGCCTCGCTCGTCAACGGTGTGGCATCGGTGTCACGGTCTTCAGTCATTCACCCTCTCCAAGCGACCGAAGTTGAAACCCGGTTCAGGTTTCATTATAGAAAATGCAGAAACCGGCACAACCCGTCAGAGGTGGCCAAATTTAGGGGAGGAATGTCCACATGTCCCGTTTGTCCCATTCGGCGCGCCTTGCGCTCAATCTTGGCGTTGCGATCACCGCGCTGAGCGCAGCGCCAGCCTTCGCGCAGGAGCCCGCCGACACGGCTGTTGAAGAAGCGGCAACCGGCGACATTGTCGTCACCGCCCGCCGCCGCGAGGAAAGCCTGATCGACGTGCCGATCTCGGTTTCGGCGCTTTCGGGTGATGCTCTGCAGAGCCAGGGCGCGGTCGACATTACCGCGCTGCAGGACAAGACCCCGAACCTGACGCTGCAGATCGCGCGCGGTTCGAACTCGACGCTGATCGCGTTTATCCGCGGCGTCGGCCAGCAGGATCCGCTCTGGGGCTTCGAACCGGGCGTCGGCCTCTATGTCGATGATGTCTATGTCGCCCGTCCGCAGGGTGCGGTGCTCGACATTTTCGACGTCGAGCGCGTCGAGGTGCTGCGTGGACCGCAGGGCACGCTTTATGGCCGCAACACGATCGGCGGTGCGATCAAATATGTCACCAAGCGCCTCGGCAATGATTTCACCGGCAAGGTGCGCGCATCTTACGGCAGCTATGACCAGATCGACCTTGTCGGCCAGGTCACCGTGCCGCTGGGCGATACGCTTTCGATCGGCGGCGCGATCGCCCGCTACAAGCGCGACGGCTATGGCCAAAACCTCACCACCGGCGCCGACCAGTATGACAAGGACGTGATTGCCGGCCGCATCTCGGCCGAATTCGCGCCGTCGGACGGCGTGTTCTTCCGCCTGGCGGCAGACAAGACGGTCGACAAGTCCAACGCCCGCCACGGCACCCGGCTTGTCGGCAATGGCGGCCTGCCTGCCTTCGAGCCGACGCGCAGCGTCTATGACACGCGTGCCGGAATCGGCGATCGCAACAAGGTGATGACGCAGGGCATGTCGCTGACCGGTGAGATCGACCTCAACGATACGCTGACCTTCAAGACGATCACCGCCTACCGCGACGGCCATACCGACACGCTGATCGATTTCGACAACACCGCAGGCCCGGTGCTCGATATTCCGGCCTGGTATGACGACCGCCAGTTCACCCAGGAACTGCAGCTGCTCTATTCGGGTGAGCGCCTGCAAGGCGTGTTCGGCCTTTATTATCTCGACGGCCGCGCCAGCGGTGCGTTCGACACCGTGCTCGGCCTCGCCAACCTGACCACGTTGACCGCAGGTTCGGTGAAGACCAAGAGCTACGCCGCCTTTGCCGATTTCAACTATGACCTGACCGATCAGCTCAAACTGTCGGCAGGGCTGCGCTATACCAAGGACGACAAGACCGGCACCGTCTTCCGCCGCAACTATACGGGCATTCGCAGCCCCGAATTCGGCAACGCCAACGCGGTGCCGGGCCTGATCCGCACCGACTATACCAATGACCGTAGCTTCGATCAGTTCACGCCGCGGATCAGCCTCAGCTATCAGCCGAACGACGATCTCAACCTCTACGCCTCTTACGGCAAGGGCTTCAAATCGGGCGGGTTCGATATGCGCGGCGACGCGGTGCTGACCCCGACGACGGTCAATGGCTACAAGCCTGAAACGGTCGACGCCTACGAACTGGGCATGAAGGGCGCGTTCCTTGATCGCACACTGTTCCTCAATATTGCCGGCTATTATTCGGACTATAAGGACCAGCAGGTCACGATCCAGCGCCCGGACGTCGCCGGCGGTATCGCCAGCTTCGTCGACAATGCAGGCAAGGCAGAGATTTACGGCCTCGAAATCGAGACGCGGATCGTGCCCAGCCGCAATTTCTCGGTCAACGCGTCGCTCGGCTACACCCATGCCGACTACAAGAAGTTCCTGACCTTTATCGGCGGCGGCACCACCCCGGTCGACGTGTCGGATCTGCGTGTTTTCCAGAACACGCCGAAATGGAACGCCAATTTGTCGGCCACCTGGTCGGATGAACTGGCGGGCGGCACCATCGACATCACCCCCTCGATCTCGATGCGCAGCGATTATCACATGTTCGAAATCGCAAACCCGCTGCTCGATCAGGACGGTTATGCACTGGTCGATGCCTCGGCAAGCTGGACTTCGGGCGATGACCGCTTCAAGCTGAGCGTCAACATGCGCAACCTGTTCGACAAGCAATATCGCGTGGGCGGATACAACTTCCCCGGCGCGCTCTTCGGCAATTCGATCATCGGCTATTACGGCCCGCCGCGCACGGCGACCTTCACCGCCGAATATCGCTTCTGACGATGCACGGCAGCAGCATGACCGCGCAGGCGGAGAGCAAATCATACCGTGCCGTCGTGCTCGGCATGCTGCTGCTCGTGTACACCTTCAACTTTCTCGACCGGCAGATTCTCGGCATCCTCGCGGTGCCGATCAAGGCGGAGCTGGGGCTTTCGGACCAGCAACTCGGCGCGCTCGGCGGTATCGCCTTCGCCGTGCTGTATTCGACGCTCGCCATCCCGCTGGCGCTGCTCGCAGACAAGACAAGCCGCACCTGGGTGATCACCGTATCGCTCGCGGTATGGAGCGGCTTCACCGCGCTGTGCGGCGTCGCGACCAGTTTCTGGCAGATGTTCCTGTTCCGTGTCGGTGTCGGCGTCGGCGAGGCCGGCGGCGTCGCGCCGTCCTATGCGGTGATCACCGATTATTTTCCTGCCGAGGAGCGCGCCCGCGCGCTTTCCATCTATTCGCTGGGTATCCCGCTGGGTTCCGCTGCGGGCGTACTCTTTGGCGGCTATATCGCCGCGACCGTCGAATGGCGCACGGCGTTCATCGCCGTCGGGCTTGCCGGGCTGGCGATCGCACCGCTCTTCCGCCTCATCGTCCGCGAGCCGAAACGCGCGGTTGTGGCGCCCGCCAAGGAGCAGATGCCGGTCCGCGCGGTATTCCCGCTTCTGGCCGCAAAGCGCAGCTTCTGGCTGCTGGCGCTGGGCGCGGCGTCCAGTTCGATGTGCGGTTATGGTGTCGCCTTCTGGCTACCCAGCCTGTTGCAGCGCAGCTTCGGGCTCGATCTCGTCGGTGCAGGCCAGTTTCTGGGCGCCGTCCTGCTGATCGGCGGCGTCGCGGGCGTGCTGCTCGGCGGCTGGCTGGGCGACCGGCTGGGCGCGCGCAACAAGGCGGCCTATGCCCGCATCCCGGCGATCTGCTACTGGCTGGGCACCCCGCTGTTCATCGCGAGCGTGCTGTCGCAAAGCGTGACCGCCGCCTTCCTGTTCCTGTTGCTGCCCCAGGCGCTGGTCTATGTTTGGCTTGGCCCGGTCTTGACCGCAGTACAGCAGCTTGTGCCCGCGCATATGCGCGCGACCGCCTCGGCGAGCTTCCTGCTGATCAACAATCTCGTCGGCCTTGGTTTGGGCTCCTGGGCGGTGGGTGCTCTGTCAGACGCGCTGACGCCGAGCTATGGAAACGAAGCACTGCGCTATGCCATCGTGGCGGCGCTAGGCCTTTACGTGGTGGCAGGGCTGTTCATGTGGGCGGCATCACGCTCGCTGAAGGACGACTGGGTGGACTGATCCGACGCGCCGCCCGTTGATCTACCTATTGGACAAAGCACCAGAAAATGCGCTTCATGGCGTAACGGCGCAGCGAATTCCCGCCGCGCGAGCGGAGACCAGAGGATGCGCAAGGCATCGATTTTCCTGACGGCTGCCCTTTTCGCCGGAATCGCAAGCGCCGGCCACGCGCAGGACAGCGCCTTTCGGCCGGCAACGGATGGCAGCTCCACTCTCGTTCATGTCGAGAGCGGCACCAAATTCCCGCTGACCGTCGCGGGATTCGAGCGGACCGGCGAAGCCGCCTTTGACGGCCGCGGGGATTATGTGAGCGTCGGCTATCGCAGCACGCTGCCCGACGGATCGCCTGTCACGCTTCGCCTTGCCGTGGCGCATGTCGCGCAGATGACGCCGCGTGAACATTTCATCATCGCCAAGCCGATGGTGCTGGACGGGCTGAGCGATGTGAAGACCGTGGTGGAGCGCGCCTATCAGCGGCCGGACAACAAGGCCGATGGCTATATCGGCATCTATGATGCCCGTGACGGTGACCGGAAGATCGGCGTCGGCCTGTGGACCTTCGAGCGCGGCTATTGGGATCTGCGCGGCAGGGTCGAATTTCCGTACGGCAAGCGCAAACAGGCGCAGGCCGCGGTCGATGGTTTTGTCGATGCGTTTGTAGCGCTTGCACAACCCTATTCGGAGCCGAAGCGGTAAACATCCCCGCCCGGCCGATCTGACGGAGGCCGGTATGAAGATGAAAGCCGCCATTGCCCGCACCTTCGGCGCGCCGCTGGTGATCGAGGAGATCGATGTCCCGCGTCCCGGGCCGGGAGAGGTTGTCGTCAAGATCGCGGCGAGCGGCGTGTGCCACACCGACTTGCACGCGATCGACGGCGACTGGCCGGTCAAGCCCACCCTCCCCCTCATTCCCGGCCATGAAGGCGTTGGCCATGTCGCGGCCGTGGGCGAAGGCGTTGCCGACCTGAAGGAAGGCGATGCGGTGGGCGTGCCGTGGTTATATGAGGCGTGCCGCGCCTGCGAATATTGCGAAACCGGCTGGGAAACTTTGTGCGAACGGCAGCGCAATACCGGTTACAGCGTCAATGGCGCCTATGCGGAATATGTGCTCGCCAGCGCGCCCTTTGTGGGCCACTTGCCCGCCAATACCGATTTCGTCGCGATGGCACCGATCCTGTGCGCGGGCGTCACCACCTATAAGGGGCTGAAGGAAACCGAAGCGCGGCCGGGCGAATGGGTCGTGATTTCGGGCATTGGCGGGCTGGGGCATGTTGCCATCCAATATGCCAAGGCGATGGGACTGCATGTCGCAGCGCTCGACGTGGCCCCCGACAAGCTCGATCTGGCGCAGAGGCTGGGCGCCGATCTGACGATCAACGCCAGCGCGGCCGACGCGGTGGAACAGGTGGTCCGCGAGACGGGCGGCGGCGCGCACGGTGTGCTGGTGACCGCGGTCTCCCCGGCGGCCTTCGGCCAGGCGATCGCGTGCGCACGGCGGCGCGGGACGGTAAGCCTTGTCGGGTTGCCCCCCGGCGACTTTCCCACCCCCATTTTCGACGTGGTGCTGAAACGGATCACGGTGCGCGGATCGATCGTCGGCACGCGGCGCGACCTTAGCGAGGCGATCGCCTTTGCGGCGGCCGGACAGGTGCGCGCCAATGTGCGCGCGCAGCCGCTGGACGATGTAAATCTGGTGCTCGACGATCTACGCGCCGGGCGGATCGACGGACGCGCCGCGCTCGTCCCCTGAATAGCAAAGAGGCCGGCCCCCGTTTTGGGTAGCCGGCCTTTTTCCCGTCTTAGCGTTCGCGCGTGGCGCTGAACTTGATCTCGGGATTGCGTTCCTGGACATAGCCGACTTCCCAGGCGCTCTTCGCCATGAAGACGAGATTGCCGTCCCGGTCCTTGGCGAGCGCGGACTGGTTGATACTGGCAAAGGCCTTCATCGCGGCCTCGTCCCCCGAGATCCAGCGCGCCGTGTCCCATGGGCTGGGCTCAAGCCTTGCCGCGACCTTATATTCGGCATCGAGCCGGCTGAGCAGCACGTCGAGCTGAAGCTGCCCCACCACGCCGATGATCCAGTTCGACCCGATTTCAGGATAGAAGACCTGAGTCACCCCCTCTTCGGCCATATCGTCGAGCGCCTTGCGGAGTTGCTTGGTCTTGGTGGGATCGACCAGAGCGACGCGACGCAGGATTTCGGGCGCGAAATTGGGCAAACCGGTGAAGCGGATCGCCTCCCCCTCGGTCAGCGTATCGCCGACGCGCAGCGTGCCGTGGTTGGGAATACCGATGATATCGCCCGGCCAAGCTTCCTCCGCCAGTTCACGGTCCTGCGCGAAGAACATGATCGGGCTGTGGACCGCGATCGGCTTGCCATGGCCCGTGGGCGTCAGTTTCATGCCCCGCTTGAACTTGCCCGAGCAGAGCCGCATGAACGCAATCCGGTCGCGGTGCTGCGGGTCCATATTGGCCTGCACCTTGAACACGAATCCCGTGACATTGTCGTAATCAGGCGACACCGGTTGGGGCTCGGCAGGCTGGGTGCGCGGCGGCGGGGCGTGATCGGCGAGTGCCTCGATCAGTTCGGCAATGCCGAACTCTTTCAGCGCCGAGCCGAAATAGACCGGGGTCAGGTCGCCATGCCGATAGGCTTCGGGATCGAATGCCCCATAGCCGTGCAACGCCAGCTCGGCTTCTTCCTGCAAATGGGCCAGCCCCTCTGCGGAAACGGCATCTGCCAATGTGGGATCGTCGAGCCCGGTATAGTGGGACATCTTCCCTTCGAACGTACGGCTGTCGCCCGACGGCTGACGCAGGACATTACCGTACAGATCGTAAATGCCTTCGAACTGACCACCCATGCCGACCGGCCAACTCATCGGCGTGACATCGAGCGCGAGCATGTCGGCGATCTCGTCGAGCAATTCGAACGGAGGCCGCCCTTCGCGGTCAACCTTGTTGACGAAGGTGATGATCGGCACCGAGCGCATGCGGCAAACCTCGAACAGCTTGCGCGTCTGCGGCTCGATACCCTTGGCCGCGTCGATCACCATCACCGCGGAATCAACCGCAGTGAGCGTGCGATAGGTGTCTTCGGAGAAGTCTTCGTGGCCCGGCGTGTCGAGCAGGTTGAAGGTCACGCCATCGCGCTCGAAGGTCATCACCGACGAGGTGACCGAAATGCCGCGCTGCTGCTCGATCTTCATCCAGTCGGACCGGGCGCGGCGGTTCGCCCCGCGCGCCTTGACTTCGCCGGCCAAGTGGATGGCGCCTCCGAACAACAGCAGCTTTTCGGTGAGCGTGGTCTTACCGGCGTCCGGATGGGCGATGATCGCAAAGGTGCGACGGTCGGGGCGATTGATGGTCATGACTTCGGATATTCCCGGGAAATTCAAAATTTTGGCGTGAGGTGGACAGCGGGCTCGCTAATCCTCAACCAGCGCCACGTTCATCCGGAAGCTGCGGCCGGTGCCGGGCGCGAGCGTGAAGATACCGGGCTTGTCCATAAGCTCCCCCGAAAAGCCTGCCGGGTCGGCCATGCCGGCCCAGGGCTCGACGCAGACGAAGGGTGCGCCCGGCTTGGTCCAGATACCGAGCCAGGGCGTATCGGGAAAGGAAATGTCGAGCGCCTTGCCCGTCGACGCGCCGTAGCGCAGCCGCCGGCTGGCCAAGTCGTCCCAGACCAGCGCGTCCTTTTCGAACAGCGCGTCGTGGAGCGGCAGATCCCGACCCACGACAGGGCTGGGCAGCCTTTCGGCCGCGATCAGCGCATCATCGGTAATCGCGCAGATGGCGGCGGGCTCGTCCCGCTCGAAGGTGATACGATGATCGGCACGCGCCGCGCCGTAGGGCAGCGGCCAGGCGAACGCCGGATGATAGCCGAAGCTTGCGGGCAGCGGCACGTCGCCGGGATTGGTGATCGTCGCCATCATCGCCAGTTCCGCCCCGTCGAGCGCGAATGCCATGTCGAGTTGGAAGGCGAAGGGGTAATTGGCGCGGGTTTCGGGCGTGTCGACCAGTCGGAAAAGGGCGTTGGCTGGCCCGTGTTCGACCAACGCGAATTCCATGCGGCGGGCAAAGCCGTGCTGGGGCAGCGCATATTCCTGCCCCCCGACCCGGTAGCGATCATCGCGCACACGCCCGACAATGGGAAAAAGCAGCGGCGCCCGGCCCGTCCAATAGGCTGGATCGCCGCTGCTCATCAGTTCGCGTCCATCGGCATCCGTCAGCGACACCAGCTCGGCGCCCAGCGGCGCGATGCGCGCCGTGAGCTTTTCTGAACGGATCGTGACGGTGCCGTGATCAGCCACGCAGACGCGCACCCAGTTTTTCGGCGGCCTGAACCACCTTGGCCGAGATGGCGGCGAGCTCTTCCTCGGTGAAGCTCTTGTCCTTGGGCTGGAGCACGATCTCGACCGCGAGCGACTTATGCCCTTCCGCGACACCCTGACCGACGAACCGGTCGAACAGGCGCGCCGAGACGATCGCGTTCTTGTCCGCGCCCTTGACCGCACGGACAAGGCTGTCGGCGGGCGTATCGGCCGGAACGAGGAACGCGAAATCGCGCATCACCGCCTGCAGCGCCGGGGGCGCATAGGCAGTGCGCATCCGGGCACTGCCACCGCGCTTGCCCGGGATCGCGTCGAGATAGATTTCGCCTGCGATCACGGTACCGCCGAGATCGAACGCCTTGGCGGTGAGCGGGTGAAGCGTCCCGAAAGCCGCAAGCACGGTCTTGGGCCCCAGACGCAGCGTCGCCGACTGGCCGGGGTGATATTGATCCCCCGCCTCGCCAAAGGTCTGCAGGTTTTCGACCGGCGCGCCCGCTGCGGCGAGCAGCGCAATCGCCTCTGCCTTGCCGTCGAACGCGTCAAAGGCCTGCGCCTTGCCGCCCTGCCAGTTGCGCGGCGTACGGTTGCCCGCGAGCACGAAGCCAAGCGTCATGCGCTCGCCATC
This sequence comes from Sphingomonas sp. C3-2, assembly GCF_033025475.1. Taxonomy (NCBI): domain Bacteria; kingdom Pseudomonadati; phylum Pseudomonadota; class Alphaproteobacteria; order Sphingomonadales; family Sphingomonadaceae; genus Sphingomonas; species Sphingomonas sp. C3-2. The sequence continues at coordinate 1,712,428 of NZ_CP130322.1, forward strand.
GGCGAAATAGCGACGGCCGAGCTCAAACAGACGGATCGTATCCGCACCGCGCGCCTGGTTGCGCGCGGCAGCCGCGAGCAGACCGGGAAGGAGCGACGGGCGCATCACCTTCATATCTTCCGAAATCGGATTGGCGAGCGTCCAGTCGCCACCGCCAAAGGTGGCAGCCTCCTTTTCGGACAGGAAGCTCCAGGTGATCGCCTCGTTCAGGCCACGCGCAGCCGCAGTCCGCCGCACGCGGCGTTCGACCAGCTGTTCGGGCGTGGCGGTGACGGCCGCAACACCGGGTGCACGCGGCAGCGGCGTGGACGGGACATGCTCGAGGCCGATGATGCGGATCACCTCCTCGACGATATCGGCCGCGCCAAGCACGTCGCGGCGCCAGGTCGGCGGAGTGATCTGCCAGGCAGCACCGGTTTCGACCGCAAAGCCGAGGCTTTCGAGGATCGCCTTCTGACGATCCTGATCGACCGCAACGCCGGCGAGCGTTTCGGTGAGTGCCGGATCATAGGCGAAGTTCGGCATATCGAGCGGCGGCTGCCCCGCGCGGGTGATGCCGCTGGCGGTGCCACCGCACAGATCAACCACGAGGCGCGTTGCGATCGCCAGACCATCCTCAAGGAACGCCGGATCGACCCCGCGCTCGAAACGGCTGCGCGCGTCAGAGGTCAGACCAAGCTTCTGGCCGGTGCGGGCGATATGCTCGGGCGTAAAATAGGCGCATTCGATGAGCACGTCGGTCGTGGTTTCGGAAACGCCCGAATCCTCGCCGCCCATGATGCCGCCAATGTCGTGGACATGATTGTCATCGGCGATGACAGTCATGTTCGCATCGAGCGTATAGGTCTTGCCGTTGAGCGCGAGCACGGTTTCGCCGTCCTTCGCGCGGCGCGCAACCAGGGCTCCCGACAGCTTGGCACGGTCATAGACGTGGAGCGGGCGGCCGAGATCGATCATCACATAATTGGTGATGTCGACCAGCGTCGAGATCGGCTTCTGACCGATCGCCTTCAACCGGCGCTGCATCCATTCGGGGCTGGTGCCGTTGACGACGCCCGAGACCGACTGGCCAAAAAAGGCCGGGCAGCCCTCGGCATCGAGCGTGGCGACATCGGGACCGGCGCCCGTGCCGGCGACCGGATCGATCGCGAGCGCCTTGAGCGTACCGATGCCCGTGGCCGCGAGGTCGCGCGCGATTCCGCGCACACCCATGCAATCCTGCTTGTTGGGGGTGATCGAGACATCGATGACGGGATCATCGAGACCGGCATATTGCGCGAAGACGGTGCCAATCGGTGCGTCCTCGGGCAATTCGATGATGCCGTTGTGATCCTCACCCAGCTCAAGCTCGCGGTAGGAGCACATCATGCCGTTCGATTCGACGCCGCGGATCGCGGTGACCTTGAGCGTGACGTCGAGACCCGGGACATAGGCGCCCGAGGTGCCAAACACGCCGACAAGCCCGGCACGCGCATTGGGCGCGCCGCAGACGACCTGGATCGGGCCATCGCCGGCATCGACCGACAGCACCTGAAGCTTGTCCGCCTGCGGATGGCGTTCAGCGGTCAGGACGCGGGCGATACGGAACGGCGCGAGCTTTTCGGCGGCGTTCTCGACACCTTCGACCTCGATGCCGATGGCGGTGAGTTTTTCCAGAATGGCGTCAAGCGAGGCATCGGTATCCAGATGCTCCTTCAGCCAAGAAAGCGTGAACTTCATGCGCCCACTCCTCCCGAAAGCGTGGGCACGTCGAGTGCCGCAAAACCATAATGACGAAGCCAGCGGAGATCGCCGTCGAAGAAGGCGCGCAGATCGTCCATGCCGTATTTGAGCATGGCGAGACGATCGACCCCCGTGCCGAAGGCGAAGCCCTGCCATTCCTTCGGATCAAGACCGCAGGCCTCGATCACGCGGGGGTGGACCATGCCGCTGCCGAGCACTTCCATCCAGCCTTCGGAGCCACCGATCACGCGGCGGCCCTTTTCGATCGAATAGCCGACATCGACCTCGACCGAGGGTTCGGTGAAGGGAAAATAGCTGGGACGCAGGCGGAGCACGATGTCGTCGCGCTCGAAAAACGCCTTGAGGAAGGTTTCCAGCGTCCATTTCAGATGGCCGAGATGGATGCCGCGATCGATGACCAAACCTTCGATCTGGTGGAACATCGGGGTGTGGGTGGCATCGCTGTCCGAGCGATAGACGCGGCCCGGCGCGATGATGCGGATCGGCGGTTCCTGCGACATCATCGTCCGGATCTGCACCGGCGAGGTATGCGTGCGGAGCAGCATGTCCTTCCCGTCGCGCTTGTCGGGGAAGTAGAAGGTGTCGTGCATCGCGCGCGCCGGATGCGTTTCCGGAATGTTGAGCGCGGTGAAATTATGCCAGTCGTCCTCGATCTCGGGACCGGTGGCAACCGAGAAGCCCATATCGGCAAAGATTTCGGCGAGTTCGTCCATCACCTGCGACACCGGGTGTACGCTACCCTGCGGCGCAGTGGGCGCGGGCAACGTCATGTCGAGCGTTTCCGCCGAAAGGCGCGCATCGAGCACCGCGCGCTCAAGACCGGCCTTGCGATCGGCGATGGCGTTGGTGACGGCTTCGCGCAGGGCGTGGATCTTCGGCCCTTCGCTCTGGCGTTCGTCCGGGCTCATCTTGCCCAGCGATTTCAAAAGCGCGGTGATAGCGCCCTGCTTTCCGAGCGCCTTTACGCGCACATCCTCGACCGCTTCGGGGGTGCCCGCCGCAGCGACAGCCGACAGCAGTTCGGCTTCAAGAGTGGTGAGATCAGTCATGGAATTCCGCTCTGAACTAGTCGGTGAGCCAAATAGGCAAGCGCGCCCCAAAAGCAAAGGGCGCGGATGGCATTGCCACCCGCGCCCCAAACGCTTTCTCAGCTCAGGCCGTTTTAGGCAGCCTGGGGCAGAGCCGCCTTCGCCTGAGCGACGATGGCGCTAAACGCTTCCGCTTCGTGCATCGCAATGTCTGCGAGCACCTTGCGGTCGAGTTCGATGCCAGCCAGCTTGAGGCCGTGCATGAACTGCGAATAGGTGAGGCCTTCTGCGCGGACGCCGGCGTTGATACGCTGGATCCAGAGGCCACGGAAAGTCCGCTTCTTAACCTTACGGTCGCGATAGGCGTACTGACCGGCCTTTTCGACGGCCTGACGAGCGATACGGATCGTGTTCTTGCGACGGCCGTAAAAGCCCTTCGCCTGATCCAAAATCCTCTTATGCTTAGCCTTGGTGGTCGTACCACGTTTGACGCGTGCCATTGTCTAGTACTCCTTAACGCAGGCCGTACGGCGCCCAGAGCTTTACGTGACCCCAATCGGAATCAGAAAGCACGTCGGTACCGCGGTTCGAACGGATGTACTTGGCGTTATGGCTCGACAGACGGTGGCGCTTGCCAGCAACACCATGCTTGACCTTGCCATTAGCGGTGATCTTGAAACGCTTCTTGACCCCGCTCTTGGTCTTCATCTTGGGCATTTTCGTCTCCTCTAACTCGACGATTGCGAACGGCCTCGGCAGCCCTAACAGCCGGACAGCTCCCCCGTTTCCGGGATGAATCGTAAGAAGCGGGCCCTGTACCGGACTCCCTGGCCCAATGCAAGTTTTGCTCAGTGGTGGTGGTCACCCGCGGCCAGCGCCTCGATGATGTCGTCGATGCGCGCAGGGTCACCGGCGGCGATGACATCGCCCTTGCTGTCGGCATCGAGCGGATCGCCTGACCAGTCGCACATCCGCCCGCCTGCGCCCTCGACCACCGGAATCAGCGCCGCAAAATCGTGAAGCTTCAGCCCCGCTTCGACCACGATATCGATATGGCCCGACGCCAGACCGCCATAATTATAGCAATCCCCGCCAAAGATCGTGTCGCCGCACTGGCGCGCCAGCCACGAGAAATGCTCGGCCGAGCAACCGGGAAAATATTGCGGGCCGGTGGTGCCCAGAATCGCCTTGTCGAGCGCGGTGCACGACCGGGTTTTTGCCGGCTTGCCATTGAATTCGGTCGGGCGGCCGACATAGCCGACCCAGCGTTCGCCGATGATCGGCTGATCGATCACCCCCATGATCGGCCAGCCATCCTGCAACAGCGCGATCAGCGTGCCGAAGATCGGACGCCCCGCGATGAAGGCGCGGGTGCCGTCGATCGGGTCGAACACCCAGGTACGGCCGCTGGTGCCGGGCTTTTCGCCAAACTCCTCCCCCACAATCGCGTCGGTCGGGCATTCGCGGTCGATAATCGCGCGCATCGCTGCCTCTGCCGCGCGATCTGCCTGGGTAACGGGCGAAGCGTCCCCCTTGGTCTCGATCTCGAAACGGGACCGGAAAAAGGGACGAATGGCCTCTCCGGCTGCCTGGGCGAGGCGGTGAGCAAGGGCGAGATCGGTATCGGGTCTGGTCATGCCGATGCGGTAGCGCATGGCCGCTCAGAGGGCTAGACTGCTCCCGCCCGCTCCCCAGACGCGGCCAGCCGGACAGGAGAAGACGATGCCCGTTCGCCCCGCCCTTATCCCCAATCTCTGGTACAAGGATGCGCCCGCCGCGATCGATTTCCTGTGCCGCGCCTTCGGCTTCGAGAAACACGCGGTCTATGCCGATGACGAGGATGCCGAGATCATCCATCATGCCGAGCTCGTCCGCGACGGGCATATGGTGATGCTGAGCAGCTATGGCGGCGACAGCGAGTTCAGCCGGAAATCGAAGCTGCTGCACCCGCAGGATGCGGGCGGCAATACCCAGTCGATCTATATCGTCCTGGACGATGTCGACGATCACGCAGACCGGGCACAGAAAGCGGGCGCGAAGATCATCCTCGCGCCCGCCGATCAGGATTATGGGGGCCGCGTCTATTCGGCGCTGGACCCAGAAGGTTATGCGTGGAGCTTTGGCAGCTACGATCCCTGGACCGCCGCCTGAAGCTCCCCGCCCCGATGCTTAGTCGAAGAGGCTCGACACCGAGGTTTCGTCCGCGATACGGCGGATCGCCTCGGCCAGAAGCGGCGCGATCGTCAGGTGACGGATCTTCTTCGCATCCTTGATGAGTTCGTGGCTGCCGATCGAATCGGAGATGACAAGTTCGGCCAGCTGCGAATTTTCGACACGCGCAACCGCGCCGCCCGACAGCACGCCGTGGGTGCAATAAGCAACGACGTCTTCGGCGCCCGCAGCCTTCAGCGCAGCAGCGGCATTGCACAGCGTACCCGCCGAATCGACGATATCGTCGATCAGGATGCAGAAGCGGCCTTCGACGTCACCGATGATGTTCATCACCTCGGACTCGCCAGCACGCTCACGGCGCTTGTCGACGATCGCGAGCGGGGCATTGTCGAGTCGCTTGGCGAGCGCACGCGCGCGCACCACGCCGCCGACGTCGGGCGAGACGACCATGATGTTCTTGCCGCCGAAACGCGCGTGGATATCGGCCGACATCACGGGTGCGGCGTAGAGATTGTCGGTCGGAATGTCGAAAAAACCCTGGATCTGGCCAGCGTGCAGATCGACCGACAGCACGCGGTTGGCCCCCGCGGTCGTCAGCAGATTGGCGACGAGCTTGGCCGAAATCGGGGTCCGCGGGCCGGGTTTGCGATCCTGACGCGCATAGCCGAAATAAGGGAGGACCGCGGTGATCCGCTTGGCCGATGAGCGCTTGAGCGCATCGATGCAGATCAGCAGTTCCATGAGGTTGTCGTTGGCGGGGAACGCCGTCGACTGCAGTACGAACACGTCTTCGCCGCGCACATTTTCGTGGATTTCGACGAAGACCTCTTCGTCGGCGAAGCGCCGGACGCTTGCATCGGTCAGCGGGATCTCCAGATATTCGGCGATCGCCTTGGCCAGCGGCAGATTCGAATTGCCGGTGAGTAGTTTCATGGTTTGAGATTCCCGCAATGCAGTTACGATTGCGCCTGCCCTTTAGTCATCCAAGTGCAATGATGAAAGGGGGCATTGCCGCTGGGCGGCTCGCTGCCTAATCAGGGCACATGATCAACCGGCTTACAATCGCGCTTGCGCAGATATCCCAACGCGTCGGCGACCTGACCGGCAATGCCGATGCGATGCTTGCCTGGCGTGCCCGGGCAAGTACCGCAGATCTTGTCGTTTTTCCCGAGATGCAGCTGATCGGCTACCCCCCCGAAGACCTGGTTCTGAAGCCCGCGCTGGTGGCGCGCGCCGAGGCCGAACTGGCGCGCCTGGCGGTGGCAACGGCTGACGGCGGCCCGGCCATGCTGGTGGGCAGCATCGCCCGTGAGAATGGCAATCTTTACAACATGGTCGCCCTGCTTGACGGCGGGGAGATCGTGGCCGTCACGCGCAAGCATGAATTGCCCAATTATGGCACATTCGATGAAAAGCGGTTGTTCACATCGGCCCCGCCGGCCGAACCGATCGCATTTCGCGGCGTGCAGTTGGGCATTCCGATCTGCGAGGATATCTGGTTCCCCACCGTCTGCGCCAATCTGAAGGCCAAGAGTGCCGAGATCCTGATCTCGCCCAATGGCAGCCCCTATGAAATCGACAAGGACGATCTGCGCAGCGGCTCGATCGCGGCCGCGCGCGTCAAGGAAACCGGCCTGCCGATAGTCTATCTCAACCGTGTGGGCGGGCAGGATGAGCTGGTGTTCGACGGTGCATCCTTCGTGCTCAACGCCGATGGTGCGGTCGCGCTTCAACTGCCCGATTGGGAAGAAGCGCTTGTGGAGACGATATGGGAGCGTGGCCCCACGGGCTGGCGCTGTGCACCCGGCACGATCCACGCGCTCGAACCCCATCCGTCCGACATCTACCATGCGATGGTGGTGGGCCTGCGCGACTATGTGACCGCGAACCGCTTTCCGGGCGTGATCCTCGGCCTGTCCGGCGGAATCGACAGCGCGCTTTCAGCGGCAGTTGCCGTCGATGCACTGGGCGCGGACAAGGTCCGCTGCGTGATGATGCCCTCGCGCTTCACCAGTCGCGAATCGCTCGATGATGCCGAAATGTGCGCCAAGCTGCTCGGCGTCCAGTACGACACCATCCCGATCGGCCCCGCCGTCGACGCATTCGATACGATGCTGGCCGATGCCTTTGCCGGCCGCGCGCGCGATCTGACCGAAGAAAATATCCAGTCGCGCATCCGCGGCGTCACGCTGATGGCGCTCTCGAACAAGTTCGGCCACATGCTGCTGACCACCGGCAACAAGAGCGAGATGTCGGTCGGCTATGCCACGATCTATGGCGACATGGCCGGCGGCTATTCGGTGCTGAAGGATGCGTACAAGCTCACCTGCTTCGAGCTTTCACGCTGGCGCAACGCCAATCGTCCACGCATCGGCCTTGGCCCCGACGGCCCGGTGATGCCCGACAATGTCATCACCAAGCCGCCCTCGGCCGAGTTGCGCGACGATCAGAAGGATTCGGACAGCCTGCCCGAATATGACGTGCTCGACCCGATTCTGCACGGGCTGGTCGAGGAAGAATTATCGGTCGACGACGTGGCAGCGCGCGGTTTTGACCGCGACACCGTCGCGCGGATCGAAAGACTGCTCTATATTGCCGAATATAAGCGGCGTCAGGCGCCGCCGGGCGTAAAGCTCGGCAAGCGCAATTTCGGACGCGACCGCCGTTACCCCATCACCAACGCATTCCGGACATCATGACCGTCACCACCCGCTTCGCCCCCTCGCCGACCGGCCGACTCCATGTCGGCAATATCCGCACCGCGCTCCACAACTGGATGTGGGCGAAGAAGCATGGCGGGCGCTTCCTGCTGCGCATCGACGACACCGACGCTGAACGGTCGACCGAAGAAAATGTGGAGTCGATCCGCGCCGATCTGCGCTGGCTTGGCCTTGAATGGGATGGCGAGGCGCGCCAGTCCGAACGCTTCGCGCTCTATGAGGAAAAGTTCGAACAGCTGAAGGCTGCAGGCCGCGTCTATGCCTGCTACGAAACGCCCGAAGAACTTGAACTGCGCCGCAAGGTCCTGCTCGGTCGCGGGCTTCCGCCGGTCTATGAGCGCCAGCCTGCGGACGCGCCCATTCCCGAAGGCCGGACACCGCATTGGCGTTTCCGTCTCGATCACGACACCCCGATCGTCTGGCACGATCTGATCCGTGGCGAGCAGCGTTTCGATCCCAAGCTGCTTTCCGACCCGGTGATCCGCCGCGCCGATGGCAGCTGGCTCTATATGCTGCCCTCGGCGATCGACGATGTCGACATGAGGATCACCCATGTGGTGCGCGGCGAAGACCATGTTTCGAACACGGCCGCGCAGCTTCAGATGTTCGAAGCGCTGGGCGCCCCTGCCCCGGCCTTTGCGCACGAGGCGCTGCTGACCGGGAGCGAAGGCAAATTGTCCAAGCGCCTCGGGTCACTCGGCGTTGAACATTTCCGCGAGGCCGGGATCGAACCGGCGGCGATCATCGCCAAGCTCGCGCGGATCGGGACGAGCGATCCGGTCGAGCCCTATGCCGATGCGCAGCCGCTGATCGACAGCTTCGACTTTGCCCGCTTCGGCCGTGCGCCCGCGCGCTTCGACGAGGCCGAACTGGCGACGCTCAACGCCAAGATCGTCCACCAGTTCGATTTTGCGGCCGTCGCGGATCGGCTTCCCGACGGCATGGATGCGGCGGGCTGGGAAGCGATCCGCCCCAATCTGCAGCATGTGGCGGAAGCTGCCGACTGGTGGCACGTCGTGCGTGGGCCGGTCGCTGCGCCCGCGCTATCCGATGAGGACCGCGCCTATATCGCCACCGCGATCGACGCAGCCGCAGACATCGAAGACTGGGCAACCAATCCCTGGGGTGCGCTCACCGGTGCCCTGAAGGAACAGACCGGGCGCAAGGGCAAGGCGCTGTTCCTGCCGCTCCGCCAGGCGCTCACCGCGCGCGAGCACGGCCCCGACATGGCGGCGCTCCTCCCCCTGATCGGCCGCGAGCAGGCACTCGAGCGGCTGCGCAACGCTGCGGGCTGATGGGCGACGTCGTCAACCTCCGCACGGCGCGCAAGCAGCGCGCGCGCAAACAGGCCGAACAGGCCGCGACCACCAATCGCACGCTGTTCGGCCGCACCCGCGCACAAAAGGCACACGACACCGCCGAGGCGGAGAAACAGACCCGTTTCCTCGACCAGCACCGACGCGAAGACGCCAAAGACGAGCAATAGCGCAGCCGGATGCGCAAGGCATCTTGCGCATATGCGATCAGCGCTTTAGGGGCGTCCATTCCAGAGCAATGCGGAGCGGTGGCCGAGTGGTCGAAGGCGCTCGCCTGGAAAGTGAGTATACGGCAAAACCGTATCGAGGGTTCGAATCCCTCCCGCTCCGCCACCACATTTACCCCGACACGGATTTTCTCGAGGGCTTCCGGATCAAACTATCCGGCCTGATCGGATATCGCGGGCCGAATCTCGCTAACGCATCCGGGTATTCGGACAGCCAAAAGCGTTGGCCGAAATTTCGGGATCAATCGACTTTGGAGTGTCCTGAGCGTGTCGACCGCCGCCAGTTCCGCGCCAATGCGCTCTACTCTGCGGTCGTACTGGCTGGGGCGGCAGGATTCGAACCTGCGAATGCCGGTACCAAAAACCGGTGCCTTACCGCTTGGCGACGCCCCAATGTTGAGCGGCGCTTATAGCGAGATGATCGCGTGTGAGAAGAGGGGAATGGCAGAAAATTGAGGCCATCCCCCCGTCCCGTTCTTTAGAAAAGGGTTTCGGTCCAGCCGTAAGGATCGGCGGCGTCGCCGCGCTGGATATCGACCAGCGCCTGGCGCAGGCGCTGCGTGACGGGGGCGGCCAGCTGATCGCCGATGGTGAACGACGCGGTCGCGCTTTTCACGCTGCCGATCGGGGTGACGACGGCGGCGGTGCCGCAGGCAAAGGCTTCGGTCAGGCGCCCGCTGGTGGCGTCTTCGCGCCATTGTTCGATCGAATAGGGCTCTTCGCGCACGGTGATGCCCTGATCACGCGCAAGGCGCAGGATCGAATCGCGGGTGATGCCGGGCAGGATCGTCCCGGTGAGCGGCGGGGTGACCATCGAGCCGTCTTCGAACACGAAGAAGATGTTCATGCCGCCCAGTTCCTCGACCCAGCGGCGTTCGACCGCATCGAGGAAGACGACCTGATCGCAGCCATTGCGCGAGGCCTCTGCCTGGGCGGCGAGGCTGGCGGCATAGTTGCCGCCGCACTTGGCCGCGCCGGTGCCGCCGGGGGCTGCGCGCGTATATTCGCGCGTGACCCAGAGCGAAACGCTGGGGGCACCGCCCTTGAAATAGGCGCCGACTGACGAAGCGATCACCATGTAGAGATATTCGGACGAGGGCTTCACGCCGAGGAACACTTCGCTCGCATACATGAAGGGGCGCAGATAGAGCGCGCCGTCCGGGTTATTGGGGATCCATGCACGGTCGACGCTGACGAGCTGGCGGATCGATTCGAGGAACAGTTCCTCGGGGAGTTCGGGCATGGCGAGACGCCGCGCCGACGAGTTGAAGCGCGCGGCATTGGCGCCGGGGCGGAAGAGCGCCGCACCGCCGCCCGGGCGGTGATAGGCCTTCATGCCCTCGAAGATTTCCTGCGCATAATGGAGCACCGAGGCCGCCGGATCGGTGGACAGCGGCTGACGCGCGGTGATCTGCGCATCGTGCCAGCCCTTTTCCTCGGAATAGCGGATGAGCGCCATGTGATCGGTGAACACGCGACCAAAGCCCGGGTTTACGAGCCGCTCGCTACGCTCGGCATCGGAAACGATATTGGGGCTTTGCGTAAAAGCGAAGGTCGGAGCACCGGATGACATAATAGTCCCTCATATAGAGAAGCGCGGCGCCCGCTCGCGTGCGTCGCGTAGCTTGCGCTGACCTAGGCCCGGCGGCTAGATACGTCAATATGGCTGTCCCACCAACGACCACCGCTTCACCGCTTTTCCTTCGCGGCCCGGAAATCCGCCGGGGGCTTGAGCTGCTCTATTTCGGATACAGCCATTTGCTGCGCGCGATCGACGAGACGCTGGAAGACCAAGGGCTTGGCCGGGCGCATCACCGCGCGCTCTATTTCATCGCGCGCCAGCCCGATCTGAGCGTGAGCGAACTGCTCGCGCTGCTCGCGATCACCAAGCAATCGCTGGGGCGCGTGCTCAACGAGCTGACCGCGCGCGGACTGGTCGAGCAGCGGCCGGGAATCAACGATCGGCGCCAGCGGCTGTTGCGGCTGACCCCCGAGGGCAGCGCGCTCGAACAACAGCTGTTCAACCTGCTGCGCGAACGCCTGTCAGCGGCCTATGGGCAGGCCGGGCAATCGGCGGTGGCGGGTTTCTGGCAGGTGCTGGAAGGGCTGATCCCGTTGCGCGAGCGCGACCGGGTGGCACGGCTTCAGCGCGGCGGCTGACAAAAAAATCGCTCCGGTCCGAAGGGGTGGACCGGAGCGACGAGGTTGGAGCGTGGCGCTGGCGCTCAGCCAGCGGACGCCTTGGCCTTTCGGTTCATGTTGAGCTGGGTCAGCGTGCGCGTGCCGCCATCCTTTTCCCATTCCGCATAGAATTGCGCATAATATTGGCGGAATGCAGCTATCGGGCCGTCGCCATCGCAGATGATGGCATCGGGCATGTAGCGCTGCCGATCCCACACCACCTTGTCCTGATCGAGCTGCTTGCAGATGTCGCGGATCAACGCGCGGGCGAGACCGCCCATCGGACCTTCGGCCTGTTCGCGCGGCTGGGTGAAGGCGAAGCGGACATGGACCTTGTCCTTGCTGATCGGGGTGACGCCAGCGACGAGCAGCGTTTCCGAAATGCCGGTGAAGCGCGTCCAGCTCTGGCCCGGGCCGGTGGTGCCGTACGCGATGGCGCCATCGACCTCGCCCATCGGCGTGCCCATCTTCGCATCGACACGCGCGGTGCGCTCATGCCCGTCAAAGTTCAGCTGATAGTCGGGGAAGTTGGCGGTGCCGTGGATATATTTGAAGTGCGCGGCATCGACGCCGTTTTCGGCCATGTTCTGGATCGAACCCCAGACATTCCATTCGTGGCGCTCATACGCCGTCCAGTCCGGATTGCTGGTTTCGGGGAAATCCTTGACCTCCCACTTCGGCGCCTCGCCAAAGGGGTGGTACCAGAACCAGACGAAGTTGTTCTTTTCGACCACCGGCCATTGGTGGTTGCACGGCTTTTTCACCTGCGGCGGAATGGTCTTGGCGTACGGAATCTCACGCACCACGCCGGTTTCGTCATAGCGCCAGGCGTGGAACGGGCATTCGATCAGATTGCCGTGCACCTTGCCGCCAACGCCGAGATGCGCGCCGAGATGGCGGCAATAGCCGTCGAGCATGCGGGGAACGCCATCCTCACCGCGCCAGACGACGAGATCGCGGTCGAAATAGCGCAGCGGCTTGGCCTGACCGACTTCGATTTCGTCGGAATAGCAGGCAACGAACCAGCCAAAGGGGTGCGGCAGATCGAGATTGCGTTCCTCGATCGAGGCGCGCTCGGTCACTTCAGCCAGGCGCCACTCCTTGAGCGCATCGCCTTTGAGGCTTTCAAGCACCTGCCATACGGCGACCGGCGCTGTACGGGCATCGGTTTCGGGCTTGCCGGACATCGTCATTCTCCCAGGTTGAATACTTTGAGCGCATTTTCGCGCAGGAATTTCGGCCAGACAGCGTCCTTGAAGGGCACGTTCTCGAGATCGCCGAAGATGCGATCGAGGCTGAGGCCCATCGGGAAATAGCCGGCATAGATGATCTTGTCGGCGCCGCGGGTGTTCGCGTAGTCGATGATCGCCTTCGGATAATGCTTCGGCGCAAAGGCGCTGGTCGAATAATAGAGGTTCGGCCATTTGAGCATCAGCTTGACGGCAAGCGCCTCCCACGGCTCCGCGCCGTGACGCATCACGATCTTGAGATCGGGGAAGAACCAGCAGATTTCGTCGAGCAGTTCGACGCGCTGGTTCATCATCGGGATGCGCGGCCCCGGAATGCCGACATTGAGGAGGATCGGCAGGCCGAGTTCCGAACAGACGGCATAGATCGGGAACATGTATTTATGGTCGATCGCCACCTGCGGGAAGGTGCCCGCGGGGAAGCAGCTGACCGCCTTGATCCCGAAATCGGCATGCGCCTGACGGATGCGGCGCACCTCTTCCATCCCGCCATTGGGATCGATCGGCAGATCGAAGAAGAAGCGATCGGGGAAGCGTTCCTTGGCGCGGATCGAGGTTTCATCGCCGTTGAAGCCGACCAGCGCCTTTTCGATGTTGAAGCGTTCCATCTGATCGACCGTCCAGGCGACGAAATCGTCGGCCTTGCCGATATCGGGAATGTCCTTGAACATGTACTGCGCAGGCATCTTGAACTGTGCCTTGCTTTCCTCGTCCCGCAGGAGTTGCGCGAACCAGCTGTACCAATCGGAACGATTCTCGTTGGTCGGGATGCCAAGCATCGTATCGATAACGCGAATATCCTTGGGAACACCCATGTTCATTCTACTCCTTCTGCTTGCGGCCACTGGGCCCGGAGGATCAGCTTGTTGATCTTGCCGGAACCGGTCCGGGGCAGTGGCTCGATCTGGAAACGGACTTCGGTGGGAGCCTTGTAGGCACCCAGCTGTGCGGAAACATGTTCGACGATCTGGACACCCGGGAGCACGACGCCTTCGGGCAGCACGATCTGCGCGACCAAGCGTTCACCAAGACGCTCATCAGGAACACCGAAGGTGGCGACTTCGAGGACTTCGGGAATGAGCCCGATCACACGCTCGATCTCGGCGCAGTAGATATTCTCGCCGCCGCAGATGATCATGTCCTTCTTGCGGTCGATGATATAGACAAAGCCCTCGTCATCGACGCGGCCGATATCGCCGGTTGCGAACCAGCCATCGGCATCGACGCCACCACCCGACCAGTAGTCGCGCATGACCATCGGCCCACGCACGACGATCTCGCCCACCGAGCCTTCGGGCAACGTACGGCCATCGCCGTCGACGACGCGCATTTCGGCGAGTTCGAGCAAGCGCCCGGCGCTTCCCGGACGGCCGACGAAATCTTCGCCCACCGCCATCGCGACCGCGCCGCTGGTTTCGGTGAGCCCATAGCCCGAACCCAGCAGCGCCTTGGGGCAAGCCGCGAGGATCGAGGAGATGAGGTTGAGCGGCAAGGCCTGCCCGCCCGTCGACACCGACGTGACCGAGGAGATGTCCGCGCCCGCGATTTCGGCGCGGTTGAGGACATCCCACAACATGGTGGGCACACCCGAAAAAGCGGTGATCTTTTCGCGTGCGATCAGTTCGAGCGCACTGGCCGGATCCCAGCGCTGCATGACGACAAGCTTGCCGCCCGAGGCCATGCCGCCGAGGAACAGCGACAGCCCGCTGACATGGAAGAGCGGCTGGACCAGCAGATTGCAGGGCTGCGGCATGGCCGCGAGCAATTGTTCGGGCGGAAGCCCATATTGCTTGGCCATGTTATGCAGGATCATCGCACCCGACAGCTGGACGCTCATGATCCCGGTGATGAGCGCGCGGTGGGTGAGGCAGACACCCTTCACGTCCCCGGTCGTGCCCGAGGTAAACAGGATGGCGGCATCGTCATCGGACTGCGCACCCAGATCAACCACCGGCTGCTTGCCCGCGAACGCGGCGGCGGGCCATTCATCGACGAGATCGATGAGCGGGACTCCCCAGCCGGCGTCGCGCAGCGCGGCGATGCGACGGCCATCGAGAAAGGCGAGACGGACGCCGACCGCGTCCGCCGCCGACCGCATTTCAGCGCCGGACAAGCGGCTGTTCACCAGGACCGGAATGGCCCCGACCAGCACGACAGCGACAAAGGCGACGATCCATTCGATACGGTTCTGCATCGCGATGGCGACGTGCTGACCGCGCAGATCGGGATATTCGGCCTGAAGCCAGGCGGCGAGCGCATCGATCCGGTGATAGGTATCGGCATAGCTGAGCGCCTGATCACCCTCTACGAGAAAGGGCAGATCGGCGTGTCGACGCGTATGCGTGAACAGGGTTTGCAGATTCGATGGGGCATGCCGGAACAGCCGCATCGGGCGCCCGAGCGCCGCGCCTTCATAGATTTCGAACGGAGCCCCCGGCGCCGTGAGACCGCTCATCGAACAGCCTCCGCCTTACCGGGGAAAACAACGGGCACATGCCCTGTCAGACCACAGCGAGCCACATCCACCTCCAGTTATGAGCGTTCTGGCGGACGGAACCCGACCGACGCTTCTGTTGTGAGAATTCGTATCCAACAAATATGAATTCTACGCAATACTAAAATTAGACCGCAGTTTATGATTATATTGCGAGATCAACATTCGGGGTCTGCGATTTTCGCGACTCACCCGCTGGAATCGAGGATAGCGGGCGCCCGCCCCCACGTTCAACCGCCCGATTGGTGCGGCGGATGCGCATCAAAAAAGGCCCCCGCGCCATGTGCGCGAGGGCCTTTGCAAAGCCGGTAAAAACGACTCGGGCGATCAGTAGACGATGGCCGGATTGAGGTCGTTCGGGCTGCCCAGCATCTCGCGGTACGAGGGGGGCACCTTGCCACCGCGATCGGTGATGCCATAGCGCTGAGCGATTTCCGCGCCGATCAGCGTACGCCCCGACAGATCGTCGCCCTCGGGATCGTTGGCGATCGCATGGACGATGTGCCCGGTGAAATTGGGCGTCTCGGCAGTGGCGATGAAGTCCTTATATTGTTCCTGATTCACCTCGGCGGCGATCAGCGCGCGCTCGGTCAGGAGCGGCCCCATCCAGATCGACACGGCGCGGACGCCGTGCGGTTTGAGATCGACGGCCATGTCGTGCGCGAACTTGTCGAGACCCGCCTTTTGCGCGCCATAAGCCGGGCCGTGCATATAGCAGGTGGCGCCGAACGACGACCCGAATGCGATCAGGCCCTTTTTCTGTTCAACCATGATCCTGGCGGCATGCCAGCTGGCAACATAGGCCGAGCGCAGGCCGACATCGAGGATACCCGCCGCGCCAAGATCCTTTTCCCAGAAGGGAAGCTGTTCGATCAGCTGCGGGTGCATATAGGTGGCGTTGTTGACGAGGATGTCGAGGCGGCCCGAATCCTTCTTCACCTGCGCGAACAGCGCGGCGACCTGTTCGTCATTGGCGTGATCGCAGATCACCGGAATGCCCTTGCCGCCGGCGGCGGTGACCGCCTCGGCGGTTTCATAGACGGTGCCCGGAAGCGCGGTGCCGTCCCAGCCCTTGGCCGAACCGGTTTCGGTGCTGCGGCCCGTGACGTACACCGTCATGCCCTTTTCACCCAGGCCGAGCGCAATACCCTTGCCCGCGCCACGGCTGGCGCCGGTTACGATTGCAATGCCGGAATCTGCCACGTCCACACTCTCCATAATGCGTAAAATTTTTGACTAATTGCTACGATATGCAGAGTTACTGTCCGCATCAAGGCGAATGATGCGGACAGTCATGCTTCTATCGATCAGCCCCGCGGTTCGCGCGGGAGCCCGAGCGCGCGCTCGGCGATGAGGTTGCGCTGGATCTGGTTGGTGCCGCCATAGATGGTGTCGGCCCGCGACCCCAGGAACATGCGCGGGAGGAAGTGGAAATCATAGGGCGCGGCGTCGGCGATCTCGGCCGAGGGGCCAAGCACATCCATCACCAGTTCGCCAAAGCTGCGCCGCCACGACGCCCAATAGATCTTGTAGGTGAGCGCGGCGCCCGAAAGCCCCTCTCCCCCCGCATCGGAAAGCGTGCGCAGCGCGCTGTAGCGCATCCCCTTCAGCCCGATATGCGCCTGCGCAATGCGCTGGCGGATACCCGGATCGTTGAGCGCGCCGTTCTTGCGCGCGGCATCGAGCAGGGCGGCAAATTCGATGCGGAAGCTCATCTGCTGCGCGAGCGTCGAGACACCGCGTTCGAAGCCGAGCAGGCCGAGCGCGACCTTCCACCCTTCACCGGGCGCCCCGACGATATTTTCCTCGGCCGTGCGCGCACCGTCGAAAAAGGTTTCGTTGAATTCGGCGTCACCCGTGATCTGCCGGATCGGGCGGATGGTGATGCCGTCCTGATGGAGCGGCACGAGCAGGAAGGAGAGCCCCTTGGGCCCGACCGACCCCTCTTCGGTGCGCGCGAGCACGAAGATCCAGTCGGCATATTGGGCCAGGCTGGTCCAGATCTTCTGCCCCTCGATCACCCATTCGCGGCCATTGGGGCCGTCTTCCAGCCGCGCGCGGGTGCGCACATTGGACAGATCGGACCCCGCGCCGGGTTCGGAATAACCCTGCGCCCAAAGCTCCTTGCCCGCCTGCATCGCGGGGAGGAAGCGGCGCTTCTGATCCTCGCGCCCGAAATGGAGGATGGTGGGGCCGGCGAGTTCGATGCCGATATGGCCGATCCGCCCCGGCGCGCCGGAACGGGCATATTCCTCGGCAAAGATCACCTGTTCGGCGAGTTCGGCATCGCGCCCGCCATATTCCTTGGGCCAGCCGATCGTGCTCCAGCCGGCGGCGCCGAGCGCGCCTTCCCAGCGCTTGCGTTCCTCGATCAGCCCGGACTGCTCCATATGCCCGCGCAGGCTGGCAAAGGGGCCCGAGAGCTGTTCATCGAGCCAGCCGCGCGCTTCGAGGCGGAAGGCTTCCTGTTCGGGGGTGAATCCCAGTTTCATGCCACGGCCCCCTGTTCGATTGCATTCATGATGATTTCCCGGTGCCAGTCGGGCGTGCCGAAGAGCGTGAGCGAGCTGCGTGCGCGCTTGAAGAAGAGGTGCGCGTCATGTTCCCAGGTGAAGCCGATCCCGCCGTGGAGCTGGATCATGTCGCCCGCAACCTTCATCATCGCCTCGGTACAGGCGGTCTTGGCGACCGATGCGGCCTCGGCGAAATCCTCGGGCGTCTCGCCCGCAGCGGCGGCGGCGTACCAGGCAATGCCCTTGGCGGCCTCGATCGCAACCATCATGTCGGCCATGCGGTGCTTGAGCGCCTGAAAGCTGCCGATCGCGCGGCCGAACTGGTGGCGTTCCTTGGTATAGGCGACCGTTGCTTCCAGCGCGGCACCCGCCCCGCCAACCGCTTCGGACGCAACCAGCAGTGCGCCGGTGCGCAGCGCATGGACGAGCGCATCCCCTGCCCCGCCGACAATATCCGCGGGCGCGAGCCGGACGCCGGTGCACTTCACCCGCGCCATCGGGCGGGTCTGATCCATCATCGGCAGGCGTTCGACCTCGAGCCCCGGCGTGTCCCGCCGCACAAAGGCGACGTGAAGATTGTCCTGGTTGTCGCGTGCGGCGCACAGGATGATATCGGCGACATGGCCGAACTGGACGAACCAGGCCTCACCATCGAGCACGCCGTCAGCCGAGAGCGTCATCGGCACCGCCGACACATCCGCGCCGCCCTTCTTGCCGCAATAAGCGAGCGTCGCGATCTGATCGCCGCCGATGACGGCGGGGAGCAGCGCGCGCGCGGCGTCCGAATCGAGCGCATTCAACAGCGTCGCAGCGACGCCGATCGAGGCGAGATAGGGGCTGGGCATCAACGACCGGCCGAGCATTTCGTGGACCGAGGCCAGTTCGACCATGCCGAGGCCCGAACCACCAGCCGATTCGGGCGTGGCGATGCCGCCAAAGCCGAGCTCGCCGACGAGCACCTGCCAGGCGGCACGGTCGAAGCCGTCCTCCGTCTCGACGGCGCGCCGCACCTGATGGGAATCACCATATTGGGCGGCGTAGGATTGCGCCGCCTCTCGAATCATCGCCTGTTCCGGCGTAAACGCAAATTGCATCGCTGGCCCTTCATCTCCACCCACCGGCCCGCGCGCTGCCGCCGATCGAACGCATCGATCGGCCTTGCAGCGACGGACAACGATGGCCATCCTCTCACCGCCCCGATAGGGCGGCACTCATTATTCCAGCGGCAAATTGCGCGGCGACATCTAAAATTTCAAGACTCATAGTCAAATTTTGATACAATTCGTAGTTTGCAAGCAGATACGATACGACAATCGACAAAAAGAGAGAGGTCTGACCGAATGTTTCAGGGCAAATCCTACTTCATTACGGGTGCCGGCGGCGGAATCGGCCGCGCAACCGCCGTGGCGCTGGGCGCGCAAGGCGCCCGCGTGACGCTGGCCGATGTGCACGAAGCCGGGATCGAGGAAACCGCCAAGCTGGTGCGCGACGCGGGCGGCGAGGCCGCAACGGTCCGCCTCGACGTGACCGACAAGGCCGCGACCGACGCAGCGCTCGACGCGCATGCCGCGCGCTGGGGCGGGCTGGACGGCGCGTTCAACAATGCGGGCGTGACGCTGGAAGGCGTGCATTCCGAATGGGGCGATGCCGCGATCATCGAACGCACGCTGGCGATCAACACCATGGGCGTGGCCCACTGCATGCAGGCGGAGATCCGCCACATGCTGGCAAGTGGTGGCGGCGCGATCGTCAACACCGCATCGATCGCGGGCGAAAGCGGCGCGGGCGGTGCGGGCTATTGCGCGAGCAAGCATGCGGTGATCGGCCTCACCCGATCCGCAGCGCTGCGCTATGCCACGCAGGCGATCCGCGTGAACGCGGTGTGCCCCGGCGTGATTTCGACCGCGATGACCGCCCCGATCGAAGCCGACCCCAAGGGCGCGGCGATCCTGGCGCAGATGCAGCCGATCGGCCGCATCGGCCAGCCCGAGGAAGTCGCCTCGGCGGTGCTCTTCCTGCTGTCCGACGCGGCGAGCTTCGTCACCGGCCACCCCCTGGCCGTCGATGGCGGTTATCTGGCGCGCTGAAACGCACCATGTGCGTATTTGTGAGAGATAATTCTACGAATCGCACGAGTTGAAAAACGCACAACCCGATCATTGCGTAACAGATCGGGTTGTGCAAAACTCACCCCCGAAGGCAATAACAGCAAATTCGGGCAGGACGGGATGACAGAGAAACGGCAGCGCGCACGCACGGGCGGACCCCGTCGATGACCACGACCAGCCCCGCACAGTTCGACCATGTCGTCGACCTTCTCGTCATCGGCTCGGGCGCCGGTGGCATGACCGCCGCGATTTCCGCCGCAGCCCTGGGCGCCGAAGCGCTGGTGATCGAAAAAAGCGACAAATATGGCGGCACCTCTGCCATGTCGGGCGGCGGCATCTGGATCCCCAACAGCCATCTCGCCCGTGCGGCCGGACAGGTGGACGATCCCGAGGATGCCTTTCGCTATGTCCGCGCGCTGAGCGCGCCCAATGTGAGCGACGAGCAGATCCGCACCTTCGTGACCGAAGCCCCGCGCATGCTGGAGTGGATGGAGGAGAATGCGGGCGTACGCTATATGAGCGTGCCCTATACCGATTATCACGCCGAACTGCCCGGCGGAAAGCTGGGCTGGCGCACGCATATGGCATGCGAGATCGACGGCCGCCTGCTGGGCAAGGACCTGGACGATCTGCGCGATCCGTCGAAAGCGGCGAGCCTGTTCGGCAAGATCAGCTGGACGCTAATGGAAACCCAGACGCTGCTGTTTCGCACCAAGGGCTGGCAAGGCACGCTCGCGAAGATGCTCGCGCGCTATTATCTCGACATCGGTCAGCGCCTGCGATCTTCGAAGGACCGATTCCTCAGCCTTGGCAACGCGCTCGCTGGGATGCTGCGGCTGGGCATGCGCCGCCACAAGGCCGATCTGTGGCTGAACACCGGCATGAAGGAGTTGATCGAAGAGGATGGCCGGATCACCGGCGTCGTCGTCGAACGCGAGGGCCGCACGCTGCGCATCGGCGCGCGCCGCGGCGTGGTGCTGGCGGCGGGCGGTTTCGAACGCAATGCCGAGATGCGCCGCAAGTTCCTGCCGGGATCGTTCGATCCGCTGGGCAGCGGATCGCAGGTCAACAACCAGGGCGAGAGCATCGTCGCGGGCGAGGCGGTGGGCGCCGCCACCCGCAACATGGATTCGTGCTGGTGGGCGCCAACCTTCCGCGTGCCGGGCGAGGACAGCGCACGGCTGTGCACCTTTGAACGCGCGCTGCCCGGGTGCATCATCGTCAACCGCGAAGGCAAGCGGTACCAGAACGAGGCCGCGTCCTACCACATCACCGGCGGCGACATGGTCCGCGCCGAGGCCGAGAACGGCATCACCAACCCGTCGTGGATCATCTTCGACGCGGGCTATCGCAACCGTTACCCGATGGGCCCGGTGCTGCCGCTGATGCCCGACTGGATGCTGCCCGGCGAAGTGAAGCAGATTCTGGTCAAGGCGCGCACGATCGGCGAACTGGCCGAAAAGACCGGCATGCCCGTGGACGCGCTGGAAGCCACCGTCAGCCGTTTCAACGAAAACGCCCGCAAGGGCGAGGACCCCGATTTCGGCCGCGGGCACAATGCCTATGACCGTTATTACGGCGACCCGCGTTTCGGCCCCAACCCCAATCTGGCGCCGCTGGTCGACGCCCCCTTCTATGCCATCCCCATCCATGGCGGCGACATCGGCACCAATGGCGGGCTGGTGACCGACGCCAAGGCACGCGTGCTCGATACCGCAGGCGCGCCGATCAAGGGGCTGTACGCGGTGGGCAACAACGCCGCCTCGGTGATGGGCTATTCCTATCCGGGCGCCGGATCGACGCTGG
The DNA here is from genome assembly GCF_033025475.1 of Sphingomonas sp. C3-2. Taxonomy (NCBI): domain Bacteria; kingdom Pseudomonadati; phylum Pseudomonadota; class Alphaproteobacteria; order Sphingomonadales; family Sphingomonadaceae; genus Sphingomonas; species Sphingomonas sp. C3-2. Next base: position 1,733,983 of record NZ_CP130322.1, read on the forward strand.
GCCCTGCCATGACCTTTGGCTGGATCGCGGGACGCGATGCCATGCAAGCGAACAACTGAACCACAGAATTTAGCCGGAGTGCAGTGAATGACGCAGACTTTTGAAGGTAAGATCGCAGTCGTTTCGGGTGGCAGCGAAGGGATTGGCCTTGCCACCGCAACGATGCTTGCCAAGCGCGGCGCGCATGTGACGATCATCGCCCGTCGCCCCGAAAAGCTCGAGGCCGCCAAGGCCGCGATCGAAGCCCAAGGCGGCAAGGTCGACACCGTTTCGCTCGATATCAGCGATGCCGAAGCCTATGGCGCGGCGATTGCCGACGTGGCCGAAAAGCATGGCCGCATCGATTGCCTCGTCAACAACGCCCCCTCGGTCGCCTACAGCGCGATCGCCGATGCGAGCCTTGAAAGCTGGCGCCAGGATTTCCGCGTGAACGCCGAAGCCGTGTTCCTCGGCACCAAGGCGGCAATGGCATCGATGGCCAAGACTGGCGGCGGCTCGATCGTCAACATCTCGTCCACCTGCGGCATCCGCGCGGCACCGGGCATGGCCAGCTATTCGGCGTCGAAGGCCGCGCTGATCCAGTTCACCGCCGTCGCCGCGATGGAAGGCGCGCGCCAGGGCATCCGCGTCAACACGATCGTCCCCGGCCAGGTGAACACCCCCGCCAACCAGGCATTCACCGATGCCGCGCCCGAACTGGCAGAAAGAATCGCCGACACCATCCCGGCCGGCCGCAGCGGCCAGCCCGATGAACTGGCCGAAGCGATCCTGTTCCTGCTGTCGGACGCAGCATCGTACGTCACCGGCGTCGCGCTGCCGGTGGACGGCGGCAAGGCTGCCCAGCTGTACATGCCCAGCTGATCGCCATGGCCGATACCGAACTCCTCGCCCGGATCGACCGGCTCGAATCGCTCGAGCAGATCCGCCAGCTGCCCGCGCGCTATGCGCTCTGCCTCGACATGCGCGATATCGACGCCATGGCCGGCCTGTTCACGCCCGACGTTCGCGTCGGGCGGGACAAGACGGGCCGTGACGCGCTGCGCGACTATCTCGACGAGACGATGCGCGTCCAGTTCACCGGTACGTCGCACCATGTTGGCGGGCATGTCATCGAATTCGACAGCCCCGACCGCGCGCGCGGCGTCGTCTATTCGAAGAACGAGCATGAGACCGGCCCCGAATGGGTGATCATGCAGATGATGTATATCGACGACTATGTGCGCGTCGACGGCCGCTGGCATTTCGAACGGCGCCTGCCGCTCTATTGGTATGCGACCGACCTCAACAAGCCGCCGATCGGCGACAAGAAGATGCGCTGGCCGGGCCGCGAACCCTATGACGGCGGCTTCCACAAGCTGTTCCCGAGCTGGGATGCGTTCTGGAACCGCAAGGGCGCGCCCGAAGGCCCCGTTGCCGCCCCCGCGCCGTTCGACGAATTTCTGAAAACCATGCGGGGTTCTGCCGATGCCCCGCGCGTAAAGGTACGTTGATGCCCACTTTGTTTGATCCGGTGCGCCTTGGCGCGATCGAGATGGCCAACCGCGTCGTGATGGCGCCGATGACGCGCAGCCGCGCCGATGACGGCGACATTCCCGGCGACATGGTGGCCGAATATTACGCCCAGCGCGCCAGCGCCGGGCTGATCATCACCGAAGGCGCGCAGCCTTCGGCCGATGGCAAGGGCTATTGCCGAACCCCCGGCCTGTTCAACGAGGCGCAGGTGGAAGCCTGGGCCAAGGTGAATGCGGGCGTGCACGCCAAGGGCGGCCGCATCGTGCTGCAGGTGATGCATGTCGGCCGGATTGCCAGCGCGCTGAACAAGGACGCGGGCACGCGCACCGTCGCCCCCTCGGCCATCCAGGCGCAGGGCAAGATCTTCACCGATGTCGAGGGCATGGTGCCCTTCGACATGCCCGAGGAACTGACGACCGCCGAAGTGGCCGAAGTGATCGCCGAGCTGGGCCGCTGCGCCAAGCTGGCCAAGCAGGCCAATTTCGACGGTGTCGAGCTGCACTGCGCATCGGGCTATCTGCCGATGCAGTTCCTGTCGACCGGCACCAATACGCGCACCGACCAATATGGCGGCCCGGTTGAAAACCGCATCCGCTTCGCGGTCGAGGCGATCGACGCGATGGCGGCCGAAATCGGCGCCGACCGCGTCGGTTTCCGCATTGCGCCGGGCAATCCGTTCAACGACCTGCACGACGACAACCACCCCGAGACCTATGCCGCGCTGCTCGATGCGCTCGACGGCAAGGGCCTGGCCTATTGCCATCTCGTCGACATGCATCTCGACTGGCTCGACAGCCGCGCGCTGCTCGCCAAGCACTGGTCGGGACCGACGATCCTGAACGAGAGCATCGAACTGCCCGAGGCGCAGGAACTGGTGGCCAAGGGCGGCGCGGACGCGGTGTCGTTCGGCCGATTCTACATCGCCAACCCCGATCTGGTCGAACGCTTCCGCGACGGGCTACCGCTCGCGACCTTCGGGTCGAAGGCGCTCTATGCCGGTGGAGCCGAGGGCTATATCGACTTCCCGCCGCACGGGGCCGACGCCTGAGATGAGCGACACGGAGGCGCGCCTCGCCGCCCTTGAGGCCGAAGTCCGGGCGCTGCGCGATCATATCGAGATCGCGCAGGTCATCGCCCGCTACGGCCCGCTTGCCGACAGCGCGGACACGCTGGACGGTGGCATGGCGACGGGCGCCCTCTGGGCCGAAGACGGCGTCTATGATCTTGGCGGGGGCTGGGAAGGCCAGGGCCCCGCCGGGATTGCCGGGCTGCTCGACAATGACGTCCACCGCGCGCTGGTGCGCGACGGCGCGGCGCATATCCCGAGCGCGCCGCGCATCGTGCTGGACGGCGACCGGGCGACCGCGCTCAACTACACGCGCGTGTACAAGCACGAAAACGGCACGTTTTCGGTGTGGCGGGTTTCGGTCAACCGCTGGGAACTGGCGCGCGGGGATGCGGGCTGGAAGATCGTCCGCCGGACGAACCGGCTGCTCGACGGCAATGACGAGGCGCGCGGGCTGTTGCGCACCGCGCGCGAGAATTAAGCCGCGGGCTCGACCGCGAAGAGCGTGACCCCGGCATATTTGGGATCGTTCGCATCGAAGATCGATTCGGGCGTGAACGGACGGTCCACCAGTTCGACCTCGGACAAGCCGGTGAGCTTGTAGGTTCCCACCTTGGGCTCGCGCGGGGGCTTGCCATCGCGCTCGACGGTCACTGCGTCGAGATGCAGTTCGCCGTGCTTGGTGTAGAGGATATGGGGCGCCATGATCGCCGACTGGCGATTATAGGTGGCACGGATACATTTGTGCAGCGCGATCGCTTCCAGGAGGACCTTGGTCGGCATGGCGCGCGAAATGACCCAAAAAGACCGGACAATCAACCTTATTGTGCAGTGCGGCAACAATCGCACCGATTGATGCGCGACACCGGAAGATTCTTCTAGCCGCCAGCAGGATCGCGACCGAATCGGATATGGAATGCCGGCATTTCGATCTTTCGGCGCACGATCCACTCGATTAGGCTGGACGCATGATGATGACGCTGATTGCCGCCGCGCTGCTCGCCACGGCCCCCAATGCCGCCCAGACCCCGCCCGCGCCGACGGCCCCCGCCGCCGAAGCGGTCGCGCCTGCGCCCACCGCGCAGGAAGAGCCGGTGACCGTGCGGCTGGAAACCAGCCTTGGGGCGATCGTGATCGCGCTCGACCCGGTGCATGCGCCCGTGACGACCGCCAATTTCCTGCGCTATGTCGACCAGAACCGGCTGGCGGGCACCGGATTTTACCGCGCGATGCAGGTGGGCGAAGGGGGGCTGATTCAGGGGGGCACCGCAATGAGCCGAAGCACACATTGCCGCCGATCGCGCATGAGCCGACGAGCCAGACCGGGCTGAAGCATCTCGATGGAACGATCTCGATGGCGCGCTATGCCCCCGGGTCGGCAGCGGGCGATTTCTTCATCGCGGTCGGCGACCTGCCCTCGCTCGATGCCAACCCGGACGCCGAGGGCGACAATCTGGGTTTTGCGGCCTTTGGCCGGGTGGTCGAGGGGATGGACGTGGTGAAGCGCATCCTGGCGGCCCCGACATCACCCACCGAGGGCGAGGGCGTGATGCGTGGGCAGATGATCGCCGAGCCGGTAAAGATCCTCGCGGCCATGCGCACAAAAAAAACGCCGGAGCGCTGAGCGCCCCGGCGAGCAAAGGACGGGCGGCGCAGGAGACCGCCCTGCCCCCGCTATCAGATCATGTACGACCCGCCATTGGCGGCATAGAGCGCGCCGGTGACGAAGCTGGCGTCGTCGCTGGCGAGGAACGCCACGACCGAAGCCACTTCCGACGGGTTCGCCATGCGGCCAAGCGGCACTGCGGCCGCGAGCGAAGCACGCCATTCGGCCGAGATATTCTGCATGATCGGCGTGTCCGTCGGGCCCGGGGCGACGGCGTTGACGCGGATGTTGCGCGGCGCGAGTTCGCGCGCGAGCTGGCGTGCAAGGCCGATGACCGCGGTCTTCGACGCGACATAATGCGGGCTGCCTTCGCCCGATGCGGCCGAGGTGGAGCTGATATGGACGATCGAGCCGCCATTGCCCTTTTCCGCCATCACGCGGACGACCGCGCGGGTGCAGAAAAAGGCGCCGTCGAGATTGACGGCCACGACGCGGCGCCAGCCATCGTCTTCCATGTGGATGAGCTGATCGACGGGTTTGCGCGAGCTGCCCTTTTCGGCGATCTCGGCATCGCGTTCGGCCATTGCGGCGTAGAATTTGTCGCTGCCATCGCCCGCCGCCGCACCGATGCCGGCATTGTTGACGAGGATATCGATCGTGCCGAACGCCGATGCGGTTTCGGCGACGACCGCATCGACGGCCTTGCTGTCGGTCACGTCGAGCTTGAAGGCGAGGTGCTGATCGGGGTTTTCGAACGAGGCCTTGGCTGCTTCGGCAGCGGCAACGTCCATATCGCACAGCGCAACGCGCGCACCATCGGCGGCGAGCCGTTCGGCAATGGCGCGGCCAATGCCCTGCGCGGCGCCAGTGACGAGCGCCGTCTTACCTTCCAATCTCTTCATCCAATCCTCCGTATGGGGCATTGTTGCCCCGATCCTGTCCGTTGGCGCGCACCCGACATTGCCTGGCACTGACCGATATGGCGGTACGCCCTTTCTTAACTACGCAAAATAACCTTAGCAACTTTTCAAATCATCGCTTTGCGTTAATAATGCCAATTGCAATCGCGCGCATATGGCCTAATCGGAATCTAGATTCCGTTATTGCCGCGCGGCCGATAGGCTCTTGACGAAAGACAGGCCAAACCCGCAGCACGGCGCAACAGGTTGAAACACCAGTGTCATGATTGCGGGCGGACAGGGATTTCCGGCCGGCATTAGGGGGAATGACAGCATTGAGGCGGACGACGAACAAGGACGCAGCACCGCATTACCAGTTCGACGAGATCGACCGATCGATCGTCGCGCTGCTGCGGGACAATGGCCGCGCCACCAATCAGCAGATCGCCAAGAAGCTCGATCTGGCACCCGCCACCGTATCGTCGCGCATCAAGCGCATGGAAGCCGCCAATGCGCTGTGCGTGGTCGCGGTGTCCGACTTTGCCGCGCATGGCTATGACGTTTTGATCGAACTGTGCATCCAGGTGGAAAAGCGCTCCGCCGCCGCGGTGGGCGAGGAACTGGCGGCGCTGCCCGAAGTGTTCGCCGCGCATGTCGTGACCGGCGCGCACGAGATCGACCTGCTGATCGCGCTCCACAGCCTCGACGAACTGCCCGAGCTTTACGGACGGATCAGCCAGATCCAGGGCATCCGCACCATGACGCCGGCGATTGCCGTCGACACGGTGAAATATGAATTCGACCTGGCCCCCCTTTCCTGAGCTGGCACCGACATGGCAAAACCCACGCTTGACGATCTCGATCGCAAACTCATCGACCTGCTGGCCAAGGACGCGCGCGTCAGCAACCGGCAGATCGCGGCCAAGCTCGACGTTACCGAGGGCACGGTGCGCGCGCGCATCAAGCGGCTGCAGCAGGAAAATTTGATCCGCTTCACCGCGATCACCGGCATCACCACGCTACGACTGCTGCGCCCCTTCTTCGTCTATGTCTCCGCCGATCCCGCCAAGGTGCGCCCGCTCGCCGAAGAGATTGCCGGATTGCCGCAGATCCACGCGGTGCTGACCACGCTGGGCCGCCACAATATCCTTGTCATCGGGCTGTTCGCCGATCTGGAAGATGTGATGACCACCGCAACCCAGCGTATCGTCGAGCTTCCCGGCGTCTATAATGTCGAAACCTCAATCGCGGTTTCGACTCTGAAGTATAATCCACGCGTGGTGCGGATCACCGGAACCCCGCCGCACATGGATGAAAATGACGAAGAAGCCGAGGGTTGAAACGCGAACACGCGGAATCGGCCAGAACAACCTCCATCTTGCGTAATTCAGCGGTTCATGCGATACGAAATTGAATGAGAGAGGAGATCGCAATGGCCAGCCCGGCCCCCGCCAGTGAAGCGCAAGACGTGACGCAGACCGCCCCGATCGCCGCCGCGGACAATACCGCAGCGCTTGGCGCGGACTTCAAGCAGGCGATGCGCCGGCTTGCCGCCAGCGTTTCGGTGATCACCGCGCGCGAAGAGGGCGAACCCCGCGGCATTGCGGCCACCGCCGTGACCTCGCTGACCGTCGATCCGCCGGCGATGATCGTCTGCGTCAACCAGTCGGCCAGCATCCACCCCGCGCTCGCGATCGGCGCGCCGATCTGCATCAACCTGCTCCACCAGCAGCACCGCGAGGTTTCGGGCGCCTTTGGCGGCATGATCGCGTGCGACAACAAGTTCGACCATGGCGAATGGCAGGACGACGAACGCGGCATCCCCTATCTGGTCGATGCGCAGTCGAACATCTTCGCGACCGTCGAGCAGATGACGCCCTATGGCTCGCACTCGATCATCATCGCGCGCGTCGCCGGGGTGCGCAACCGCGACGATATCGCCCCGCTGATCTTCCAGAATGGTGGCTATCTTTAAAGCCTGCGTTCATCGCAGGACTTGAATTAACTGGACATATGCCCCCAGATCGGGGCGGAATTAGCGCCCCCCCCAATGCGGGAGTCGCGAAAAGGACTGAGGAGAGAGTTTGTGGCTAAGACCGCTGAATATGGACTCGGCGAATACACCTTTCCCCGCGGCTGGTTCATGGTCGCGGCTTCGGACGAGGTGACCAAGAAGCCGATCGGCGTGCGCTTCTTTGCGCAGGATATGGTGCTGTACCGCGGCGAAAGCGGCAAGGCCTATATCATGGACGCCTATTGCCCGCACATGGGCACGCACCTGGCGAACAACACCACTTCCTATGTCGTGCGCGACGACAGCCATGTCGAAGGTGAATCGATCCGCTGCCCCTATCATGGCTGGCGCTTCGGCCCCGACGGCAAGTGCGACGACATCCCCTATTCGCCCGCGCCGATCCCCAAGGCCGCCTGCGTCCAGACCTGGCCGCTCGAAGAGCGCGCCGGCTGCGTCTTCGTCTGGTATGATCCGGAAAACGGCACGCCCGATTATGATCTGCCGCCGTTCGAAGAATATACCGATCCGGCCTGGGTTCCCTGGAAGATCGACCATCTTGGCGAGCTGGCCTGCCACCCGCAGGAAATCCTCGACAACATGGCCGACAAGGCACATCTCGAGCCGGTACACGGCAGCTGCGACATGCAGTCGTTCGAGAACCAGTTCAACGACCATGTCATCCGCCAGGTGCTGAAGGCCGGTCACCGCACGCTCGCCAGCGACGGCGGCGATTACATGACCAACGACACCTGGTACACGGGCCCGGGCATCCTGCAGTCGCGCATGATCGGCGAGCACCCCTCGCTCATGCTCATCTGCCACACGCCGATCGATGACGGCGTGGTGAAGGTGTGGCACGCGCTGCTCGTCAAGTCGCCCAACGCGGTGGCGAACGAGGACGACGTCGCGCTTGCCCGCCAGTATCAGGAATCGAGCCGCCTTGCCTTTGCCCAGGATTTCGAAATCTGGGGCAACAAGCGCGCCTGCATCCATCCGATGATGGTTCAGGGCGACGGCCCGTTCCACAAGGTCCGCATCTGGTACAAGCAGTTCTACAACCCGCGCGAAAAGGCGCAGGATTTCCAGAAGCGCGCCAACGGTACCATCGTCACCAAGGGCACCGCGAGCGAGCCCTGGGCGAAGGCGTCCTGATCGCCTGATCCGCATACGGAAAAGGCGTCGGCATTCCCGGTTCGGCGCCTCTTCCGAAGACACGGCCGTTCCTGCCCATAGGCGGGAGCGGCCTTTTCTTTTGCCCCCTAGACCGCCCAGCGGGCGATATCATCCTCCAGCCCGACCAGCGCGAGCCCCGAGGCGATCGAGGTCAGCTCGCCCCCCGTGGCCAGCCGCTCGCCCCCGAAGCGGTCGGCGAACAGCCCGCGGATCGCGGGGATGAGTGACGAGCCGCCGGTGAGGAAGACGCGGTCGATCTCGCCGGCCGCAACGCCCGCATTGGCGAGCGCCTGATCGACGGTCGCTGCGATGAGCGCCAGATCCTCGGCGATCCAATGCTCGAAATCGGCGCGGCGCACCTCGGCCGCGATGTCGAGCCCGGCACCGGTGAAGCGGAATTCGGCGACTTCGCTGTCCGACAATGCGCGCTTGACCCGGCCGACCGCGTCGTAGAGCGGATAGCCGAGTTCATTCTCGATCACCGCGATCATCCGGCCGATCGCCTCCGCATCGACCGCGCTCTTGCGCAGCCGGGCCAGTTCCTCGAGCGTGCGGCGGTTGCGCATCAGCGCCAGCCGCGACCAATCGGCGAAATCGGCGAAATAGCTGCGCGGGATTTCGAGCACCTTGCCCATCGACTGATAGCTGCCGCCCTTGCCGAGCATGGGCAGGACCAGCCGGTCGAGAATCCGGTAATCGAACCGGTCGCCCGCAATGCCGACACCCGCATGGCCGAGCGGCTGGCAGCGCTGCGCCGCGCCCGGCGCCGCCACGCGGACCACCGAAAAGTCGCTGGTACCGCCGCCGAAATCGGCGACGAGGATGGTGGCGGCGCGGTCGAGCCGCGCGGCATAGCTGAACGCGGCGCCCAGCGGTTCGTAGACATAATGGATTTCGGTGCCGAAACCCGCGAACATCTTGTCATAGCGTTCGCGCGCCAGCGCCGGATCGGGGCGGCCGCCGGCATATTCGACCGGACGGCCGATGACGATGCGTTCGGGCCGCGCCGTCAGCCGGCCGCCGCTATGCGCGACAAGGCGATCGAGGAAAAAATGGCCGAGTTCCTCGAAGCGGTAGCGCTTGTCGAACACCGAGGCGCTTTCGAAGCTGGCGCTGGCCGCGACCGACTTGAACGACTGGATGAAGCGGCTGTCGGACGGCCATTCGAGATATTCGTTGATCGCGAAGGGCCCGGCATCGACCGCAAGCCCGCCGGGCACGTCGTCATGCCAGAAGCAGAGCGCCGAGCGGAAGGCCGAGCCCGGCCCGTCGCCCGCGTCGAAATGGAGCAGCTCGGGAGCGATGCGCGCGTCATCGGCCAGCGCAACCACGCTGTTCGTCGTGCCGAAATCGAGGCCGAGCGCCCGGCTGTCGCCGCCAGCGTTCATATGCAGTCTCCCTGGATCGATTGCGCGGCGGATCATGCCCGGCCGCGAGGAACGCGCGCCTATGCAGATATGGCGCCACCGTTGCAAGCGCCGCCATTATCCGGGATAGCGGATATATGCCCGGCCCCACCGAATCCCGCCGCCCGCTGATCGTCGGCCTTGGCGGCACGACCAAGCAGAACAGCTCGAGCGAACGCGTGCTGCGCCATGTGTTGCAGGCGTGCGAATCCGCGGGCGCCGACACGCTGATGTTCGACGGCCCCGCGCTCGACATGCCGATGTACGCCCCCGAAGTGGCCGAGCGGACCGAAAAGGCGCAGGCGCTGATCGCCGGGCTGCGCCGCGCCGACGGGATCGTCATCGCCTCCCCCGGCTATCACGGCACGGTATCCGGCCTCATCAAGAACGCGCTCGATTATGTGCAGGACATGGCGGCCGACGAGCGCGTCTATTTCGAGGGGCGCGCGGTGGGGTTGATCGCGGTGGCGGCGGGGTGGCAGGCGACGGGCACGACGCTCGCCACATTGCGCTCGATCACCCATGCGCTGCGCGGCTGGCCCACGCCGATGGCGGTGACGATCAATGCGGTGACCCCGGTTTTCGGGCCGGATGGCGGCGTGGCCGATGCCGCGATCGGCGCCCAGCTCGATATATTGGCGCGGCAGGTCGTCGATTTCGCGCAGATGAAGGCGCTGCACGATCTGGCGCAGGCGGCGGGCGACGCCTGCGACAACCACCCGGGCTGATTAAAGCGCCTTAGCCCGCCTTGCCGAGCGTTTCGGCGAGCAGCGTGTTGGCGCGCGGGCCGTCCCAATCCATGCCGCCCACGACGCGCCAGACTTCCTTGCCCTCGGCATCGTAGAGGATCGTCGTCGGCAGCATCCCGCTGGCATAGGTGAGCCCGAGCAGATTCTCGGCATCGACATAGGCTTCGAGGTGCTTGAAGCTGTTCTTGGCGAACCAGGGGGTGACGACGCCCGCCCCCTTTGAATCCTGCGAGACGGTGAGCACCTTTAGCCGGGCGCCCTCGCGCGCGGCCAGCCGGTCGAGCGTCGGCATTTCCTTGACGCAGGGGCCGCACCAGGTGGCCCAGAGATTGACGAGCAGCGGCTTGCCCTGGAACTTGGCGAGCGTCACCGGGCTGCCATCGGGGGCGTTGAAGGTGACATCGGGCATGGGGGTCCCTCGCGACGCGATGTCGAGCGTACCGGTAATTTCGCCCTCGGCGGGCGCCTCTGCCGCGTCCTTTGCTTGCGGGGCGGGTTCCGATTGCCTATCGCAACCGCCAAGCGCGAATAGCCCAGCCCCGAGGAAGATGATGAACGAAGACCGCACGCAAAGCTCCAATGAACAAGGGTCGAATGCAATGTGGGGCGGGCGTTTCGAGGAAGGCCCCGCCGCGGTTATGCGGGAGATAAACGCCTCCATCCCCTTCGACAAGCGGCTGTGGCAACAGGATATCGCCGGATCGAAGGCGCATGTCGCGATGCTGGCCAAGCAGGGCATCGTTTCGACCGAGGACGCCGCCGCGATCACCGAAGGGCTGACCAGGATCGCCGCCGAATATGAAGCGAACGGCGTGCCCGAGGACCTGACGCTCGAAGACATCCACATGGTGACCGAAAGCCGCCTGGCCGAACTGATCGGCCCCGCCGCCGGGCGCCTGCACACCGCGCGGTCGCGCAACGACCAGGTGGCGACCGATTTCCGTCTCTGGGTGCGCGACGCGATCGACATGGTCGAACCCGCGCTCGCCAATCTGCAAAAGGCGCTGGTCGCGCGCGCCGAGGAGCATGCCGCGAGCGTGATGCCCGGCTTCACGCATCTTCAATCGGCGCAGCCGGTGACGCTGGGGCATCACCTGATGGCCTATTACGAAATGATCGCGCGCGATCGTTCGCGCTTTGCCGATGCGCGCGAGCGGATGAACCGGTGCCCGCTCGGTTCGGCCGCGCTTGCCGGCACCGGCTATCCGATCGACCGCCATGCGACCGCAGCGGCGCTGGGTTTCGACGGCCCCACCAACAATTCGCTGGATTCGGTATCCGACCGTGACTTCGCGCTCGATTATCTGATGTCCGCCAGCCAGTGCGCGCTGCACCTGAGCCGGCTGGCCGAAGAATTCATCATCTGGGCGAGCCAGCCCTTCGGCTTCGTTTCGCTGTCGGACCAGTGGTCGACCGGCTCGTCGATCATGCCGCAAAAGCGCAACCCCGACGCCGCCGAACTGGTGCGCGGCCATTCGGGCCGGATCACCGGCTGCATGGTGGCGCTGACCATGACGATGAAGGGGCTGCCGCTCGCCTATTCGAAGGACATGCAGGACGACAAGCCGCCGGTGTTCGAAGCGCACGACCTGCTGGGCCTGTCGATCGCGGCGATGACCGGGATGATTGAGAGCGCGACCTTCCGCACCGACCGGATGCGCGGGCTGGCCGAGGCCGGCTTTGCCACCGCGACCGATCTGGCCGACTGGCTGGTGCGCGATGCGGGCCTGCCCTTCCGCGAAGCGCATCATGTGACCGGCCGCGTCGTGAAGACCGCCGAGGAACGCGGTGTGACGCTGGGCGAACTTCCGCTCGACGTGCTGCAGGCGATTGATGCGCGTATCGGCGAGGGCTGTTTCGCGCTATTGGGGGTCGATGCCTCGGTGGCGAGCCGGGTGAGCCATGGCGGCACCGCGCCGTCCGAAGTGCTCAAGCGGATCGCCGAGGCGAAGGCCGATTTGGGATTGCAGGCATGAAGAAGCTGATCGCCGCGTCGTTGCTGGTCATGGCGCTTGCCGGGTGCGGCAGCAAGAAGGACCTGTTCCGTCCCGAAGGCGATCCGGTGCCCGTAAAGCCCGCAACCGATATCGACGCGCTGACATCCGAAGAGATGATCACCCCGTCCGAACAATCGCGCCCCGAACGCGCCGACGAGATTCTGCGCCGATCCGAAAAACGGCAGGACGACCGTTTCGACCTGCCCCCCACCTGAACCGAGTTTTCTCATCGATGGACCATTTCACGCTTCGCGACGGGCAGTTGCATGCCGAAGACGTCGCGCTCGACACGATTGCCGATCAGGTCGGCACCCCCGTCTATGTCTATTCGCAGGCGACGATCGAACGCCATGCGAACGTATTCCGCGATGCGGTGACCGGCGCGGGCAACGACGCGCCGTGGATTTCGTTCGCGGTGAAGGCGAACCCCAACCGCGCGGTGCTGTCGGTGCTGGCGAAGCAAGGCTTTGGCGCGGATGTGGTGTCGGCGGGCGAGCTGCTGCGCGCAGTGGCGGCGGGCATTCCGGCGGAAAAGATCATCTTTTCGGGCGTGGGCAAGACCGAAGAGGAAATGCGCATCGCGCTTGAACACGGCATCGGCCAGTTCAACCTGGAATCCGAGCAGGAAGCCGAGATGCTGTCGGCCGTGGCCGCCGCGATGGGCACCCGCGCGCCCGTGGTCTACCGCGTGAACCCCGATGTCGATGCGGGCACCCATGCCAAGATTTCGACCGGCAAGTCCGAAAACAAGTTCGGCATTCCGATCAACAGCGCGCCGGCCGCCTATGCGCGCGCCGCCGCGCTGCCCGGGCTGAAGATCCAGGGCGTTGCCGTCCATATCGGCAGCCAGCTGACCGACCTGGGCCCGCTGGCCGCGGCGTTCGAGAAGGTGGGTACACTCATCGCGACGCTGCGCGCCGATGGCCATGCGATGCTGGTCGCCGATCTCGGCGGCGGCCTTGGCGTTCCGTACAACCCCGCCCAGCCGGTGCCGCCCAGCCCCGCCGAATATGGCGAGATGGTCCGCCGCGTGACCGCCGGATGGGATATCCGTCTGGCCTTCGAACCCGGCCGGCTGATCGTCGCCAATGCGGGCGTGCTGCTGTCGCGCGTGGTGCGCGTGAAGGACGGCGCGGTGCACCCCTGGGTGATCGCCGACGCCGCGATGAACGACCTGCTGCGCCCCAGCCTGTACGACGCGTGGCACGATATTCGCGGCGTTGCGCCCAAAGGCACGAACATGGTGGCCAATGTCGTTGGCCCGGTGTGCGAAACCGGCGACACCTTTGCCATGGCGCGCGAGATGGACAGCGTGGACGCGGGCGATCTGATCGCCTTCATGACCGCCGGCGCCTATGGCGCAACCATGGCGAGCACCTATAACAGCCGCGCGCTGACCCCCGAGGTGCTGGTATCGGGCGATCGCTGGACCGTGGTGCGCGCGCGCCAGCCGCTGGAAGCGCTGATCGCCGCCGACACGGTTCCCGACTGGCTGGCCGAATAACCGGCCAAGGCATTGAACGGCTTGGCAAGCGAGCCAAGCCGGGCGACAAGTCGTTCGATGCACAGCCTGCCCATCTTTCTGAGGCTTGAGGGCCGCCCCGCCATCGTCATCGGCGATGGCGACGGCGCGGCTGCCAAGCGCCGGCTGCTCGAACGCGCGGGCGCGCGGATCGTGGATGCGGATTCGCCCGAGGCACGCATCGCGATCGTGGCGCTGGAGGATGACGCGGCCGCCGCCGCCGCGACCGCGGCACTGCGCGCGCGCGGAATCTGGGTGAACGCCCCCGACCGCCCCGAACTGTGCGATTTCACGCTGCCCGCGATTGTCGACCGCGATCCCGTGATCCTCGCCATCGGCACCGGTGGCCAGTCGGCGGGGCTGGCCAAGGCGCTGCGCCAGCGGCTGGAGGCGCTGTTGCCGACGACGCTGGGCAATCTCGCGCGCCAGCTTTTCGCGGCGCGCGGCGCGATCCGCAGCCGCTGGCCCGACGCCGCCGACCGCCGCCGCGCGATCGACGCGGCGCTGGACGGGCCCCTATCCCCACTGACCGAGACGCCGCCCGATGCGGTGGAGGCGTGGCTGAGCGCCCCGGATGCGCCGACGGCCACGCGGCTCGAGACGATCCGGATCGCGTCCGACGATCCCGACCTGCTGACGCTGCGGGCCGCGCGGTTGCTGGGGCAGGCCGACACGGTGTTTCACAGCAAGGCAATCGCGCCCGCGATCCTGAACCGTGCCCGCGCCGACGCCGTCCGGGTTCTGGCGGCACGCCTGCCCGATACGCTGCCCGAGGGCCTGAGCCTCTATCTGACCGACGCGGAGACCCAATGAGCTTTGCCTGGATCGTAGAGAACGGAACACCCCGCGCGGCCACGCTGGCGGAGGCGGACGCCGCCTATGGCACCGCCGATTTCATCTGGGCGCATCTCGACATCCGCAATGCCGGCGACATGGCGTGGCTGGCGGGGGAAACCGACCTGCCCGATGTCGCGCGGGCGGCGCTGGTGGCGCAGGAAACACGCCCGCGCTGCGACCCGATGGACAGCGGCGCGCTCGTCAACCTGCGCGGGCTGGGCGCAACACCCGGCGACGATCCCGATCCGCTGGTATCGATCCGGATCTGGGCCGAGCGCGGCTGGGTGACCTCGGTCTGCCTGCGCACCCCGCAAGCGCTGGAGCCGCTGCAGGCGGCGATGGCGGCGGGCAAGATCCTCGATCCCGGCGATCTGATCTCGACGCTGGCGATCCTCATCACCGAAGCGCTCAACCCCGATGTGGCCGCACTCGGCGATCTGCTCGACGATTGCGAAGTCCAGCTCGACGCAAAAAATGTCTACCAGTTGCGCCGGCGGATCGCGCGGGCGCGGGTGCAGGCAATCTCGTATCGCCGGTTCGTGGCGCCGCAGCGTCAGGCGCTGGAGCGGCTGGCCGGGATTAATGCCGACTGGATGGACGAAAATGACCGGCTGCACCTGCGCGAGGCAGCCGACCGCTGCGCGCGCATGGCGGAGGAACTGGAAGCCGTGCGCGAGCGTGCCGGACTGATGCACGAGGAACTGACCGATCTGCGTTCCGAGCAGATGGACAAGCGCGCGCTGATGATTTCCATCGTCGCGTTCATCTTCCTGCCGCTCACCTTCCTGACCGGGCTTTTGGGCATGAATGTCGACGGCATCCCCTTTGCCCATGAATCCTGGGCATTCTGGGGCGTCGTCATCATCTGCGTGATCCTGTCCGCGCTCATCGCCTTCTGGTTCGTCGCGCGGCACTGGATCAGCCGCTGATTACATGCCCGTGTTGCTGCACAGCACATCGGCCAGATAGACGCGGCGGTTTTCGGTCTGCATCGCCTGCCGCGAGGCACGGCTCCACCCGCGCGACTTGCAAAAGCGTTCGGCCGAACGCGCCGCGCAGGCCGCCGTGGCCGAGCCATTGGGGCAGGCGAGCACGCGCTGGTTGCGTTCACGCGGCGCGGTGAAGAATTCGGCCGCCATCCCGCGCAACGACCGATCGGGCGTGTTGCTGCCGCCACCGCCATCCCAGCTTACCGGGCGCAGCGAGGCCACGGTCGACAGCTGCCCGCGCAGATTGCGGTCGTCACGGTCCACGGTGATGCAAGTGCCGCGATAATTGGGTTGCGAGCAGAGCTGCCATGCGCCGCTGCGGACGCGGATGCTCGTCACCCGCCAGTTGAGGCGCATATCGGGATTGGCGCGCGAGACGGTAACGGCAGGGCCCGCGAAATTGACGTCGCGGTAGATGGTCGCCTCTCCGCGCCCGCCGAGCAGCTTTTCGGCAACGGTCGTCGGCTCCTGCGCCAGCGCGGGCGCGGCGAGAACGGCAAGCGCGGTGAACAGAATGGGTAATGCGGACCGAACAGGGATCATCGTCGTCCTCCACATCGAGAGTCGCACGTGCGACGCGCGGCGCAGCATATCAGCGATGACACGAAAACCGAGGCCAATAATGGCGCCCGATCAGCGCGATCAGAGCAGTCCGAGCGCCGCCAGTTCGTGCCGCAGCGCGGCGGGCAGTTCCGCCCCGCCCAGCGCGGCGAGATCGACGGGCGCATCGCTGCCCTCGAGATAGCGCCAGCCCTGATGCGCGCGGCGTGGGCGCGGATCGACGGGGATCAGCCTGGCATCGAGCAGGATGATCCAGCGGCGTTCATTCTCCATCTCCTCGAAACCGAGGATCTGCTGCCGCGCGACGAGCTTGTGCTTGATGATCCAGAACAGCGATCCGCCGATCAGCTCGGCATGGCGGGTCGGCCGGTTGCGCGTGGTGACGACCGCGACCTCATTGGTGGTGCGCGCCTGCAGGCGTTCGGCGAGAATGTCGAGCGAGGGGCAGCCAACCGCAACCTTGGTGATGTTAAGCAAAGCCATGGCGCCCAATTGGGGCGCACGGGCCCGGCGATCAAGTCAGCCCGCGAGCCCGGCCGCCGTCGCCAACCCCAGAAAGACCAGAAAGCCCATCGAATCGGTCATCATCGTGACGAACACCGACGATGCGACCGCCGGATCGGCCCCTGCACGTTCGAGCGTGAGCGGGACGACGACGCCAGACAGGCCGGCGATGAGGATGTTGGTCATCATCGCGGCGGCGATCACCATGCCCAGCTGCGGATTGTGGAACACCGCCCAGACGCCGAGCCCGATCACCAGCGCGACCGTGGAGCCGTTGAGCAGGGCGATCTTGATCTCGCGCCTTATGCTGCGCCAGGTGTTCGACTGGGTAAGCTGGTTGGTGGCGAGCGCGCGCACGGTGACCGCCATGGTCTGCGTGCCCGCATTGCCGCCGACCCCCGCGACGATCGGCATCAGCGCGGCCAGCGCCACCATCTGCGCGATCGTGCCTTCGAACAGCCCGATGATCGTCGAGGCCACCAGCGCGGTCGCCAGATTGGCGATGAGCCAGCGCACGCGGCCCTTATAGCTTTCAAGCACGGGCTCGTTGATGTCGCCATCGCCCGCGCCGGACAGCTTCAATATGTCCTCGCCCGCTTCTTCCTGGATGATGTGGACGATGTCGTCGACCGTGATCATCCCCACCAGCCGGCCCGACTGATCGACGACCGCAGCCGAGATAAGCGCATATTTCTGGAATTTGAGCGCGACCTCTTCCTGATCCATATCGACCGGAATGAGCGTCTGTTCGCGCTTCATCACATCGCCGATCGACACCGCGCGCGGGGTGCGGAGAATCCAGCTGAGCGCGCAGCAGCCGATCGGATGATGGCTGGCGTCAACCACATAGATTTCCCAGAAATCGTTGGTCAGATCCTCGTTGCTGCGCATGTAGTCGAGTACGTCGCCGACGGTCCAATGCTCGGGCACCGCGATAAGATCGCGCTGCATGAGGCGGCCGGCCGATTCCTCGGGGTAGGACAAGGCCTCCTCGATCGCCGCGCGGTCGTCGGGATCGAGCGCGCGCAGCACCGCGCGCTGATCGGCCTCTTCCATGTCCTCGATCAGCGCGACGGCGTCGTCGGTGTCGAGTTCGCCCGCAATCTCGGCAACCTCATGCGGCTCGAGCGCCTCGATCAGATCCTCGCGGACATAGTCGTTCATCTCGGCGAGCACGTCGCCGTCGAGCAGATCGGTGATCGCGGCGGCGAGCGCGCGGCGCTGGTCGCTCGGCACCAGTTCGAAAAGATCGGCGATGTCTGCGTGGTGCAGCGGATCGACGAGCGCACGCGCGCCCTCGGAATCGCCGGCATCGACGCGGTCGAGCACCGCGGTGACGAATTCGGGGGTCAGCCGGTCTTCAGCGTCGTGGCTCGGCTCGGCAACCACGGGCTGTTCATCATCGGGCATGGCTTTCAGTTCGCTTTCGCTCATGCGGCCTCCTTCTGATGAATCTGCTGGGGTTTCCCGTGCCGCTTTGCGCACTTTGCACAAAAGGGAAACCCGCTTTTTCACGGCGCATGCAACTTATGCGCGAACGACAGCGCGTTAGCCACACATGCCGCTCTTTTAATGAAGCCGGTGATCGCTATATGGGCGACAGTTTTCCACCCATATACGGGAGCCGGACATGGCGGACACTCTTACCCTTACCCTCGACAGCGGCGGCGATGTCGTCATCAAGCTGCGCCCCGATCTGGCCCCCGGCCATGTCGAGCGCATCTCGCAGCTTGCCAATGACGGCTTTTATGACGGCGTGGTGTTCCACCGCGTGATCCCCGGCTTCATGGCGCAGGGCGGCGATCCGACGGGTACGGGCATGGGCGGCTCCAAGCTTCCCGACCTCAAGGCCGAGTTCAACAAGGAACCGCATGTGCGCGGCGTGTGCTCGATGGCCCGCGCGATGAACCCGAACAGCGCGA
This sequence comes from Sphingomonas sp. C3-2, assembly GCF_033025475.1. Taxonomy (NCBI): domain Bacteria; kingdom Pseudomonadati; phylum Pseudomonadota; class Alphaproteobacteria; order Sphingomonadales; family Sphingomonadaceae; genus Sphingomonas; species Sphingomonas sp. C3-2. The sequence continues at coordinate 1,752,740 of NZ_CP130322.1, forward strand.
ACAGCCAGTTCTTCATCTGCTTCGAAGACGCGCGCTTCCTCGACGGCCAGTACACCGTCTGGGGCGTGGTTGAATCGGGCATGGAACATGTCGACGCGCTGCCCAAGGGCGAACCGCCGGCAACCCCGGGCAAGATCGTGACGGCACGCATCAGCTGATCAGCCGGACACGTACCGAACATGCAAGCGCCGTCGGATGGAAACATCCGGCGGCGCTTTGCTATTCGGGAGATTTGGCGTCGAACAGCCTGACCAGCCAGTCGTGGAACAACCGCACCGCGCGCATTTCGAGCGCCCGGGGGCGGCAGGCGAACCAGTAGCTGTACGGGCTTTCGACATCGAAATCGAAAAGCCGGACGAGCCGCGAATCCTGCGAATCCTCAAGATGGCTGTCGAGCATGAAGGCCACGCCGAGCCCCCCGGCCGCCGCCTCGAGCATGAGCTGGCCGGAATCGAAATGGTCGATCGCCAGCGGCTCGAGATCGGGCATGCCGATCGTCTGGCGGAACACCTCGAAGGTTTCGGGCATGTCGCGGTGGATGAGCACGGTGGTGCGCGTCAGATCCTCGGGCGTGCGGATCGCCTTGGGGCCTTCGGTCAGCGCGCGGCTGGCGATGGGATAGACGCTGTTGCGCCCCAGCCGCCGCGAATAAAGCGCGGGATCAATCTCGCGCGCGAGCGGGATCGCGACGTCGAGCCCCTCACCCAGCCGCGCCAGGCTGTAGGCGGCGGTATCGATATCGATATGGAGTTCGGGATGACGCGCGCGCAGATCGGGCAGATGACGCATCAGCTTTTGCGATGCAAACAGCGGCAGGATGCCCAGACGCAGACGCAGCACATCGTGATTGCCCGACAGTTCCTCGATCGCGAGCGACAGCATGTCGATCGCGGGCGCGATCTGGCGCAACAGCTTTTCACCGTCTTCGGTGAGCACCAGCGCCTGGTGGCGCCGGCTGAACAGCGGACGCCCGAGAAACCGTTCGAGCGCCTGAACGCGCCGGCTAAGCGCCGGGGATGACAGGGCAAGATCCTCAGCCGCCGCCTTGATCGAGCCGAGACGTGCAACCTGCACAAAGGCTTCAATGGCAGTGAGGGGGGGCAGGCGCCGCATGGTGGTCCTCATTTATGCAGGCAGACAGGCTGCTGTCCGCGCGCATCTGATATGCGAGAGCAACAATAGTTGCAATCTGCGCAAGCGGAAAGAAGTTTTTCGCACTTGCACAAAATCATGCTGCAGTGCACATAGAGCAGGCCTTTCAGGCATCCTCTCCTAAAAACTTTCAAGGCCGGTCCTGCGGGATCGGCCCTTTTTTTTTGCCCGTTTCGCTCGCATCCCCCCCGAACCGCCCCTATCTTTGCGTTTCCAGGGACAAAGGAGCGCGCAGATGGCCGATCAGGACGTTCAGCAAAAGCGGCTGCAAGTGGCGAATGCCCGCCCCGAAGACAGCGGACGCGGACTGGCAAGACTGTCCACCGCCACGATCCAGGCACTGGGCCTGAACGAAGGCGACATCATTGAAATTACCGGAAAACGCACGACGGCTGCCCGCGTCGTCCGCCCCTATCAGGAGGATGAGGGGCTGGAACTCGTGCGCATGGACGGGTTGCAGCGCGCCAATGCGGGCGTGGGGTCGGGTGACTTCGTCGAGATTCGCAAGGCCGAGACCAAGCCCGCCCAGCGAGTCGTGTTCGCACCCGCACAACAAAACCTCCGTCTGCAGGGATCCTCGAACGCGCTGAAGCGCAGTTTCATCGGCCGGCCGCTGATGGCGGGCGACGTGGTTGCAACCGCCGGGCAACAGCAGGTGGATCAGGGCAACCTGCCCCCGCAATTGCGCCAGATGCTGGCGGCGCCCGCCTATGCGCTGCAGGAAATCCGGCTTGCGGTGGTGAGCACGGTGCCCAAGGGCATCGTCCATATCGACGCGGAGACCGAGGTCGAGCTGCTGCCCGAATATGTCGAGCCCAAGGACGCACGCCGCGCCGACGTCACCTATGACGATGTCGGCGGGATGGCGACGACGATCGACCAGTTGCGCGAGATGGTGGAGCTGCCGCTGCGCTATCCCGAACTGTTCCAGCGACTGGGCGTCGATCCGCCGCGCGGGGTTTTGCTCCACGGCCCGCCGGGAACCGGCAAGACGCGACTTGCCCGCGCGGTGGCGAATGAGAGCGACGCCGAATTCTTCCTGATCAACGGCCCCGAGATCATGGGCTCGGCTTATGGGGAGAGCGAGAAGAAGCTGCGCGAGATTTTCGAGGCGGCACAGAAATCGGCGCCGTCGATCCTGTTCATCGACGAGATCGATTCGATCGCCCCCAAGCGCGAGCAGGTGCAGGGCGAAACCGAGAAACGCCTTGTTGCGCAGTTGCTGACGCTGATGGACGGGCTGGAAGCACGCAGCAACCTTGTCGTGATCGCGGCGACCAACCGCCCCGAGGCGATCGACGAGGCGCTGCGCCGCCCCGGCCGGTTCGACCGCGAGATCGTCATCGGCATCCCCGACGAACGCGGACGGCGCGAGATATTGGGAATCCACACCCGCGGCATGCCGCTGGGCGACCGGGTGGACCTGGGCGAGCTGGCGCGCACCACCTACGGCTTTGTCGGCGCCGACCTGGCGGCGCTGTGCCGCGAAGCCGCGATCGAGGCGGTCCGCCGGATCATGCCGAAGATCAACCTGTCCGAAGGCACGATACCGCCCGAGGTGCTCGATACGCTTTCGGTGACGCGCGAGGATTTCCTTGCGGCGATCCGCCGCGTCCAGCCCTCGGCGATGCGCGAGGTGATGGTGCAGGCGCCCGATATCGGCTGGGACGATATTGGCGGGCTCGACGATGCGCGCGAACGGCTGCGCGAGGGGGTTGAGCTGCCGCTCAAGGACCCCGAGGCGTTCCGCCGCATGGGGATTCGCCCGGCCAAGGGCTTCCTGCTCTATGGCCCGCCCGGCACGGGCAAGACGCTGCTTGCCAAGGCGGTGGCGCGCGAGGCGGAGGCGAATTTCATCGCCACCAAATCGAGCGACCTGCTGTCGAAATGGTATGGCGAGAGCGAGCAGCAGATCGCCCGGCTTTTCGCACGGGCGCGGCAGGTGGCGCCGTGCGTCATCTTCATCGACGAGCTCGATTCGCTGGTGCCTGCACGCGGCGGCGGCTTTGGCGAACCGCAGGTGACCGAGCGCGTCGTCAACACGATCCTGGCCGAGATGGACGGGCTGGAGGAATTGCAGTCGGTGGTGGTGATCGGGGCGACCAACCGCCCCAATCTGATCGACCCCGCGCTGCTCCGCCCCGGCCGGTTCGACGAGCTCGTCTATGTCAGCGTGCCCGACGCCAATGGCCGGCGCCGGATCCTTGCGATCCATACCGCGCGGATGCCGCTGGCTGCGGATGTCGACCTCGACCTGCTTGCCGAGCGGACCGACCGGTTCACCGGCGCCGATCTGGGCGACCTTGTCCGCCGTGCGGGGTTGATAGCGCTGCGCGAATCGCTTCAGATCGAAGCGGTCCGCATGGCGCATTTCGAGGCGGCGCTGAAGGAAACCCGCGCCTCCGTCTCGGCCGAGATGGAACGCGAATATGAGGTGATGGAGGCCAAGCTGAAGCAGGACGCGCTGAAGATTGACCCCGTCGGCTTCATCGGCCCGGGGATGCTTCGTCCGCGGAACGCGCAGAAGTGATCGCGCGGAGCGCGTAAACAAGCGTGACGAGAAGGGCGAACGCCGCAACCGCATAAGGCAGCGGCTTCGCCACTTCATAGAGCCCGACGCCGATCGACGGGCCGACGACGAAGGTGGCACCGTTCACCGCCGTCACCCGGCCCGCGACGGCGCCCTGCTCCTCCGCCCCGACGGCGAGCGAGGCGCCCGCGGTGAAGCCCGGGCGGACGAAACCAAAGCCAAGCGACGACAGCGCAAAGGCGACCGAGATGGCGTGGAGCGAAGTGGCGATGCCGGTAAGCGCGCTACCGATCGCAGCGATCACGATCCCCCAGATGACGAGCGCGCGGGGGGTGAGCGAAAGCAGCGGGATGAGCCCCCATTGCGCGAGCAGCGTGGCCCCCGCGCCCATCATCAGTACGATACCGATTGATTGCTGCGCCATGGCAGGCGGCAGCCCCAGCCGGTCGATGACGAGAAAACCGATCGCCTGCCCGGTCATCGCCTGCGCATGGCCCATGACCAGACCGACGAGCATCCACGGCCAGATTCGCGGATCGCGCAGCCGGACATCGACGCTCGATCGCTGCGCGGTGGCGGCGGTGATGCTTGCCCCGCTCGATTGCCCGCCGATCGTGGGATAGCTCGTGGCCGCACCGTGCGCGCTGGGATCGTGGATGACACCATGTGCCGGGAGCAGGCGTGCAACCGCGATCATCACGATGATCCCGAACACCGCGATGACATAGGCGGGCCCCGCCAGCCCGACGATGGGGAGGATCAGAAAGGGCGCGAGCGCCGGGCCCAGAATCGTCCCCAAGCCGAAGGCCGAGCCCAAAAGCGTGAGCGCGCGCGTGCGCTCAGCGCGCGTGGTGCTGTCGGCGACGATCGCCTGCGCCGCCGGGGGCGCGGCCGCACCGAAATAGCCGTAAAGGAGGCGCCCGAAGACAAAGGCGAGCATGGTGGCCGCCGGGCCGATCCAGCCCAATATGCCAGCGCTGAGCGCAAGGCCGCAGAGGATGAGCGAGGCGATGAAGCCGCCCATGCCCAGCAGGATCATCGCCTTGCGGCCGTGATGATCCGATTTGCGCGCCCAGCGCTGCGCCACCAGCGCCCAGACGAGCGCGGAGACCGAAAAGGCGACTGCAATCGCGGCATCGGGTATTTCGAGCGAGCGACCGATGGCAGGCAGCACCGATTGCAGCGCGGTGTTCCCGGCCGCGATCGTCAGCATGACGACAAAAAGCAGCGTGAATTCGCGGCTGCGGCCGTCGGACGGCAGCTTCAGCATCGCGGCGCAACGATGGGCATCGAATCCGGCCCCTCTCCAAAGGCTTGTCCGGTATTCGGACCATGTCATCGCGATAGGCCGGAACGATCGGGGAACGAAAGTAAAATCTGCGTCTTTCCCAATCGACGCGGCGCTTGAACTGCGCCTGCAATTTTGCGAGGGCTGACGTCAGCAGTCCTTTACCGAGGAAATACATGCCCGCATCAACCGCCAAGACCACCCGCAAATTGCCAGCCTGGCTCGGACAATGGGCGCGCAAGCGGTCTGGTCCACTGGCAATGTTCTTCAAGGGTTTCCTGAAGCACCCGGTGATGGTGGGTTCGATCATCCCGTCTTCGGACAAGCTGATCGCCAACATGCTTGGCCCAGTTGACTGGGCCAATACGAAGCTGTTCGTCGAATATGGCCCCGGTGTCGGCACCTTTTGTCGGCCGATCCTGAAAAAGATGGCGCCCGATGCCAAGCTGATCGCGATCGACACCAATCCCGACTTCATCGAGTATCTGGGGCAGGAAATTCCCGATCCGCGCTTCGTTCCGGTACTGGGTTCGGCCGCCGATATCCGCAAGATCATCGCCGAACATGGCCATGATCATGCCGATTATGTGCTGTCTGGCCTGCCCTTTTCGACGCTGCCCAGCGGCGTAGGACCGCAGATCGCTTCGGAAACGCAAGGCGCACTGCGCCCCGGCGGCGCGTTTCTGGTCTATCAGTTCTCGCCCAAGGTGCATGACTTCATCGCGCCGCATTTCGAGCGGATCGATCATGACGTCGAATGGTGGAACATTCCGCCCGCCCAGCTTTATTGGGCGTGGAAGGACTGACCCCGCTCAGTCGAGCCCGAAATTGAGGCGGCGCGTAATGGTGTAATCCATCACGCCGACGATCAGATAGGCGAGCATCCAGCGCCCGCGCGTGATGACATTCGCCCGCGCATGGTGGAGTTCGGGCGTGATCCGCTCGCAACTGGCGAGCTGTTGCTCGAAGAAGCGCCGCATCGCATCGGCAAAGCCCGCATCGTCGATGCGCAGCATCAGTTCCATGTTGAGATAGAGGCTGCGCATGTCGAAATTGGCGGAGCCAATATAGACGACATCATCCACCACGATCAGCTTCATATGGAGCAGGCCGGGCAGATATTCATAGACCTCGACATCGCGGCGCAGGAGCAGGCCGTAGAGCAGCCGCGCCGCGCCGACGGTGGCGGCATTGTCACTCTGGCTGGCGGTTACCAGCCGCGCCGCGCCGCCTTCGCGCTGCGCGACACGCCCGATCCGCTTGAGCATCGAGCGGCCGGGCGAGAAATAAGCCTCGACCATGTCGGCGCGGTGCGCGCGTTCGAGATCATGCTTCACCGTGCGCGCCCAGGGATTGAGGCGGGGGCTTGGCCCGCCAAGCAGCCAGCGCAGCGGGCCGCGCTGCGGCGGCAGCGATTCTTCGAGAATCCGGCGCAGCGCGCGCCAGCCGGGCTTGTCGAGCTGCACCCAGCGACTGAGCCCGTCATAATAGGTGACAAGCCACGAGACCGCAGGCCCCTGCACCACCAGCCCCAGATCGTGCCAGCGTTCGGCCTCGGGCGGGGCGAAATAATCATTGCCGATATTGAACCCGCCGATGAGCGCACGGCCATGATCGGCAATCGCAATCTTCTGGTGGTTGCGGAGCAGATAGCGCCGCCCGAAGCGCGGCGCGAAACGAAAGAATCGACACCCCGCCGCCTTGAGTATGGCGAAAAACATGTCGGGGGTCCGATTGCTGCCGAACCCGTCGACAATGCACGACACCGTGACGCCGCGATTGAGCGCGTCGAGCAGTGCATCGCGCACCATGACCCCCGAGGCATCCGCTTCGAAAATATAATAATAGAGGCGCAAGCTGTAGCGCGCGCCCTCGATCAGATCGAGCAAGGCGCGCAGCCGTTCGGGGCCCTCGACGACAAGCGTGAGCCGATGCCCATCAACCTTCATGGACCCTTCGCCATTTTTGTGGCTTGCCCGCTCCATCCCCAATCCTTGGGTCCTTGGGGCAGGAAGGGCAAGGGAAAAGCGGCATTTCCTTGACTCCGGAGCCGCCCATCGCTAGATCCCGCCATCTTTCCGATATTCTTTTTGCTTGCAACTGGAGCGACTATGGCGCGCGTTACCGTCGAAGATTGCGTCGACAAGGTTTCCAACCGGTTTGACCTTGTTCTGTTTGCGGCACAGCGCGCACGCCAGATTTCGGGTGGTGCAGACCTGACGCTGGAACGCGACCGCGATAAAAACCCGGTCGTCGCGCTGCGCGAGATCGCCGAGGAAACGATCCGTCCCGACGATATGTGCGAAGCCGTGATTTCGAACCTGCAGCGCGTCCGCATGGACGATGACGATGTGGCGGATGAAATCGGCTCGATCGCGCAGTCGGCCGAAGCGCTGCGCCTCACCGCCGCTGCGCCGCCGCGCAACCAGAATGTGGGTGGCGATTACGAGGGCTGATCCCTCCGGTCATTTCCCATGCAAAAAGCCGGGCACTGCCCGGCTTTTTTGTGCCTGCTAAACAGGACTTACCAAATCAGGCCGCGCGGTCGGCGCGCGCCGGCTCCTTGGTTTCACCGATCGGGTGCACCTCCTCCGCATGGAGCCAACACAGATCAGCGTGATCGAGCTCGCGGTCGTCATGGGCGCGGATGCTGATCGAGCGAATCGGTTGCAGGTCGCGCTTGTCGACCAGCACCGGGGTCGACGGGACACCCGATTCCCAGCGTTCGCCCCATTGCCGGAGCGCGACCATTGCCGGAAGCAGTTCGGCCCCCTTTGCGGTGAGGCGATATTCGATCTTGCGGCGATCATGCGGCAAAGGCTGGCGCATCAATATGCCGTGCGCGACCAGCCGGGAAAGCCGGTTGGCGAGGATGTTGCGGGCGATGCCGAGTTCCGACTGAAATTCCTCGAAATGGCAGACGCGGTTGAACGCCGCACGCAGGATGAGGAACGACCAGCGTTCCCCCATCGCCTCCAGCGCTGCGGGCAGCCCGCATTCATGCGCGATTTCCTTGAGCGGTTCTCTCAGTCCCATTTCGGCAGATTAGCGTAAAAACCAAGCCGTGCAAAACGATATAAGTTTTAGGTTGCAACTAGAAACTTTACATGATAGCCCGCCGCCAGCAATCCGGCATCAGGAGGCCCAGACCATGCCCCGCTTTTCGATTGTTCTCGCTGCGCTCGCGCTTGTGGCGCCCGCCTCCGCATTCGCCGCCGAACCGGCCGGCCCCTTTTACAGCGCGACCTTCGCCACGGCGCCGAGCAAGACTTCGCTGATCGTCAACGACCATCTGTGGAAATGCGATGAAAATGGTTGCGCCTCCGCCAAACCCGCCAAAAGCCGCCCCGCGGTGATGTGCCAGGGCCTGACCCGCAAGCTGGGGACGATCACGGCCTTTCGCGCGGGTTCGGAGAACTTTGACGCCGCAGCACTCGCCAAATGCAACGGCAATGGCTGATCGATCAGCCTGACCGAAAATATTTCGTTGCAATGCAGCAGCGCGCGGTCAAAAAATGATCGCGTGTTGCGACAATATGAACTTGTAGACCGGGTCCTTTCCTACGATCCTGATGCCGACGAAGCGCTGCTCAACCGCGCCTATGTGTTTTCCATGCAGCGCCATGGCACACAGAAACGTGCCTCGGGCGACCCCTATTTCAGCCACCCGATCGAGGTGGCGGGGATTCTTACCGACCTGAAGCTCGACGACGAGACGATCGCGACCGCGATCCTCCACGACACGATCGAGGATACGCTGACGACCCGCGAGGAGATCGAGAAGATCTTCGGGGACAATGTGTCCCGGCTGGTCGATGGCGTCACCAAATTGTCGAAGATCGAGGCGCAGACCGAAAGCCAGCGCGCCGCCGAGAACCTGCGCAAATTCCTGCTCGCCATGTCCGACGACATTCGGGTGCTGCTGGTCAAGCTGGCCGACCGGCTGCACAATATGCGCACGCTCCACTTCATCAAGAATGAGGAGAAGCGCCGCCGGATCGCCAAGGAAACCATGGATATCTATGCCCCGCTCGCCGAGCGGATTGGCATGTACGAGTTCATGCGCGAGATGCAGACGCTGGCCTTCCAGCATCTTGAACCCGAAGCCTATGCCTCGATCACCAAGCGACTGGAACAGCTACAGGGCGATGGCGGCGACCGGATCGCCAAGATCGGTTCGGGGCTGAAGCTGCTGCTCAGCCGCGCCGGGCTTGAGGTCGAAGTTTCGGGTCGCGAAAAGCACCCCTATTCGATCTGGCGCAAGATGGCCGAGCGCCATATCAGCTTCGAACAGCTGTCGGACATCATGGCGTTCCGCGTGATCACCGAGGATACCGACGCCTGCTACCGCGCGCTCGGGATCATCCATCAGCGCTGGCCGATGGTGCCGGGGCGGTTCAAGGATTTCATCTCGACCCCCAAGCGCAACGGCTACAAATCGCTCCACACGACGATCATCCATGCGGGCGACACGCGGATCGAGGTGCAGATTCGTTCGAAGGCGATGCACGCGCAGGCCGAATTCGGGCTGGCGGCGCACTGGGCCTATAAGCAAAAGGGCCAATCCGACGGGCAGGCAGGGTGGATTCGCGATCTGCTCGAGATTCTCGAAACCGCCGACAATGCCGAGGAACTGCTCGAGCATACGCGCATGGCGATGTATCAGGATCGGATATTCGCCTTCACCCCCAAGGGCGAGCTGTATCAGCTGCCCAAGGGCGCGACCCCGGTCGACTTCGCCTATGCCGTCCACACCGATCTGGGCGACCAGACGGTGGGCGCCAAGGTCAATGGCCGCGTGGTGCCGCTGCGCACCCAGCTGCAAAATGGCGATCAGGTGCAGATCCTGAAATCCAAGGGGCAGGAACCCCAGCCGGGCTGGCTGAACTATGCCGTCACCGGCAAGGCGCGCGCCGCCATTCGGCGTTATGTGCGCCAGAAGGAGCGCGAGGAAACGATCGCGCTGGGCCGCAAAATCTATGACGAGATCGCGCTGCGCCTGCCCGCGCAGCTGGGCACCGAGGCGCTGGGCAACGCGCTGAAGCGCCTGCGCATCGCCGATGAGGCGACATTGATGGAATCGATCGCGCGCCAGCGGATCTCGGATACCGAGCTGATGGAAGCGCTGATGCCCGGTTCCACCGGCGGCGATGTCGCGGGCGCGCATGCACCGGCGCAACGCGAGGCGATTTCGATCAAGGGGCTGACGCCGGGCGTGGCGTTCAACCTCGCCGAATGCTGCCACCCGGTGCGCGGCGACCGCATTGTCGGCCTGCGCCGGCCCAATGAGGGGATCGAGGTCCACACCATCGACTGCGAAACGCTGTCCGACGGCGGCGCCGATGCCGACTGGATCGATCTGGCCTGGGGCGGCAAGGCCGATTCGAGCACCGCGCGGCTCAACATCGTCGTCAAAAACGAGCCCGGCGCGCTCGCGGTGATGGCGGGCATATTCGGGACACACAAGGCGAACATCCTCAACCTCAGGCTGGAAAACCGGGATTCGAGCTTCCACAGCTTCATGGTCGATCTCGAGGTGAAGGACGTGCATCACCTGATGCGCATCCTCGCGGCGCTGCGCGCGGCGGACGCGGTGAGCCGGGCCGAGCGGGTCTGACGCGAAACCGGTTTCAATTGTAATCAGTTGAACGGTAAAAGGGGGGCATGACCGATGCCCCCGCCCCCGCCGCCGACATGACCTATGCGCGCTATCTCGCGCTCGACACCCTCTTGGATGCGCAGCATCCGGTGTCGGACCGGCATGACGAGCTGTTGTTCATCATCATCCACCAGACCAAGGAATTGTGGCTGAAGCAGATGATCGCCGAGCTGAAGCTCGCGGTCGGGCAGATTCGCGACGATGCGCTGGTGCCCGCCTATAAGGGGCTGGCGCGGGTTTCGCGGATTCAGGCGGTGATGACGCTGAGTTGGGACGTGCTCGCAACGATGACGCCCAGCGATTACAGCCGCTTTCGCCATGTGCTGGGGACGAGCTCGGGATTCCAGTCGGATCAGTTCCGCACCGTCGAATATCTGCTGGGGTTGAAGGACGCAGCCTTTCTGCGCTTTCAGGAGGATCGCCCCGAAGCGCAGGCCGCGATGCGCGCCGCGCTGGAAGCGCCCAGCCTGTGGGACGAGGCCAACCGCGCGCTCGCGCGTGCAGGCTTCGCCCTGCCCGATCATGTGCTTTCGCGCGATTGGGCCAGCGCCTATGCGCCCGACCCGGCGGTGGAGGCCGCGTGGACCGAGGTCTACCGCGACACCGAACGCTGGTGGCCGCTTTACCAACTGGCCGAAAAGCTCGTCGACCTCGACGATGCGCTCGCGACCTGGCGGCACAAGCACGCGCAGACGGTGGAGCGCGTGATTGGGTTCAAGCGCGGCACCGGCGGCACGGCGGGGGTATCCTATCTCCAGTCGACCATCGCCAAGCGCGCCTTTCCCGAATTGTGGACGCTCAGAACCCAGCTATGAGCCACAAGCGCCTCTTCACCCACGCTCTCGCCGCGCAACGGGCCGCAGGCCGGCTGCATTTCGCGGCACATTCACACCATTTATGGCCCGATGCCGCGCGCGCCGGGCAGATCGCGTGCTGGGAAGACGGCGCAGGGCTGGCCGACCATAAATGGGCCAGGGTGATGGGCGAGGTCTGGCCGGCGGCACAGGCGGAGATCGCGCAGGAACTGCGCCTGCCCGATCCGGAAAGCATCGTCTTTGCCACCAACACGCATGATTTGCTCATCCGCCTGCTCTCGGCGCGGTCCGAGCGGCCGGTGCGAGTGCTCGCCAGCGACAGCGAGTTTCACAGTTTTCGCCGTCAGGCCGCGCGCTGGGTGGAAAGCGGGCGGATCATATTGGACACCGTGGCGCTGGAGCCGTTCGACAGTTTCGACGCGCGTTTCGTGGCCCGGGCGCGCGAGACACAGCCCGATCTGGTGTTCGTCAGCCAGGTTTTCTTCAACAATGGCCATGTCTTCCGCGAGATCGCCGCGCTTGCCGAACTGGCGCGCGCCGAGGGCTGCTGGGTCGTCATCGACGGCTATCACGGCTTCATGGCGATCGAGACCGATCTGTGCGCGGTGGCGGACCGCATCTTCTATCTCGCGGGCGGCTATAAATATGCGATGGCGGGCGAAGGCATGGGGTTCATGCACTGCCCGCCGGGCTTTGGGCCGCGCCCCCAAATCACCGGCTGGTATGCCGCGTTCGACGATCTGGGCGCGGCGCCGGGGACAATCGGCTATGCCCCCGACGCGCGCCGCTTTCTGGGCGCGACCTTCGATCCATCGGCGCTCTACCGATTCCGCGCGGTGCGGGACGTGCTGCGCGCAGAAGCGCTGTCAACGGCGCGGATCGCCGCGCATGTCAACGCGCTGCAACGGCGGCTTGTGGCGGCGCGCGGCGCGACGCCGCTTGGCGCCATGACGCTGCTCAACCCGCCGGGAAAGGATGACAATCACGCCCGCTTCCTCGCCTTTCGCGGACCGCAGGCACAGGCACTAACCGCCGCGATCGACCAGGCCGGGGTGACGGTGGATTGCCGCAGCGATGTGCTGCGCATCGGCATCGGGCTGTATCACGATGCGGCCGATGTCGACGCGCTGGTGGAACGGTCGTCCCGAATCACGGTCTGAGCGCCCCCATTGATTCTTGACTGGCTCTCGGCGCATTGCCGGGCGCCTCCCCTGTCGATAGAGAACATCGTCATATATGGGGCATGGATCGGTTAGGATCGTCCTTGGCAATCGAGCGGAGCGGGATCGCAAACTCCATCAACCCTCATGGTTGGCTTGGACTCAAGATGGTGTATTAATGCCCATAATTCAGCTAAAATTGGGATCATAATTTGGTGAAGAAAACATTGCTTGAGCGAAGCGCCACTGCCTTTGCCCAAGGTGGCACCCTGATATTCCTGCTATGTTGTTTTCTTCTGGGCGGCTCATCACGAGCTGACCAACCAGCACAGATTGGCATCCGAACGATCGCCATTGCGATGATCGCTATCGCCCTGTTTTTTATTAAAAAAAATGAACTTAACAGAGTTCGTACACCCTTACTGTTCCTCGGCGCACTACTCAGTCTTATGCTCCTGCAGATTGTCCCTTTGCCACCGCAAATCTGGCATAACCTGCCCGGCCGAGAGATAGCGGTACAAGGCTCCGCCCTTACCGGATTGATGGACATTTGGCGCCCACTCAGCTTTGAGCCCCACGCCACACTGAATAGTTTGCTTGCCACCCTCCCGGGCTTTGGGGTGATTTTGTTACTCGCGATGATGCGGAGCTACGACCTCTATAAAGTGGTCATCTTGCTGGTACTCCTCATGTTGCTGAGCGGCGCGCTAGGCCTCATCCAGGCTTCCAGTGGACAACTTTACTTTTATGGCGCGGCAAATCGCGGGGGAGCAGTCGGCTTCTTCGCCAACCGCAACCATCAGGCCGCAATGCTCACGTGCCTAATTCCCATGCTGGCGCTCCTTGTACCCTATTTCAGCGATCGGATTCCCATCGGACTACGGGTTGCGATTGCCAGTGTTCTGAGCCTTTTTATCATCCCTCTCGTGCTGGTCACTGGCTCACGCACCGGAATTTTACTGCTCGTTGTAGGGTGCGCAGGAGGCCTCCTGCTGGTTCGGAAATCTGGCATCAACATGCGCGCCGCTTTTGGTCCGCCTAGTTCCTGGCTGCGCAGGCTTATGCGCGCCGCTCCACTTGCCTTAAGCATTGGCCTAGCTGCTCTAGTCGTCACACTCATGGTCTCTGGACGAGCGATCGCAATTAACCGGTTGTTCGATCAAGATGTCGAGGCCGATGATCGTCTACAACTTTTCACCACGATGATCGACATGGCACGGGCGCACTTCCCGTTCGGCACAGGGTTCGGCACCTTCCCGACCATGTTCAAAATTGTCGAGCCGGATTGGTATGTGCGCGCGCCTTACTTCAATCACGCCCACAACGATCTGCTAGAGATCATAATAGAAGGAGGCATCCTGAGCTTAGCTCTGATGCTTGCCTTCATTGCCTGGTGGAGCATTATCTCCCTTCGCCTGTGGCGTAGCGATTCATCCTCAGATCGGAAGATTGCCCTAGGTCGCCTCGGCAGCATTATTACCTTGATATTTACCCTTGCGAGCGTTGTAGACTATCCCTTGCGAACCCCCATCGGCCAGGTACTATTCCTTTTTGCTATGGTCTTGATGGCGCGAGCAACTGAGAAGAGCCCGGACATGAGGTTGCTGGAATCGGACCGAGAATGACGCGCCCGCCCGTAATGCAGCAGCAGATTGCACGGCACCTGCAACGTGCTGAATGAAGACCCCCGGATGATGCTGGGAGGCGTTTCACAGCGAACGCAATTTGATCGTTTTAGTAAATGAACTCTCCTGGCCTCATGGGTATGTCGGTGGACGCGCCCGTGATGATCGGCTAGGGAAAAATGCCCTTTCGACGTCATCGCAAGGGATAGAAGCCAATTGTCAGCCAATAACCCAAGAGGCATCTGGTGCGTTTTGTATGGATCGTGGCCCTAGTAGGCGCACTTTGTGTAAGTGGATGCGGAGGAAAACCGCGCCTTGAGGCCGGACCTGGCCTCGCGGTTGCCGAAACAGGCCAACTCCCGGAGCCTAGACGTGAAGACCTCACGACCGCGGACCGCCCCTATCTCATCGGCCCATTCGACAAGCTGCAAATCAGCGTCTTCGGTGTCGAAGACATGGAGCAGAAGATCCAAGCCGACGCCAGCGGTCGCATCTCTTTTCCGCTGGCAGGCGTGATCGAGGCTGCCGGAAGAACCCCTGGAGAACTCGCAACTGCCATTGCAACCCGCCTCCGCCCCTATGTGCGAGATCCGCAAGTTACGGTTAACTTGGAAGAAACCGTCAGCCAGGTCATCACGGTCGAAGGCGAAGTCAAGACGCCTGGCCAATATCCCGTGGTGGGTCGCATGACCCTGCTGCGCGCTATCGCGCGAGCAGAAGGGACGAGCGAGTTTGCTCGCCTGCGCGAAGTGGTGATTTTCAGGACCGTGGGAAATCAACGCTATGCAGGATTGTATGATCTGAAGGCTATTCGCCAAGGCGCCTATGAAGATCCGGAAGTTTTTGCCAATGATGTGGTAATAGTGGGGACTTCAGAAACGCGCCGCATCTTCAAGGATGTGCTCGCCGTATCGCCGGCGATCCTCGCGCCGCTGATCTACCTGATCCGCTAATATACGAGAAATTAATGGATATCGATTATATAGGCGGTCGCCGACAGGAACAAACTGACGGACACATGAAGGACGCCGGCGGCGGAACTGGCCGTGTCCATCTGCCATTGGCGCTTCAGTACTGGCGCATCATCATGCGTTGGAAATGGGTCGTGGTCGGCATTCTCGCCGGAGCCTTGGCCCTGGGGCTGGTCGCCACTTTGTTCATGACCCCGATGTACACCTCTACTTCCACAGTAGAAATTTCTCGTCAGCGAGATCGGGTAGTCAACGTGCAAAGCGTTGAGCCTGAGGTCAGCGCCGTCGATCTCGAATTCTATCAGACTCAATATTCACTTCTGCAGGCTAGGTCCCTCGCTCAGCGCGTCGTAGCAGACCTACGTTTCGCAGAAACCGACGAATTGTTCGATGCGTTCGGCGTTAATCCCGCCGATGGCATTTCATTCTTCGAAGCAGAGAACCAACGCATTACCGCCGAGCAACGCGCAAAGCGGCTTAAAAAGGCAACGGACATCCTGCTGGACCACATCAGCATAGCGCCCGTACGAAATTCCTCACTCGTTGAGGTTAGCTTCTCGAGCCCAAACGCCGATCTTTCTCGTCGCATCGTAACCGCTTGGACCAAGGGCTTCATCACGTCGAATCTTGATCGAAGGTTCGAGGCCTCCTCTTACGCCCGCAAGTTTCTCGAAGACCGCCTGGAGCAGATCCGGCAGCGCCTTGAGGAATCGGAACGTCGCGTGGTCGCATACGCCTCCCGCGAACGCATCGTCAGCATTCCTGCCGAACAACAAGGCGCAGCCGAACGATCGCTGGTTGGCGATGACCTCGCTCGCCTGAACGCAGAGCTGGTCTCTGCGACTGCTGATCGCGTCCGTGCAGCCAGTCGGTTGAATTCCAACGGCAACACTTCGGTGGAGGCCCTCAACAATCAGACCATCTCCACCTTACGTGCCAAACGCGCCGAAGCAGCTGCTGAATATTCCAAGATGTTGGCTCGTTTTGAACCGGAGTACCCCGCATCAAAGGCGATAGCTTCGCAAATCAAGGATTTGGATAGAAGTATTGCCAATGAAGAGGCGCGGGTCAGAGATGGAATTTCAAAGAATTATCATGACTCAATGAGCCGTGAAAACACCCTGCGCGCTCAACTTGAGACACTCAAGAACGACGCTCTCAATTTGCGCCGACGTAGTATTCAGTATAATATCTACCAGCGCGATGCTGACACCAACCGCCAACTCTACGATGGCCTGCTTCAGCGCTACAAGGAAATCGGTGTTGCCGGCGGTATCGGTAGCAATAATGTGCTTGTGGTTGACGCAGCCAGCCTACCGGATAAGCCATCAAGCCCGCGCTTAGTTCTCAATCTAGCGATCGCGCTCATTTTGGGCCTTATTATCGCCGCCGCAGTGGTCTTCATTCTCGAACAGGTGGATGAAACGATCAAAGATCCGCTGCAGGTCGAGCCGGCGTTTGGCCTCCCCAATATCGGCATCATCCCGCTCGTTGAAGGTGAACCGAACGAGTTGCTCACGGATCGTAAATCGGCGCTTTCCGAGGCCTATCTGTCGCTTCAAACGAATCTGCGCTTCTCCACCCATCATGGTGTCCCGCGCTCTCTCGCCGTTACGAGCACGCGTCCGGCGGAAGGCAAGACAACGACCTCCTGGGCGCTGTCTCAAACTCTGGCGCGCATCGGTAAAAAAGTGGTGCTCATCGATTGCGATATGCGATCCCCATCGCTTCATCACATCATGGGTATAAATAATGAGCGAGGCGTTAGCGATTATTTGGCTGGCAACAATGAAATCGGCCACCTTATCACGTCTTCGGGTATAACCGACCTTGATTTGATCACGGCGGGGCCACATCCACCAAGCGCAGCCGAACTGCTCAATGGCCCACGCCTGCACACGCTGATCACTGCACTGCTGGAACGATATGACCACGTCATCATCGACTCCCCTCCAGTCATTGGCTTGGCCGATGCTCCGCTGATCGGCAGCCAAGTCGAAGGCGTCGTCTATGTGATTGGCGCCAATGGCGCCGTGACCAATGTTATCCGCTCGGCCATCGCGCGCTTGCAAAGTGCTAAGGCGAACCTGCTTGGTATAACCCTGACACGGTATAAGTCGTCGCACGCTTATTACGGCTATGATTATGGCTATGGTTATGGGCAGAACGCCAAGGAAGTGGCATGACTAACGCCAGGAGCACGGCATGAGAAATGGCAAGGGGCAACTATCACCCGCACTCCTAATGGTGCAGGGGGTAATGCTGCTTGCCACAGCCGGCTTGCTCGCAAAGTTTACGATCGACACCGGTATAGGCCATGTCATGGCACGCAAGGCGCCCAGTGTCGCATTGCGCTACGCTCCCCACAATCCAGATGCCCTTGCCAATCAGGCCTCCCTGACCTTACAGCAGGGGACCCCCGGATCGATAGTTCGCGCCAGCAACTTGGCCCTGAAAGCCACCCGTTACTCGCCGGCTCAAGCCAAGGCCTATAGTGTGCTTGGCTATGTCGCTGATGCTACGAATCACCCTGAAAAAGCAGATAAACTTGTTGCTTTTTCTGGGAGCTTAAGCCGCCGCAATCTTCTGACCCACCTGTGGTTCATCGAAAAATATTCAGCGCAGGGCGATATCGATCAAACGTTGCGTCACTACGATCTGGTGCTCAAGACATCACAGGAAGGCTTCGCAATCCTGCTTCCTGTCTTGATAGAGGCGGCAAAAAGTCCCACGATTCAAGCTCCTCTGACCAAGTTCCTCGTCAAGGACCCCTCATGGGCGGATCCCTTTTTGCGAGATTTCATTGCCAAGAGCGATGCACCCGATGCATTGGTCATGCTTGCGCAACGATTACGGCATGCCGGCCACCCCCTCGCCACCGAACGCAAGTTGCAGCTTTTAACTCGATTAGTAGAACTTGAGCGTTTTGACGATGCCGCAACAGTTATGGGGCTGAAAAATCGCGCTGCGGTATTCGATGGAGATTTCCAGCAAGGAAACGCATTGGGCCCATTTAGTTGGAATTTAACAAACAACTATACTTACGGTGCAGCCCGCGAACCTCAGCCGGCCGGAAAGCATGCCCTAACATTCTTCGCCGAACGGAGCGCGGGCGGCACAGTCGCTCGGCAATTATTAGTCTTACCGCCCGGCCAGTATCGCCTAGCGACCCAAGCCTCTTATGGCCCAGAGGTAGCCCCCCCTCGTCCATCGTGGCAATTGATCTGCGCCATTGCCAATCAGAAACCGTTGGCAACGCTCGACCTGCCATCAACGCCCAAGTCAACCGAAGCATCAACCACATTCTCGGTACCGAATGGATGCAACGGACAATGGATAACCTTACGGCTTCAGTCGCCTGACGACATAGAAAGCATTATTGGGCAAGTTGATTCGATAAAAATCACTCGCATCATGTAGTGCCTTGCCATAATCATTCACGATTACACATTTACGTTAACCCATTATACGGCCAAGAGAATTGCGCTTCTTTTTTATCACCAGCACCCCATCCATCGCTCGCTTTGTGGTTGATAGCGGCGTCGATCGCATTTTGGTCGACCTCGAAATCGTCGGCAAAGTCGAACGCCAAGGTCATCTGAATACCGTCATCAGCCATCACACGATAGAAGATGTGGCAGCGATCCGAGCTGCCGTGCCGGACGCCGAACTGATGGTTCGCCTCAACCCCGTCCACAAGGGCACGTACGCCGAGGTGGATGCCGCAATCGCGGCCGGCGCCGACATATTAATGCTGCCAATGTTTCGGACTGTCGCGGAAGTGGAGAAATTCGCGGGCCTAATTGATGGACGCTGCCGTTTATGTCTGCTGGTGGAAACCAAAGAGGCTATGTCACTGATAGATTCCTGCGCATCCGTATCCGGAGTGCATGAAGTCCATATTGGATTGAACGACCTCAGCCTGGATCTGGGCCTAGATTTCATGTTCAGTCCGTTTCCGCTTGGCCTCATCGACGATATGGCGACGAGGCTTGCCCCGCTTGGCAAGCCATTCGGGATTGGCGGCCTAGCGCGAGCTGATGAGGGGCTGTTGCCGGCGCGCCTGCTGCTTGGAGAGCATGTTCGACTAGGCTCCTCAGCCACCATTCTGTCACGCACCTTTCACCGGCAACATCAAAGCGTCGAAGCCATTCGCGGCGAAATGGACTTTGCCCATGAAGTGCAGCTTCTCCGCGAGGCGGAGCGTGCTTTTCAAACGGCATCACCGGAAGCGCTAGAAGCCAATCGCATCGAGATCGGACGGCTGATTGCTCAGATCAGGTCGGCGCGCTCGGAGCCATCGCGCTGAACGCCCTAGCCCGAATCCGTGCCGTCGCACTTGGCGCCGGCACCCTGCTGGCCTTGGCTTTGTTGCTCGGCCGCGTCTCTGGGCTCGCACGCGAACTGCTGCTCGCCTTCCGCTTCGGTGTATCGCGGGAAGCGGATGTCGCAGTGGTGTTATTGACCCTGCCCGATCTGTTGGTGAACCTCCTGCTTTCCGGTGGGCTAAGCGCCGCGCTGGTCCCACGGTTGCGTACGTTGCCAGACGCGCAGGCCGCTCAGGTCTTTCAACAGGCCTGTTTATGGGCGCTCACCTTTTTCGGCGCACTGGCGCTGCTCATCGCGATCTGGCCCGCAGGAGTTGTATCGCTATTTGCGCCGGGCCTATCGCAGCCCACCTCGTTGATTACCGCGCCCGTCGCGATGCTAGTGGCACTTTCGATACCGCTGACCGCACTTTCAGGCGTGACCACTGCCTATCTCAATGCAGGAAGCCGCTACTTCATCGCCGGACTCGGGACCTTTATCTTCAATGCCGCCATCATTACCGCTTTGGCCTGGTGGCAAAAAGGCGGACTCTTGGTGCTGTCGGGAGCGATAGCAATCGGCGCCTTATTTCGCCTTGCGTCCCAGATGGCAATCTCCCCGCCTCAGGCATGGCGCAAGCAACCGGAACGTGTGCCCGCCGATCCACGATTTCGTAAAGCATTCACCGCCGGCGTAATGGCCGCCAGCCTAGCGCTAGTGCCAGCCGCTATGATCCGCGCAGCCGCCTCCCTATTGGGGCCAGGCAATATCGCGGCGTTTAACTATGCGCAAAAACTTGTCGAACTGCCGCTCGGGATTTTTATAACCACAATCAGTACAATCGCGCTGACGAGATTAAGTGGCCATCGCGCCGACGGCGATCCCCTGGCGGCACGGCGCACGCTCCACGCGAACCTACGCCTGTCCTTGATACTAGCCCTGTTCATCCTCCTCTTCGGTGAAGCTCTCGCTGGCGTCCTGGTTTCCCTGGTTTTCGAGCGTGGCACGATTTCTGCTGGCGATGTCGAACGGATCGCATCGCTGACACGGATTGCGCTGCTCGGTATTCCGTTCATTTCGGTCAGCAGCCTCGCGACCGCCGCCCTGAATGCGCAGCTTCGTACACCAGAAGTGCTCCGGGCAACGGGGATCGCGCTCATTGCCCTAATTGTGATTGCGTTGCCTGGGCTGATTATATCCAGCGACCGCCTATTGATGGGATCCGTGGTGGGGTCACAAGGTATACTCGCCTGGCTGCTTGCGCGCCGCGCAAAGATTTGCCTCATGGGCCCTGATGGCGTAGTGAACCGGCGGTTCTTCAACGCAGTTGCTGCTGGCTGTGCGGTAGCGCTGCCATTTGCGGCTATTCCACTGTTTCTTTCGGGCAGTGATATTGCGGCAATCGGCCTCGGCGCGATCGGTTTCGGTGCTGGCACCAGCGTTTCCGCGAAGATTCTGGGATTTTGGTGAAAGTTGCATAGGAGCCGCGGTGACGTCGCCAACATGGTATGAAAGACAGCGCAGGTCCCCTAGCCCGATATCTATGTCGGCGAAGCGTGCCTTCGACTTGATTTTGGCAAGCGTCGCTCTGGCGATGCTCTCTGTCCCGATGCTTGTCGTTATGCTGGCGATCTACCTCAGCGACCGCGGCCCCGTTTTTTATCGGCAAATCCGAGTAGGACGAAATTGTCAGCCGTTTGGCATGCTGAAATTCCGCAGCATGGTCATCAACGCTGATAAAGTAGGCGGCTATGCGACGGCGAGCGGAGATCCCCGGATCACCTCGATCGGTCGCTTCATCAGACGGACGAGTCTGGACGAGCTGCCACAATTACTCAACGTCCTCCAAGGCAACATGAGCATTGTGGGTCCGCGTCCGGATGTGCCGGCCCAGGAAACGCTTTACACGCCAGACCAGTGGCGCGCACGCCATAGGGTTCGTCCGGGCATCACCGGCCTGGCGCAGGCCGTCGCGCGGTCGACCGCGTCGGCTGAGGAACGCACAGCACTTGATCTGGCTTATGTGCAGACAGCATCTGTCTTCTTCGACCTCAAAATCATTCTGATGACGGTTCGTCAACTCATCGCTAGGACGGGTAACTAACGTGTGTGGCATTTTCGGTTATTTTGACCGCAAGGGGGAAGCCCTTTCGGAGGCTCAGATTCTTGCCATGGGGAGCGCCATTCGCCATCGCGGCCCCGACGATCAGGGCATCTACAGCGAACCGGGCGTCGCCCTTGGCAACCAGCGCCTTTCGATCATCGATATTGCGGGCGGGCATCAACCCTTCGTCTCCGACGACGGGCAAATCATAGTCGTCCAGAACGGCGAGATCTTCAACCACATCGAACTGGCTGCCGAACTGGCCGGCACACCATATGCCTGCAGGACCCACTCAGACACCGAGGTGCTGCTCCGCCTCTACGAACGTGGCGGACTGACGTTCCTCGACAAGCTGAACGGCATGTTCGCGATCGCGATCCTCGATCGCCGCGAAGGCGCGCTATATCTGGTCCGCGACCGCATCGGCGTCAAACCCCTATATGTCGCCGACGATGGCCAACGTCTGACGTTCGGATCCGAGATTAAGGCCATTACGCCCGGCCTTCGGCAACCGGCGACGCTCGACCTCGAAGCGCTGCACCATTTCCTGACGTTCAATTATGTACCCGCCCCCCACACCATGCACGGCGGCATCCGCCATGTGATGCCCGGCCATGTGATGAAGATCACCCGGGCAAATGTGACGAGCCGGCGGTGGTGGGACCTCGCCCAGATTGGACCGGTTCACGATCGCCCCGAGCAGGACTGGATCGAGGAATTCAACGCAATTCTGGACGATGCTGTCCGCATTCGCATGCGATCGGATGTGCCATTCGGCGCATTCCTGTCAGGCGGAGTGGATTCCAGCACAATCGTGGGACTGATGGCCCGCCATGCATCGGAGCCCATCAAGACGTTCTGCATCGGCTTCGAAGACCCCCGATATGACGAAGCCCCTTTTGCCGAAGCAGCCGCGCGCCGGTTTGGGACGGAGCATGTCATGCGCCGCGTCGACCCAGACATGCTCGAGCTATGGCCGATGGCCGTTCACCATTGCGATCAACCGCACGGCGACATCTCGTTCCTGCCAACCTATCGCGTCTCAGAACTCGCCGCGGAACATGTCAAAGTCGTGTTGACTGGCGACGGGGGCGACGAACTCTTCGCTGGCTACGACAAATATGCGAACTTCTTCGCGCAGCCAGAGATCAGCGCCCTGGATGACGACATCTTCCAGCGGCGCTATTTTGACAGCATCTCACTGTTCAGCGACGCCGGCAAGCTCGGCCTTTATACGCCCAACACGCGCCGCGCCGTCGAGGCAATCGATTCCTTCGACATTGCGCGTCAATGGTTTGACCAGGTGCCGCACCAAGACCGGATCAATCAGGCGCTTTTTCTTGATATGCAGCTCCTCCTCAGCGGCAACAATCTCGTCAAGCCCGATCGAATGGGCATGGCGGTTTCAATTGAGGCGCGCACACCGTTTCTCGATTATCGCATGATGGAATATGCCTTCCGCATGCCAGGCCATCTGAAACTGAAAGATGGTATCACCAAATATCTGTACAAAAAGGCTGTCGCGCCACTGATCGGAGACGAGCTGGCCTATCGCAAGAAACAGATGTTCACCGTTCCGGTAGGTGATTGGTTCCGAGATAGGTTAAGTGGTTATTGCCGGCAGCACGTTGACGGTGTTCTAGAGAAAAGTTCGATTTTCAACCAGAAGGCTCTGTATGACATGCTGGATGAGCACATGTCAGGAAAAGAAAATAGAACCAGAGAGATAAGAAGTATTCTCTCTGTCGGGCACTGGATAGAATCATGACGGCGAATACAGCAGAATATTCTGCTATAAATTCATCCAAAGTTTATGGGCGCTCTAGTGAGCGGCTTGATTCTCTCGACATACTCCGCGGAATATGCGCGATATCAGTAGCCGTATACCATTATTTCATCTGGTCATTCCCAGACAATTCCAATTACACTAATGGCATAATTAGTGTTTTTGGAATTTATGGCGTAAGTATATTTTTCGCTTTAAGCGGATATAGTTTAGCCCATGGCTATGGCGAACGTTTCTCTCAAGCGCTTTCGCCAAAAAATTTCATTGCCTACGCCAAGAGAAGAGCCGGACGAATTTTTCCGCTGTTTTTTTTAGCAATAATTGCATCAATTGCTGGAAAAGTAATTTCCGGCAAAGCTCCTCCCGAAATATTCGAGATATTGTCCAATATATTTTTGGTATTTGGATTTGTAGATCCGTCGCGCACTCCTGTCATAGGCGGGTGGAGCATAGGGATAGAAATAGTATTCTACACAATATTTCCAATTTTAATACTAATGAGAAAGCACATCATTATAGCATTGATTTTATCAATGCTATTTATGGCCATTATTGCCAACGACATAGGCAAAATTGGGAATATAGATGAAGGATGGTCGAATTACGTACACCCCTCAAATCACATACTATTCTTTGCATCAGGTGTATTTTTTAGACAATTTCTTTACAGAAAAGAGATAATTTTTTCTAAGAATCCACTTTTTGCCATTTTTGTAATAGTATTTTTTATATGGATTGTATCTCAAGATCAAAATGTTGACGAAATAGTTATCGGGCACAAAAGGATTGCCCTATCTGTTCTTTCAGTTTTAATAGTCATGTATGCATCTTATATAAAATTGCCAAAGTCAGCCTCTAAATTTTCAAGCATGATGGGCGGCCTTAGCTATCCATTCTACCTATTCCATCCGCTTGTGTTTTTTGCGTCATCTCAGATAATAGGAATTGACTATAAAGCCATTCCAATACTGCTGATCATGGCCTTAACATGCGCCACAGCAATCGATCTCGCAATCGACAGGCCAATTCAAAGACGAATAAAGGCAGTGGGATGGTGATGGCCGAAAATACTGCAAAATCTAATTTTTCTCACAAGGCTGCAGCGTCAAACCTTTGGCGATTCAACACCATTTTACTTTATTTATTAGTTTCTTTTTTTGTAATATTGTACTCTCGTGACCATGGCCAAACATTCCTTTTAAATAGCAAACAAGATGGGTTTACGAGTCAAGTAAATTACATTTGGAACTATGTTGATGGTGACAATTCCATTTTTCAACTAGACCCCCTCCTCTGGATACACGCTCTGCGAGCACTTATTGCATACGTATTTGTATCGATAGAAGATGCGGGGGGGAACGCAGCCGTATATTTTACTATATTGGCGATGACGCTCCCCATTTTGAATGTATTTTCAAGATTTAAAAGAGGATTTATTGTCGTCCTTTTGCCCATTTCTATGGCAGCCCTAAGCCCAAGAACAATCCTCGTTATAATATCAGTAGCATATTTAATAATATACATGAGGGCCAAAAGTGGAATAGGCCATTTAATTGTTTCTTTTGTTTTTACAAATCTTAGCTCCGGCGTAGTTATGAACAATCTCCTTATATCATCAACGGTCATTAGAAATCACAAGAAATCTATTTCGTTGAATGTTTATATAGCCCTTCTCTTTATATCACTTACGATTTCCGTTTCTGATAAATATAGCGGTTTCATTGAACAAAGAGCAGGGTACGACTCCGCTGTGTATGGCGCGACGGGATTTTGGGCAATACTTTCACGAAGTACAATATACACATCTGCTATTAATGCAGATTACGCGAGGTTATTTGTATATATTGCCTTAGCTTCCTTGGCAGTCGCCATGCTATTTTTCACGCTACGGTCACGCCAGTACCGGGGATATTTCGCGATCATGCTGTCCGCCATCCCCTCGCTCGCGTTTGAAGGATTGGGCTTCGTGTCACTGTTAGTCCCGATTTTATTGCTGCTCGCGGGCGCTCGCTTGCCTTGGCATCCTCAGGAATCGGTAAAACGCCATGACTGATTTGCTGGACAGCATAAGGGGCAAGGTCTTGCTGGTCTCCTATGGCGGAGGCCATGCCGCCGCCCTGGCCCCGGTCGCCCTGGACTTGCAGCGGCGCGGGATTCCGTTCGCCATCCTTGGCCTGACGACCGCCC
The DNA here is from genome assembly GCF_033025475.1 of Sphingomonas sp. C3-2. Taxonomy (NCBI): domain Bacteria; kingdom Pseudomonadati; phylum Pseudomonadota; class Alphaproteobacteria; order Sphingomonadales; family Sphingomonadaceae; genus Sphingomonas; species Sphingomonas sp. C3-2. Next base: position 1,778,325 of record NZ_CP130322.1, read on the forward strand.
CCGCCTATTTTGCCCGGCACGGTCTCACGGCCCTTGGTATCGCCGATTTCGTAAACAGCGTACCGGGCTACGAGACTGCCTGCGCGATCGGCCGCCTGCTCGCAGCCGATCAACCCCGACATGCACTTGTCTCCGCTAGCGAAACCGCAGCCTATCTGGGCGTCGGTTACAAGGCGCTCGAAATCGCGCTGGGAGAGCAAGAGGCACGCCGTCGCTATGCGGCATTGGGGCGTCAGATTTTCCGTCCTGTCGACTTCTTCCAGCGCCTGTTCGAGGCCGCCCGGCCTTCGGCAGTGGTTGCCACCAGCGCACCCCGATCAGAACGCGCGGCGATGGAAGCAGCCGCAGCAGCACGCATCCCATCCTTGTGCGTCGTTGACCTTTATGCCTCCGCCGAAATCGAATGGTGCGCGATGAAAGGTTATGCAGACAAGATCTGCGTCCTGAACGACGAAGTCGCCGAGCGCTTTCGCACAAGGAACGTTCCGGAAGAATGTGTTGTCGTGACCGGCAATCCGGCGTTCGACCGACTGGGCCAGTTGGATGTCGCAGCAATACGCGAGCGCTATCGCAGCGAGCACAATTTGGCGCAGGACGACCAGTTGCTCCTCTGGATATCGCAGCCGGAACCAGCCTCCCACCCCTCCTCTTCGAGTACCGGAGATCCGGCGCTGCCCGTGCGGATCGAGAAATATCTGGCGAATGCCTTTGAAGCTGACCCCGGTGTGCATATTGTCATGCGGCTGCACCCCAGCGAGGACCGCCCGCCCGCCGCAAGTGGTCCACGGCTGCGCTATAGCACCGCTGTCGAACCGCTGGACACACTCCTTTGCGCTGCGGATTGCATTGTAACGTGCGGCTCAACTGTGGGTTTGGAGGCAGGACTGCTGAGAATTCCTGTCGTTCAAATCATGGAGTCGATTTTCTCGCAAGATCTCCCACTGGCAGATTTGGGGTTTGCCCTCGCCGCTCCCAATACCCAGCACGCAATCCCGCTGATCCGAGATGCGTTAAACACCTCCGGGACACGCGGCCATGCCAACACGTCCTTTAACGCGGCGGCCCATGTTGCCGACCTCGTTGCCGACCTCGCTTCCGGCGACACCTAACCTCTCGATCGAACGCTTAGCCTAAATGGTCAACACCATCGTCGCTTCCCTAGGACATCTTATCGGTACATATCTAACTGCGTTGAATGGAATTAAGCTTCACCATTCCCATCCCAACGTCTATGACGCGAGGCGTTTCCAATCGGGAAACAGAAACGGTGATATCTACGGAAGCGCGGCCCCGGCTTCGTTACACGACGCCGTATCCACATTAACCCATTGAGAAGATAGTGCTCGAACATGACAATCGATCAGAAAGTATTTCGTTGTTCGAATTGCCTCAACATGTCGACACGGCCTCGCATTCAGTTCGACACCCAAGGGCGCTGCAACGCCTGCGTATGGGGTGAGCAAAAGCAGCTTATCGACTGGAGCAGCCGCGAACTTGAGTTAGAGGCGCTGCTCGCCAAGCACCGTCGTGACGACGGGTGGTTCGATTGTATAGTGCCAGTGAGTGGTGGCAAGGACGGCTCCTACGTCGCCTACAACCTGAAGCACAAATATGGGATGAATCCCCTTGCGGTGACTGTGACGCCCGCGCTAGCGCTGGATCTTGGCAACCAGAATCTTCGCAATTTCATTAACAGTGGATACAATCACGTCCAGATTTCACCGGACGCAGAGGCGATGCGCTCACTCAATCGCACCGGTTTCATCGAGATGGGCTTTCCTTATTATGGCTGGCTTATCGCAATTCAATCGGCGGTCGTCCGCCTGGCCGTCCAACTCGGTATCGAACTCATCTTTTACGGCGAAGATGGGGAGGTCGAGTACGGCGGATCGACAGAAACCGCCAATCGCGCAACCTATACCGTCGACTATATGCGTCGGGTTTACCTCGAGGGAGGCCACGACACTGTTCTGGAGCGGTCCGGACTTCCGAATGCCGATCTCAACTTTTTCAGATTCCCGTCAAACGAGGAACTGAGCAAGAGCAATCTCGAAATCGCCCATTGGTCATATTTCGAAAATTGGGATCCTTACCGCAATTATCTGATCGCCAAGGAATTCTGTGGCCTTCAGGAGGCAGAGGCGTCGAATGCCGGCACCTTCACCAATTTTGCGCAAAACGATCAGGCACTTTACTCCCTCCATACTTATTTGATGTATCTTAAATTCGGCTTCGGGCGCGCGACCCAAGATGCCGGTATCGAGGTGCGTCGTGGCGCGATGACCAGAGAACAAGCCCTGAATCTCGTCAGGGTCTATGACAATCATTATCCTGAGGAATTCATAAAAAGTTATTTGGAATATTATCAAATAACGCAGGCAGAATTCGACGCAGTTCTTGATCGCTGGACCAATAAAAATCTCTTTGAGAAAATCGATGGCCGTTGGCAACCAAATTTCGACGCCGACTGATAGCCAGATCGCCCTGATCGACGCCAATATCGGCAACATCGATTCAGTGGCATCCGCGCTGCGCTATCTCGGTCTCGACTTCCGGCTAGCCTCCTCCGCCGAGGAACTGGTCAATGTCTCGCATGTCATCCTACCCGGCGTCGGCGCATTCCGGGCCGGGATGGCGGCACTCGACAGCCATGGGCTCATTTCGCCGCTGCGCGCTCTGTCGCGCAGCGGCGAAAGCAAGTTGCTCGGCATATGCCTCGGCATGCAGCTGCTTGGTGATCACAGCGAAGAAGGTGATTGCGACGGTCTTGCCATCATGCCATTCCAGGTCCGTCGGCTTCCGCAACCGTCCACCGGGACTATAAAGGTGCCACATGTGGGCTTCACCTCAGTAGCCGGCTATCAAACATCAGGCCTGTTTTCCGGTCTCGGCGATGCTGCCGACTTCTACTTCACCCATTCCTTCGCGGTGCACGAGATAGACCGTCCCGCCAATCTCGGATGGTCTCAGCATGGGACAGAGTTTATCGCAGCATTCGATGCCGGAAACATTTGTGGCGCGCAATTCCATCCCGAGAAAAGCCAATCCAATGGCTTACAATTGCTCAAGAATTTTCTAGATCAATAATCATGCCAAAAAAACGGGTCATATTCACGCTATTCTATGACGCAGGAAATTTCATGCTCAGTCGGAACTTCCGACTCCAGAAGGCAGGTGATGCCCGCTGGCTGCTCAAGAATTATAAAATCGCCGACATGTCCGCCTTTATCGACGAACTGATGATCGTAGATGTCACCCGTGGCCCCCGCGACCGCCAGCGCTTCATTGAGGATATTCGTCAGATCGCGACAGGATGCTTCATCCCCCTCACGCTTGGCGGGGGCATAGATAGCGTTGAAGCTGCTAGTTTTTTTGTTGCGAATGGCGCAGACAAGGTCATCGTCAATTCGCTGTTCGATGACGCCCCTTCGATCGTCCGCCAGATTGCCGACACCTGCGGGGAACAATGCGTGGTCGGCGGAATCGACCTGCAGAGATCCGATGACGGCACCTATATCGTATATACCGGGCAAGGCAGCAGCGCCTTACCCATATCGGTTCACGACCGGATCACGATGATGCTGGAAGCGGGTGCCGGGGAGATCCTGCTCCAGTCGATCACCCGAGACGGCACCGGACAGGGCTTTGACTTCGAGATGATCGACGAGATCGGGCAGGCACTGCCTGTTCCTCTCATCCTGTGCGGCGGCTGCGGCAAAGGCGCGCACATGCGCGAAGCCCTTCAGCGCCACGACGTTGACGCTATCGCCACGGCAAACCTTTTTAATTTCATCGGAAACGGCCTTCAGACTGCCCGCGAGGAATTGCTGGCGGACGGCCTCGATCTTGCACGATGGGATGTCTCGATGATCCGGTCGCTGCATAACATATTGGCAATGCCCGCGTGATAGAAGCAACGAGTGAGCCGCGCTTCGTCGTGGCGAGTCTGGGAAGCATCGGACAGAGACACCTGCGCAATCTGCGGCAGCTACGCCCAAACGCGCTCATCGCAGCGCTTCGTCGTCCAGGTGGCGGCACTGAGACATTCGAGGGGTGCGACGCGCTTTTCACCAGCATTGAGCAAGCGCTGCCTTTCCAGCCTGTGGCAGCAATATTGGCTGGACCGGCGACCACTCATATCGAGCTAGCGCAGGCCTTCGTCGAACGCGGCATTTCAGTGCTAATCGAAAAACCCTTGTCAGCCGATCTCCACGGATTAGCCAGACTTTCCGAGACGGCACAAGCGCAGGGCACACCGATAATGATCGGTTATAATCTGCGCTTCAATGCCTCACTCGCCTCGATGCGCGCGGATCTCCAAGCTGGTGCCATCGGTGACGTCCTGTCAGTACGCGCGGAGGTGGGGCAATATCTGCCAGATTGGCGCCCTGGATCGGATTATCGTCAGAACGTGTCCGCTCAACGTTCTTTGGGCGGCGGGGCCCTTCTCGAGCTCAGCCACGAGATAGATTATATTTACTGGTTGTTCGGCATGCCCGAACGAGTCACCTGCCGTGGCGGCCGCCTCTCCGACCTTGATATAGATGTGGAGGATTGCGTCGAATTGTGCCTTGAGTACTCCTCCCCGCCTCGCCTTGTGTCAATTCACCTCGACTTCCTGCAACGTCCAGCAATCCGAACCTGCAAACTGGTTGGATCGCGCGGCACGATGCTATGGAACGCGCTGGAGGATAGCTATGCGGTGAACGTAGCGGAAGCCGCGCCGGACAGACGCATCGTCCACAAGCCGATGCACGATCGCAACCAGATGTATCTGGATGAGCTGTCAGCTTTCCTTGCAGCTGCAGAAAACCGCCATCCCACTCCCATCCCGCTTGCAGAGGGAATAGATGTTATGCGGATTATCACCGCAGCCCGCCGGTCGTTGGAAAGTGGTCGCGCAGAACAGCCAATCGCGATAACGACGTCAGCATGACGGCACGAGCTTTTATCTTCGCACGGGGTGGATCAAAGGGGGTTCCGCGCAAGAATGTCCGCCTCCTCGATGGCAAACCCCTCATCGGTTATGCAATCGACATCGCACGGGCATGCCCTTCGCTAGGTGACGTCATCATCTCCACGGATGACGATGAAATTGCACAAACGGCCTTGACGTTGGGAGCACGCGTTCCGTTCCGGCGACCAGCGGAACTTGCCTCTGACACTGCCTCCGAATGGCTAGCCTGGCGCCATGCCATCGAATGGACACGTGAACATGACGGCGGCGATTTCGACGTCTTCGTCAGCCTGCCCGCGACCTCTCCTTTCCGTGCGGTCGAAGATGTCGAAGCATGTATAGCCATGCTTCGCAACGATCCGGCCGCTGACGTGGTCGTAACCGTCAGGAAGGCTGAACGCAGCCCCTATTTCAACATGGTATTCTTGAATGACGACGGTGCCGCCCGGCTCGTCATCCGACCCGAACATGGCGTCACCCGCCGACAAGATGCTCCTCAAGTCTATGACATGACCACCGTGGCCTATGCTGCACGCCCCGACTTTGTACTATCCCGCAATGGCATATTCGAAGGCCGTGTGCGCGTGGTGGAAGTGCCGCCTGAGCGGGCCATGGATATTGACACCCCCTATGATTTTGCCATCGCCGAATATATAGCGCGCGATTATGCGGCCGACCGCGGCAATCTCTAATATCGACACGGAGAGGCTTTCCGATGCGCACGATTTCGGAACTGAGCGACCTCACGGGTCGCATGGCCATAATTACGGGCGGAGCTGGGCATATCGGCCGCGCTATGGCAACCGCGTTGGCCGAGCATCATTGCAACATATTATTGGTTGATCGCGACCCTGATGCACTCGTCCGAGCGGCGAACGAGCTAAGCGACATAGGAACGGGCCGCATTCACACTGCCACGGTTGACCTGGAAAGCGAGGCGCAGCGCCTCTCGCTCGTCAACCGCGTCCAAGCGGATTTTGGCCGGCTCGATATCCTCATCAACAATGCCGGTTTCGTGGGCGACAGCCAGCTGGAAGGATGGGCGGTACCATTCGATCAACAGCGCATTGATACCTGGCGCCGAGCGGTCGAGGTAAATTTGACAGCCCCGTTCCATCTTTCGCAGGCACTTTCTCCCCTTCTTAGAGCAGGTGGAAAAGGCTCGATCATCAATCTTGGCTCCATCTACGGCGTATTAGGTCCCGATCTGGGGCTCTATGCCGGGACAACTATGGGAAATCCGGGCGCCTATGCAGCCAGCAAAGGTGGCCTGCTGCAGTTGACGCGCTGGCTGTCGACCAGTCTTGCACCCTCAATCCGGGTCAATAGCATCAGCCCGGGTGGGCTAGCGCGAGGCCAGGACGAGCGTTTCACGGCACGCTATCTCGCCCGTACCCCCTTGGGCCGGATGGGGGGCGAGGAAGACTTCAAAGGGGTAGCATTATTCCTTGCCAGTGACCTATCCGCATGGATCACTGGGCAGAACATTCTGGTGGATGGCGGATGGTCGGCATGGTAAACACCGCCGGCGCGTAAATTATCAGGAGCAAATCCACCCTCGTGACGACGACGTTCATCATTGCCGAGGCTGGCGTCAATCACAACGGCCGCGAGGATCTCGCTTTTGAGCTGGTTGACGCAGCAGCCGAAAGTGGCGCCGACGCGGTTAAATTCCAGACTTTCTCAGCCGACAAACTTGTTCGCAAAGGCGCAGCGACGGCCGAGTATCAGGAGCGCCAGACCGGCAGCACCGATCAGCACAACCTTCTGAAAGCACTCGAACTTTCGCGCGACCTCCACGTCGCCCTGTTCGAGCGCTGTGAAATGCTGGGGATCGAATTCATGTCGACGCCTTTCGACGAGGAGGCAGCCAGTTTTCTCGCCGACCTAGGCATGCAGCGCTTCAAGATCCCATCGGGGGAAATCACCAATGAGCCGTTTCTCGCGCACATTGCCGCGATCGGACGACCGATCATCCTTTCGACAGGGATGGCCGATCTCGCCGAGATCGAGCGTGCGGTCACTGTCATCCGCGAGACGCGCACGCGCGTCGGTCTGCCAGCGCTCGTAACGGGCGATCTGACGGTTCTGCACTGCACGTCCAATTATCCTGCCAATTATGCCGATACGAATTTGCGCGCGATGGCGACGATCGCGGCGGCCACCGGCTTACCCGTCGGCTATTCGGATCATACGCTTGGCCTCGCGGTTTCGACTGCGGCGGTCGCATTGGGCGCAACGGTGATCGAAAAGCATTACACTCTCGACAAGACCATGTCTGGTCCCGATCACGCCGCATCGCTGACCATTTCAGAACTGCGTGAACTGGTGAAACAGATTCGCGCTGTCGAAGCTGCACTTGGGTCCCCCGAAAAGCGACCAACCCAAAGCGAATTGCCGGTCCGTGCACTGGTTCGCCGTAGCATTACCCTTATTCGTCCAGTCCAGGCTGGCGCAGCTATCACTCGCGAAGATATCGCCTTACTGCGCCCCGGTGATGGCATCGCCCCTGGCGCTTGGGACGATGTGATCGGACGGCGCGCCACGCGCGCGATGGATACAGGTACCACCTTGCGCTGGTCCGACGTAAAATGATGCGCGACATTCGATACATCTCCGGAACTCGGGCAGATTACGGCCTGATGCGGGAAACGCTTCGCGCCATTAACCACCATCCCAATCTTCGCTTGAGTCTGCTCGTCACCGGAATGCACCTCGATCCGGCCTATGGAGCAACCGTCCACGAGATCGAGGCCGATGGCTTTCACATTTCCGGCACAATCGCTTCGGCAGAGGATCAAGCCAGCGGCTCTGCCATGGCGCGCGGAATAGCGCGGATGATTACGGGATTTACCGATGCCCTAGAAAAAAATCGGCCCGATCTGGTGGTTCTATTAGGCGATCGCGGTGAAATGTTGGCGGGGGCGATCGCCGCCATTCATCTCGATCTGCCCATCGCCCACATACATGGCGGCGAACGGTCCGGAACCGTAGACGAACCTGTCCGCCACGCCATATCGAAACTTTCCCATTATCATTTCACCGCGACAGCGGAAGCCGCGCAACGATTGCGGCACATGGGGGAATTGACGGAGCGAATCTTCCAAGTTGGTGCACCCGGCTTGGTTGGGTTGACCGCTTCCGCTTCTCACAACCGTGTGACACTTGCGGCTGAGGTCGGCTTTGACCCAACGCGGCCAATTGCCCTGTTCGTGTATCACCCTGTTCTGCAAGAGGCTACCACGGCCGGCGACATCGCAGCATCCATACTAGATCTATTGCGGCGTCAGGGCTTTCAGATAATCGCATTAAAGCCAAATTCGGATGGCGGCAGCGATCATATCCGGACCATCCTGGAAACGTGCTCCGGCCTACCCGACATTCGGGTGGTCACCCACTTACCCCGAGACAGTTTCATCAGTTGGATGGCCGTCGCCGACGTCATGATCGGCAATTCCAGTGCCGGCATCATTGAAGCTGCGAGCTTCGGTACTCCTGTAATCAACGTCGGTATGCGCCAAAACTTCCGTCAACGTAATGCCAATGTCATTGACGTCGAAGCCAACGCACTGAATCTTGACGCGGCACTGCAAGATGTCGTGCGCAAGGGCCGCTTCCCCATCGCCAACATTTATGGGGATGGTATGTCGAACACGCGAATTGCCGATCTGCTAGCCAGCGTCCCCATCAACGGCGTAACATGGAAGTTCAATGCCTACTGAAAGACTATATATTGTTGGCGCCGGTGGCCATGCCAAGGTCGTTCTCGACGCACTGACGCTCAGCGTGCCGCAGCGCGCCGTCATCGTCGTTGACGAGGATGAGCAACGCACCGGCCAATTGATTCTAGGGCATACCGTTCTCCATTACCCTCTCCCTGAAACCTTGGGAGGAAGGGATTTTCACCTGGCGATTGGACACGCTGCAACGCGCAACCGCATGCATAAAATACTTGTCGCGGTCGGCGCGCGCGCCGTCACGATCCGACACCCAGCAGCTTCGATCGCCGCATCGGCCCTTATTGGCGATGGCTGCTTCATTGCCGCACAATCGGTTGTCGCACCATCTGCGCGAGTTGGCGCACATGTGATCGCGAACCATGGCGCGATCATCGATCATGACTGCGAGGTCGGTGATTTTTGCCATATCGCACCCAACGCCACCTTAGGTGGCGGGGCCATAATCGGCGCATCGGTATTGATCGGCGCCGGCGCGACCATATTGCCAGGGGTGCGAATTGGCGACGGCGCAACGATTGCGGCGGGCGCAACGATCGTACGTGACGTGGCTCCCGGAGAAACCGTTATTTTTGCCATGGTTCGAAAGCAGCAGGTATCGGCGTGAACATCGAAGCGATCTCTATTACCCGCGACTCTTCGTTGCGTCAGGCCCTTCAGCGGATGGATGAAGCTGGCAAGGGACTGCTGCTATTGGTTGATACTCAAGGCCGGTTCGAACGCACCATCACGGACGGCGACCTCCGTCGCGAGTTGCTCGGTGGGCGTGATCTTGACGTTAGTCTGGAAACCCTCCCCGCCATGCAGTCCTTGATCATCGATCGGAAGGTGACACGCCGCGAGGCGCTAGCGCTGATGAACACTCATTCGATTGATCATCTGCCGGTAGTGGATACAAACGGCGCAGCCTTTGACCTGCTCGACCGGCGTGAAATTGACGATCAGATTTTGCTCTCCACCCCTCATATGGGCGACACCGAGCAAGCCTTCATCGCAGAGGCTTTCCGCACCAACTGGATTGCCCCTCTGGGACCGAATGTCGACGCCTTCGAGCGCGAAGTTGCCAGTCTGGTAGGCATAGGCCATGCTGCGGCCGTATCATCCGGAACCGCAGCTCTCCATCTCGCCATGCGCCTCCTCGACGTCGGGCCGGGCGATCGCGTATTCTGCTCCACATTGACCTTCGCAGCGAGCGTCAATCCGGTTGTGTATCAAGGCGCAACTCCGGTCTTCATCGATTCCGAGCCTGAAAGCTGGAACATGTCTCCAAAGGCACTTGAACGTGCCTTTGTCGCGGCCAAAGCGGAAGGGCGGCTCCCTAAAGCAGTGATCGTTGTCAATTTATATGGCCAGAGTGCGGATATCGATCCGATCAAGGCGCTATGCGACGCCCATGGCGTTCCGATTGTGGAGGATGCTGCCGAATCGCTGGGAGCACTTTACAAAGGGCAGCCGAGCGGATCCTTCGGACTGCTCACCATATTTTCATTCAACGGCAATAAAATCATCACCACCTCGGGTGGCGGCATGCTCCTCTCAAACGATGGTACACTCATCGAACGAGCGCGCTTCTTAGCCACGCAGGCGCGAGACCCCGCGCCGCACTATCAGCATAGCGAAATAGGTTTCAATTATCGTCTGAGCAACGTCCTCGCCGGTGTTGGCCGCGGCCAACTCAAAGTGCTCGACGATCGGGTCAAAGCCCGTCGCGCAGTTTTTGACCAATATCGCGACGGACTTTCTGGTATTTGTGAAATACAATGGATGCCCGAACCGGAGTGGAGTTATTCTACCCGATGGCTCAGCGCCTGCACCATCAATCCGGCGGGGCCCGTCAATAGCGAGCAGCTGCGCGCGCATTTATCCGACGATCTGATCGAAGCTCGCCCAGTGTGGAAACCCATGCATCGCCAGCCCGTTTTTAGCGGCACAGATTATTTTATGTCTGACAATCAATCCGTCGCCGATCAGTTGTTTCAAAACGGTCTCTGCTTGCCATCCGGCTCCAACATGTCTGCAAATCAGATCGAAAGAACAATAGCTTCGATCCGCACGGCCTTCCGCAAATCCTGAACGTTCAGGCTGAGAAAACGACACAAGGTTGTGTCGTTTCTCTTGAAAGGGATATAGACCGCGCCTGTTAAAACCACGCAGTCTCATTCATGTATGACCATAGCACCTTACATCGAACGGATTAAAATGGCCAAGTTGGTCAGATACCAAGCGCACATGCCACGTTTCGGTAAAGGCACTCTCGCCCTGTTAGCAGATGCGTTGATGTGTCCGATTGCATCCTGGCTGGCTTTCTATCTCCGTTTGGGAGAAATTTCGGGCTTTGGCCAGGGCTTTAACATCGTCTCGATGGCCAGTCTTGCGATCGCGCTGCCAATCTTCTATTTTTCCAATCTCTATCGCGTGATCCTGCGGCATGCGACTTGGACGATGCTGATTGACATTGTTCGCTCCATGTTCATCTACGGCGTTCTCTTTGCACTGATTTTCGCGGTGATGGGAGTTCCAGGCGTTCCCCGGACCATCGGGCTCATACAACCCATGCTGCTGTTTCTCGGCGTCGGCTGTTCGCGGGCCATTGTTGGCTATTGGCTCGGTAGCGGGTTTCACCATCGCAAGCTCAACAACCACTTCACCAACGTCCTGATTTACGGCGCCGGCGCGTCCGGGAGACAACTGGCTAGCGCCATCGCTTACAGCGGAACATTGCGCGTCACCGGCTTTGTCGATGATTTACCCTCGCTTCAGGGTCGGCGCTTGGGGAACATTACTATTCACAATCCAGAGGATCTTCGAAACCTAGTGGAGCAGCTGGAGGTCGAGGAAGTGTTGCTCGCGATCCCGTCCGCACCTCGCGCGCGACGAAATCAAGTCATCAAAATGCTATATGGCCTCAAGGTGCGTGTCCGCACCTTGCCCGGACTGATGGACCTCGCCAGCGGCCGCGTACAGGTAAGCGATATTCGTCCGATCGAAATAGAAGATCTGCTCGGTCGCGATACCGTTGCCCCAGATTCAGCTCTGCTACGCCATGATATTGCCGGAAAAACGGTCTTGGTAACCGGTGCAGGAGGATCGATTGGCAGCGAACTTTGTCGTCAGATTTTGCATGTCGGCCCGACAACACTCCTACTGGTCGAAAATAGTGAATATGCCCTTTATTCGATCCATCAGGATCTGCTCAACCTCACTCGGCACAAGGCTGCACATTCTGTATCCATCATTCCCTTGTTGGCATCCGTTCGTGATGACCGGCGAATGGACGAGATCATCGGTAACTGGCGACCAGATACCGTATACCATGCAGCAGCATATAAACACGTACCGCTCGTCGAGCATAATCCCGCTGAAGGCATTCTAAACAATGTCGTAGGAACGCTGACCACTGCGAAGATTGCGTCGAATCACGGAACATCAAAATTCGTTCTCATCAGTACTGACAAAGCCGTTCGTCCCACCAACATTATGGGAGCGAGCAAGCGAATTGCCGAGATGGTATTACAAGCATTGGCCCAAACGAACACTCGTACATGCTTTACGATGGTTCGCTTTGGAAACGTCCTTGGATCCAGCGGATCTGTCGTTCCACTGTTCCGAAAACAAATTTCTGATGGTGGCCCGATCACGATCACCCATCGTGACATCAACCGCTATTTCATGACCATCCCCGAAGCATCACAGCTAGTCATTCAGGCCGGAGCCATGGCCAAAGGCGGAGAAGTTTTCGTTTTGGACATGGGAGAGGCCGTAAAGATAATTGATCTTGCAAAGAACATGATAGAATTATCCGGATTAACCGTGCGAGATCGAGACAACCCTGAAGGCGACATAGATATAAAAGAGGTTGGTCTTCGACCAGGGGAAAAGCTGTTTGAAGAGTTATTAATCGGAAACAACCCAGAACCAACTCCCCATAACAGAATCATGAAAGCCAATGAGCATAGAATTTCTTGGGAAGAGATATCCCTTGAGATTGACCGCATGATATCATCAATAGAATGCGACGATGTTCATCTTCTTAAGGCAATAATTCATAATATTGTTCCGGAATTCAACAGCACCTCTGACATTGTAGATCTGGTTACCATCCATAAAAAAGCAGCAAATCATCGATGAAATTTGCAAATTTAACATTAGTTTTTTTTATGATGATAAGCACATGTTGCACGGCATCACTTGCCGCGCAACAAGGCGTCGATGCAGGCAATCACCCCAAAAAGACCTCGACATCATCCGATGATCAGATCGATCCGAGATCCTTTGCAAATGTCCGCTTACCCCCTTTTGGCGCTCGCGGTGACGGACGAACTGACGACACCGCAGCCATTCAGGCTGCGATCGATTCCAGCGAGCGGGTATATCTCCCGAAGGGCGTCTATCTAATAAATCCCCAAATTGGACTGCACATAAGGACCGGCACCCAGTTGATAGGCTCCGGTCGCTCCAGCAGCATATTGATTGCCGGGCCGGGAGGAGGAAGCCTCAGCCAGCTCGCCAATTATGGCCCCGGATCCATCATTCGTCGTCGCTTTGCGCCAAATAATCGCAATCCCTATATAGCTTATGTTCGCCTTGCCGACTTGAGCATTGTTCTGACCCACCCGCAAAAGACTATAACTTCTGACAAAATACAAATTGGCATAGATTTTCGGAATGTATCGCGTTCAATTATTGAACGAGTCCATGTCGGCAACTCGCTCCCAATCGACGCAAGCATCCATCGTACCGCGAGCCACGTCTACGACAGCCAAGGATATGGCATCGTCCTCGGTACTGTTCCCAGCAGCCTTATCGATTATTCTGGCGGCGAGTTGAATGTCATTAGAGACTCAAATGTATGGGGCGCATTCAAAGCCATCGTTCTTGATGACGAAATTCTTAGCCCACGCTCGGCAGCGCATGGAACCATTATAGAATATACAGATATACAAGGTGCCCAGACATTATTGTCGCAAGAGAGCATATATACTCGCTCTGTCACATTTCGAAACAACACTCTTCAAAATGTAGTTCCCCAACCTGCAGGAAATGATCAAGCTACTGTACTGCGTATAGATGGTCAGGATATTCGGGTGGATGGCGGCTATGTAGAAGCTGGTGGATTAGCCAATTACCTTATCCGCCTCGGCCCTTTTTCTAAGAATTTAATCGTTTCTTTACAGCATATTAGCTGCACCAACAAACCGATCACGCTGGATCAAGGAAACGAAAATTCTATCTCCTACCGGGTGGATTGCCCCACTATCGTTCGTCGCGCGCCATAGCTCTGTCACTCCCCCGACCTTCAGATAGCCGAGCATGCGCTCTATGGGGTCGCAATGGTGCCCTATGCCTTGTAATCCGTCGCTCCGCCCCCCGTCCAAGAACATCCCCCAGATAGCGCATTTATTCCGCAAGCGACCAACGGTGCGCCGAGGAGGCCTCCTTTTGCCACGTGGGCTCAGACTACATCTGACCGTCGCACTGCGCGGGCCTGGCTTTACCCACCCAGCGAGCGCGCCTCGTCGACGAGCAGCACGGGAACGCCGTCGCGAATCGGATAGGCCAGTTTGGCCGCGTCGGAGACCAGCTCGTGGCGCTCGGGATCATAGCGCAGCGGCTGACGCGTGAGCGGACAGACCAGAATCGCGAGAAGTTCGGGATCGAATCCGCTCATTGCAGCGTCACTCCACTTTCCTCACCCCCATGGTGGCGGCTGAAAAACTGCAACAACTGGGTGAGCAGTTCGGCGCGTTCGGGCAGATCGGGCGATTCGAGCAGCGCCTGTTTCGAGGCGATGTCGAACGGCGCGATCTGCGCGACGCCGTTTACAAAGGCCTCGTCATCGAGCCGGGCGACCGCCTCCCAATCGACGGCATAGCCCTGCGCCTCGGCAAAACGGCGGGCGCCGGTTTCAAGCGCGGCGCGCGCCGCGATGCCGAGCAGGCCATCCTCGCTATCCGCTTCGAAGCCTTCGAGCGAGATCTCGACCTGACGGAAGGGGGTGGTGACATCGAGCTCGCGCACGAGGCGGAAGCGCGAAATCCCCTCGAGAACGATATTGTAGCGGCCGTCCTCCAGCGCCTCGACCTGTGCGATCCGGCCGATACAGCCGATATCGAACAGCGCGGGCGGCTCTCCGCCGCCCTTGGGCTGGATCATCCCGATCCGGCGATCGCGCGCCATCGCATCGCTGACCAGCGCGCGGTAGCGCGGTTCGAAGATATGAAGCGGCAACTGCATCCGCGGGAAGAGCAAGGCTCCCCCCAGCGGAAAGATCGACAGCCGGTTGGGTTTGTCGGCCATCAGGTGAACAGGATGGCGGACAGGCGGCGGCGCTGCGCGGAGACCCAGGGGTCCTCGAGCCCGACCACTTCCATCAGCTTCAGGAGCCGGGTGCGCGCCGCGCTGTCGTTCCAATCCCGGTCGCGGCGGATGATTTCGAGCAGCGCATCGGCAGCGCCGTCGCGGTCACCGCTCGCCATCAGCGCGCCGGCGAGTTCGTAGCGGGCTTCGTGATCGTCGGGATTCGAATCGATTCGCGCCCGCACCGCCGACAAATCGTCGACCGGCTGTGCCTCGCGCTTCAGCGCAAGCGCGGCTTCGGCGCGCTGGATGGCGGGATCCTTTTTTAGCTCGTCGGGGAGCGAGGCGAGCAATGCCTCGGCCTGTTCGGCATGGCCCGCCGCGATCGCAGCGCGCAGCTGCCCCGAAAGCGCGGCCGGATCCTCGGGCGCCATTTCGACGATCTGCGAGAAAATGCCGAGCGCGCGTTCGGCGTCACCCGCCGCGAGCGTTTCTTCACCCATCGCAATGAGCGGCGCGATTTCCTGCTTCAGATCCCCGGCTTCGCTTTGCACGGGAATCTGGCGGAGAATCTGGTCGAGCGTCTGCTTGAGCTGGCCTTCGGTGCGCGCATTGGTGAGATCGGCAACGATCTGCCCCTGGAATACGGCATAGACGGTGGGGATCGACTGGATGCGGAACTGCGCCGCGATCACCTTGTCCTTGTCGACATCGACCTTCACCAGCTTGACGCCCTTGGTGGCGTAATCGGCGGCGACCTTGTCGAGCACGGGGCCGAGCTGTTTGCACGGCCCGCACCATTCGGCCCAGAAATCGAGAATGATGAGCTGGGTCATGGACGGCTCGATCACATCGCGCTTGAACGCCTCGAGCGCCTCGCGTTCTTCCGTTCCCAATCCAAGACTTGCCACGTCACGTCACTCCCTTTGAAACAGGCGCCCAATATGGGGTGCGATGCATCTTTCTGCCAAGCCCTGCAAAAAGCTTTCACAAGGGGGGTTGCACGACCAAAAAACCGCTGCTAACAGCCCCTCACACCCAACGGGGGCCACGCCCTCGGATACGCATCGAGCGGGCGTAGCTCAGGGGTAGAGCACAACCTTGCCAAGGTTGGGGTCGAGGGTTCGAATCCCTTCGCCCGCTCCAGTGTTCCAGAAAATCGAGATCGATATTCGCCTTCGGGCACCCCGGATCGCATTGCGGTTGCCGGGCAGTTTTGCGTTTGGTGCCGGAAGATCGGCAAAACATTGCGCGGCACGCAGGGTGGCATAAGTTACACGAGAGATCCCCCCGCCCACATTGTTGGCAACGGTGTTTGATCCCGTATTTTCAATGTGTTGGGCGAAAATATCCGATTCGCCGCGCCGTGCTTGCCGTGACGCCCAAGGAACCGCATCATTGCGGGCGACGTTTCCAGCCTTTTGATAACGGGATGAATCCATTGCCGATTGCCGCGCGCCTGATCGCGACCCTTTTCCTGCCGCTGCTCATGATATCCACGCCGACCGCGAGCGCCCAGGCGATCGCGCTGCCCGGTGCCGCATCCGCCGCGCCCAAGGCCGATACGACAAATGAGAGTGCGGCGATTCCGCTGCAGAGCCCCGATGCCGAGATCGAAAAACGGCTAAAGGGCCTGTTCACGGAAATCGATGGACTTGAAACTGTCCGCGCGACCGTCAAGGGCGGGGTCGTCATTCTGACCGGCACCACGCTGAGCGTGGCCGACCAGGCCAAGGCGGAGGCGATCGCATCGCGGCTGGCGGGCGTGGTGAGCGTCGAGAACGGGCTGGTCGCCGAGCACCGGGTGAGCCGCCGGCTTGAACCGCTGGTCGCGAAAAGCGAGCAGATGCTGCAGGATACGCTTGCCTTCCTGCCGCTGTTGCTCGTCGCGTTGCTGATCTTTGTCGGATTCTGGTTCCTCGGCCGGTTCCTGACGCGCAGCACCAACATCTTCAAGCGAATCGCCCCCAACGCCTTTATCGAGACGCTGCTGCGGCAGGCGGTGCGCACATTGCTGATGCTGGTCGGGCTGGTGCTGGCGATGAGCGTGCTGGGGGCAACCGCGCTTTTGGGGTCGGTGCTGGGCGCCGCCGGTGTGCTGGGTCTGGCGGTCGGCTTCGCGGTACGCGACACGATCGAGAATTATATCGCCAGTATCCTGCTGAGCGTGCGCCAGCCCTTTGCGCCCAATGACCATGTCATCATCGAGGGATTCGAGGGCAAGATCACCCGGCTCAATTCGCGCGCGACGATCATCACGACATTCGACGGCAATGAGGTGCGGATCCCCAACGCCACGGTCTACAAGGCGAATATCGTCAATTTCACCCATACGCCCGAGCGCCGATTCCTGTTCGAGGTCGGCATCGGTTATGAAAACGACATTGCCGAGGCGCAGGCGCTGGCACTGGCGACGGTAAAGGCGATCGCCGGCGTGCTGCCCCAGCCCGCACCGTTCACGATCGTCGACCGGCTCGACGCCTATACGGTGGCGATCAAGGTCTATGGCTGGGTGGACCAGACCAAATCCGATTTCGGCAAGGTGAAGAGCGAGGCGATTCGTCAGGTGAAGGAAGCGTTCGACGTGCACGCCATCTCGATCCCCGCGCCGATCCAGAATGTCCACGAGATCGTCGAGCACCGCCTGCCCGATACGCTGCCCACCCCCGCCCAGGTGACGCCAGCCGCCGCCAAGACGCCCGCCAAGCCCAGCGCGAAGGACAAGCAGGCGGTGGTCGACACCAAGCCCGACGACACGATCGACGAAAAGGTGAAGGCCGAGCGCGAGGCGGGATCAGACCTGCTGACGAGCGACGCGCCGCGCGAATAGGCGCAAGCGCCCCTTTCCGCGGCATCCCCGCGCCCGACGCGCCCGGCGCTTCCGGTGCCGGTCAGCGCCTGCTTGGGATGCGCGGAACGGGATATCAGGGCGCGAAGCGGTGCTTTTCGGTGATGTCGAGCTGAACCACGCGGCCGTCATGGACGGTGAGCACGACATTGCCGAAGCGCACGCTGTCGAGCGCCTCCATCAGTTTTTCGAGCACGGCATCGATGCGCATATCGCGTTCGGAAACGGGCGTGACAGACATGGTGCTTCCTTCAATCCGCGAACAGGCGCGCGCGCGTGGGACGAAACGCCATGCGCTGGCCGGGAACGGGCGCCAGATGCGGCGCGACATCGATTTCGACGGGCTTGTCGATTCCGGCCATCTGCCCTTCGACGCGCACCCCGCCGCCGCGCGGGCGCGTCTGGGTGACGATGAAGGGAAGCGCCCCGCCCGATTCCTCGACCAGTTCGATATCGTGCGGGCGGAAGAAGAGGCTGCGCGCCCCCTCCCCCGAACCCGTGACGGGGACATCGATCTGGCGATCGAAAAAGCGGACGCCCCCGCCCTGCGAAAGCGTGACGGGAATCCGGTTCGATTCGCCGACAAAGTCGAAGACGAAGGCGCTGGCGGGCTCGTTATAGATCTGGAGCGAGGTGGCGACCTGTTCGATCACGCCGTGATCCATCACGACGACACGGTCGGCGAGTTCGAGCGCCTCTTCCTGATCATGGGTAACGAAGATCGAGGTGAGCCCCACCCGGTCGTGCAATTCGCGCAGCCAGCGGCGCAGATCCTTGCGGACGCGCGCATCGAGCGCGCCAAAGGGTTCGTCGAGCAGCAACAGCTTGGGATCGACCGCGAGCGCGCGGGCGAGCGCGACGCGCTGGCGCTGGCCCCCCGACAGCTGCGCCGGATAGCGATTGCCAAGATGGCCGAGCTGGACGAGATCGAGCAGTTCCTGCACGCGGTCGCGGATCGCGGCCTTGGACGGGCGCTCGCTGCGCTTGCGGACCGACAGACCGAAGCCGACATTGTCCGCCACCGTCATATGCTTGAACAGCGCATAATGCTGGAAGACGAAGCCGACCTGGCGATCGGCGACCTTGAGGCCGGTCACGTCCTCGCCGTTGAATTCGACCGTGCCGGTGTCGGGAAAGGCGAGCCCCGCCATGATCCGCAACAAGGTCGTCTTGCCCGAGCCAGAAGGGCCGAGCAGCGCCAGAAACTCGCCCGGCTCGGCGCGCAGGTTGATGTTTTCCAGCGCGGCATATTCGCCGAAACGCTTGGTGATATTTTCGAGCCGGATGCTCAATGCCCGGTTCCTTTCCCCTGATAATCGAAGCGGCGTTCAAGCGCGGTCTTGAGGATGAGCGTCACCAGCGCGAGCAAGGCGAGCAGCGAGGCGACGGCAAAGGCGGCGACGAAATTATATTCGTTGTACAGAATCTCGACATGGAGCGGCATCGTGTTGGTCTTGCCCCGGATATGGCCCGAGACGACCGAGACCGCGCCGAATTCGCCCATGGCGCGCGCATTGCAGAGCAGCACGCCGTAGAGCAGCCCCCAGCGGATATTGGGCAGCGTGACATGCCAGAAGGTCTGCCAGCCCGAGGCACCGAGCGAGATCGCGGCTTCCTCATCATCGCGGCCCTGCTCGGCCATCAGCGGGATGAGCTCGCGCGCGACAAACGGGAAGGTGACGAAGATCGTCGCCAGCACGATCCCCGGAACGGCGAAGACGATCTCGATATCATGTTCGATCAGCCACGCGCCGAACCAGCCATGCGCGCCGAAGAGCAGCACATAGATGAGCCCCGAGACCACCGGCGAGACCGAGAAGGGCAGATCGATAAAGGTGATGAGGATCGACTTGCCGGGAAAATCGAACTTGGTGATCGCCCAGGCGGCCGCCACGCCGAAGACGATGTTCACCGGCACGCTGATCGCCGCGACGAGCAGCGTCAGCCGCACGGCGGCGAAGGCGTCGGGTTCGGCCAGCGCCTCGACATAGGCGCCGACGCCCTTGGCGAGCGCCTCGGCAAAGACCGAGACGAGCGGGAGGATGAGCACCAGCCCGAAAAAGCCGAGCGCGATTCCGATCAGCAGCCAGCGAAAGCCGCGCGATTCGGTGTTGGGAAGATCAGGTCTGCTAGCCATCAGCCATTTGCCCGGTGCCGGCTCCAGGCCTGGAGCGCGTTGATGAGGAGGAGCAGGACGAACGACGCGACGAGCATCACCGCGGCGATCGCGGTGGCACCGGCATAATTATACTGCTCAAGCTGGGTGACGATGAGGAGCGGCGCGATTTCCGACACAAAGGGCATGTTGCCCGCGATGAAGATCACCGAGCCATATTCCCCCACCCCGCGCGCAAAGGCGAGCGCGAAGCCGGTGAGGAGCGCGGGGAAGATCGCGGGCAGGATCACCAGCCGGAAGGTCTGCCACCGGCTGGCGCCGAGCGTGGCGGCGGCCTCCTCGACATCGGCGCCGACCTCGGCCAGCACAGGCTCGACCGAGCGCACGACAAAGGGCAGCCCGATGAACATGAGCGCGACCACCACGCCGAGCGGGGTGAAGGCGACCTTGATCCCGAGCGGTTCGAGAAACTGGCCGACCCAGCCATTGGGGGCATAGAGCGCGGTGAGCGCGATGCCCGCAACCGCAGTGGGGAGCGCAAAGGGGAGATCGACCAGCGCGTTCACCACGCGCTTGCCGACGAAATCATAGCGCACGAGGATCCACGCGATGATCAGCCCGAACAGGCTGTTGATCGCCGCCGCAAGCAGCGAGGTGCCGAAGCTGAGCTTATAGGCCGCGATCGCGCGTTCGGAGAGGCCGATGGCGACGAAATCGGCCCAACCCATGCCCGCGCTGCGCACGAACACCGCGCTCAACGGAATGAGGACGATCAGGCACAGCCAGCCCAGCGTGAAGCCGAGCGTCAGCCCGAATCCGGGAATGACCGTGCGTCGCCGGCGTACCGGGCGGATGCGCGGCGGCGGCAGGGTGGGTTCAAGGGCCATGGCGGTCACGCTCGCCATATTGGAGGTCAGCGCTTCAGCGCGGCGAAGATCGTGTCGAACACCCCGCCATCGTCGAAATATTTCTTTTGCGCCGCGCCCCAGCCGCCAAAATCATTGTCGATCGTGACGAGATTGAGCTTGGGGAAGGTGGCGGCATATTTCGCCGCGACCGCCGGGTCGCGCGGGCGGTAGAAATGCTTGGCGATGAGTTCCTGCCCCTGAGCGGTGTAGAGGAAGCGCAGATAGGCCTCGGCCACCTCGGCGGTGCCGTGCTTGCGGACATTGGCGTCGACCACCGCGACCGAGGGTTCGGCGAGGATCGAGATCGAGGGGGCGACGATTTCGAACTTGCCGCTGCCGAGTTCCTTTTCGGCGAGCCAGGCCTCGTTCTCCCACGCCAGCAGCACATCGCCGATGCCGCGTTCGACAAAGGTGGTGGTGGCGCCACGCGCGCCCGAATCGAGCACGGGAACGTTCTGGAACAGCTGCGTCACATAGCGCTGCGCCGCCTGTTCGGACCCGCCAGCCTTGCGGCCATAGGCCCAGGCGGCAAGGAAGTTCCAGCGCGCACCGCCGCTGGTTTTGGGGTTGGGGGTGATCACCTGGACGCCGGGCTTCACCAGATCGCCCCAGTCCTTGATCCCCTTGGGATTGCCCTTGCGCACGAGGAAGACGATCGTCGAAGTATAAGGCGCGCTGTTGTCGGGCAGGCGCGCCTGCCAGCCGGCGTCGATAAGCCCCGATTTCTGCGCGATCGCGTCGACGTCATAGGCGAGCGCGAGCGTGACCACATCGGCCTCGAGCCCGTCGATCACCGCGCGCGACTGCTTGCCCGAGCCGCCATGGCTCATGTTGAAGCTGACCTCGGTGCCGTGCTCGGCCTTCCACTGGCGCGCAAAGGCGGCGTTCACATCCTTGTAGAGCTCACGCGTCGGATCATAGGAGACGTTGAGCACCTGAACCGCGCCGGCGCCGCCGGCCTTTTCCCCCGAACACCCCGGCAGAATCGCGATTCCGATCAGCGCGGCGAGCGTGGTGGCGGTCCTGGTGAATCTCATCTCTATCTCCCCTCGTGTCACGCCGACATAACTCAACTATAAAAGTTGACAAGATAGCGTTGATTGGGCGGCGGCTAGATCGGCTAAAGAACCGGCCATGGGTTGACCGGTTCCCTGGCCCGGCTGGCGGGGACGCGGCCGCCCCGCCAGCCCATATCAATGGCGCGGATCCCCCATTTCAGCGCCCGGCCCGCTGGCTGGCGGATAAAGCGTCCACGGTCCCAGCGCCGAGCGATCATCGGGGGTCTGGCGCACGCTGATATTGGCGGCGGCGACCAGCCGATCGAGCAGCCGCTGGCCGAACAGCCATGGCCCCACCCCCGATTCGGCGTTGATGTGGCCGAGATCGCCGACGTCGACGAAATGGCTGCCCCAGAATTTGGCCATGCTGTGCGATCGATCGATATGCGCATAGGGATCGTCCCGGCTGCCCACCACGATCGACGGGAAGGGCAGCGGGGTTCTGGGCGTCGGCCCGAATCCGCCGATCGACGCGCCGATTCCCGGGCGATCGCAATCGGGCGGCGCGACGAGCAGCGCGCCGGCGACCGGCCAGCCATAGGGCTGCCCCTCAAGCGCGGCCCACCACGCCACCGCAAGGCAACCCAGACTGTGCGCGCAGAGGATGACGGGCGCGGGCGCCTTGGAAATCGCCTGCCCCAATTTGGTGACCCAGCTGTGGCGGTTGGGCGTGCTCCACATGCCCAGTTCGACGCGCGCGCAATCGCCGCGCGTATGTTCCCAGAGCGTCTGCCAGTGCGCGGGCCCGGAATTGTTCAGACCCGGAATGGTGAGGACCAGCGGTGTGAGGCTGCGACCGGCAAAATCGGCGTCCGACATGCGACTCTCCATCCTTGTTTTCCGGTGACGGTCGAGTGCGTGACTTCTCGACCGTCTGCGCATTTCCTAACCTCAACCAATTTGGTTGACAATATACACCGGGCCAAATGTGGCACCAATGAGGCGGGCCGAATGTGCCCGCTTTCAAACCGGATTCAATGGCAATTCCGGGGCATGCGGGTGCCGCCTAAACCAAGCTATTGCCGGGGAAACTATTTCTTCCGGATTTGGCGGGTCTCGATCATCCCCCTGCCCGCCCGGCCTTCTCCAATGGCGTATGACGCTGCGCATTGGGGCGAGAATGGGGCACGCCCCATCTGGCGCGCGCAAAGAAAAGGCCCGCCCCCGACGGGGACGGGCCGATCTGTTTCCAGGCCGGATGACCGCGCGTCAGACGCGCATCGGCATCAGCACATAGAGCGCGGGCGACCGGTCATTCTCACGGATGAGCGTCGGTGCGGCGGCATCGGCGAGATGCACCTCGATATTGTCGCCTTCGAGCTGGCCGAGAATGTCGAGCAGATAGCGCGCGTTGAAACCGATATCGAAGCCGGGCGAGGTGTAGTCGCCGGGGATTTCCTCGGCCGCGGTGCCGTTTTCGGGACTGGTGACCGACAGCGTGATCTTGTCGCGATCGAGCGTCATCTTGACCGCGCGGGTCTTTTCGGTGGCGATCGTCGCCACGCGGTCGACGCCTTCCTCGAAGCTGCGCGGATCGATCTTGAGGATCTTGTCGTTCGCGGTCGGGATGACGCGGCTGTAATCGGGGAAGGTGCCGTCGATCAGCTTGGAGGTGAGCACCGCAGTGCCCAGACCGAAGCGGATCTTGGTGGCCGACAGCGACACTTCGACCGAACCGTCTACCTCGTCGAGCAGCTTACGCAGTTCCCCCACGCATTTGCGCGGCACGATGACGTCGGGCATGCCCTCTGCGCCATCGGGACGCGGCACGGTGACGCGCGCAAGGCGGTGGCCGTCGGTGGCGGCGGCCTTCAGCACGGGCTGTGCTTCGTCCGACACATGGAAGAAAATGCCGTTCAGATAATAGCGCGTTTCTTCGGTCGAGATGGCGAAGCGCGTCTTGTCGATGAGCTGGCGCAGCGTTTGCGCCGGCAGTTCGAAACGGGTCGGCAGCTCGCCCTCGGCGATCACGGGAAAATCGTCGCGCGGCAGCGTGGCGAGATTGAAGCGGGCGCGGCCCGCATTGATCTGCATCTTGCCGTCGGCGGCATTGAGCTCGACCTGGCTGCCCTCGGGCAGCTTGCGCGCGATATCGAACAGCGTGTGCGCCGACACGGTGGTGGCGCCGGGCTGATCGACCGCGGCTGAAACATTCTCGACGATCTGAAGATCGAGATCGGTCGCCATCAGGCGGATGCCGCCATCGGCGCTCGCTTCGAGCAGAACGTTGGAAAGAATGGGGATCGTGTTGCGGCGCTCAACCACGGATTGCACGTGGCTGAGGCTCTTCAGGAGCGTTGCGCGTTCAATCGTCGCCTTCATGTCCTAAACCCCCGGACTGGTGATCTGCTTGGGTGGGACGCGGACGCGCCCCGAGCGGTTTGGCAGCATCCTTAACAAGAAAAAGGGCCGGAGCAAGCGGCTCCGGCCCCATCTTTTTCTCCGATCCGGGCGGAGGCCCGGCCGGAAAAGAGGCAGCGCGGGGATCGCGGGGCTTAAGACACGCCCCGGACCACGCATCCGCCCCGGTGCATCAGAAGCGGACGCCGACGCCAGCCATCAGCTGGTGACGCTCAAAGCCCTGCTCGTAGTTCGAATAGCGATATTCGCCCTTTACATAGGCATTGCCGCTGACCTTGTGCTCAACGCCTGCGCCCACGCGCACGCCGTCGAGATGGGTCTTGTCGAGGGTTACGCGGTCAACGCCGTCGTCCGAGGTGATCTTGGCATCGGCGTTGGTGTAACCAGCCTTTGCATAGAGCAGCGTGCCCGGAGCAACCGCGGTACCGACGCGTGCGCCGACATAGAGGTCGCGGCCTGCCTTCAGGCAGACTTCGGGATCAACCGCATCACCGGCACCAGCGCAAAGCTTCTGGTCCGAATCCGAATATTCGGCTTCGAGGCCGAGCACGGCCTTGCCCATTTGCTTGTCGTAGCCGACGGCGATGCCGTAGCCGAGATCTTCCTTGCTGCCGGTGCTGCCTTCAGCGCGGTCCCAGCCGATCAGGCCTTCAACGCGCGGGCCTTCGAACGAACCGGCTTCCTGTGCCATCGCGGGGGTGGCGGCGACAGCGGCCAGCAGCGAAGCAAGAACAATCTTACGCATACACAACTCCATTACTAACAGCCCCGTTGCGGGGGACGACTGCTAAGTGCACCAAATGAAGATGGGTTGCATGAACCCCAGATAAACAGGAAATTCCGTTGCAATTATGCCACAGTATGATGATGACGTCCGGATGGATTCCAACCGAAGACTTTTCATCGCGCGGCACGGCGAAACCGTTTTCAATGCCGCATCACGGCTGCAGGGCGATCATCCGCACACCCCGCTGACGCGCGCGGGGTTCGCGCAGGCCGATGCGATGGGCAGCGCGCTGCGCGCGACGCTGGGCGCGCGCCCGGCGATCACGCTCTGGGCCTCCCCCACCGGCCGCGCGCTCCAGACGCTGGCGGTGATCGCCGAGCATCTGGAACTCGACTGGCACGCCGCGCGCACCGATGCGCGGCTGGGCGAAATCGCGATGTCGGGGTGGAGCGGGCGTTATTATCGCGAGGTGATCGCCGACCATGGCCCGATTCTCGACGCAAAGACCGGGCTGTTCGCGATGCGCCCGCCCGGCGGCGAATGGTATGACGATATCGCCGCACGGCTGCGCGCCTGGCTGGACGACACCGAATCCGAAGGCGGCGACCGGCTGATCGTCTCGCACGGAATCACCAGCCGCGTGCTCCGCGGGATCCTGACCGGCATGGCCGACGCGCCCGAGGCGAACGCGCCGATCGCCCCCGGATTGCCGCAGGGCAGCGTGGTGATGATCGCGGGCGGGAGCGAAAGCGTGGTGGCGCTGGGCACCGGCCGGGCACCGGCATGAGGCGGCGGATCGCCGCGCTGGTGGCTGCGGCCGGGCTGCTTGTCCCCTTGCCCGCCGCCGCACAGCGCGCCTCGCTTGGCATTTTCGAAAGCTGGGGCGCGTTTCGCGATGCCAAGCCGCTGCGCTGCTATGCCGTTGCCGTGCCAGAGCGGACGCTGCCCAACGCGGCATGGCGTGCCTTTGCCAGCGTTTCGCACTGGCCGGGGCAGAATGTCCGCGGGCAGCTGCATGTTCGCCTGAGCCGCGCGGCGAAGCCCGATACACCCGTGGTGCTCCGGATCGGCGGCGCGAAATTCCCGCTGGCGGCGGGCGGCGCGGACAGCTGGGCGGCCAACGCCACCACCGATGCCGCGATCATCAAGGCGATGCGCACCGGGCGGTGGATGTATGTCGACGCGCGCGACGCGAACGGCCGCGCCTTTACCGACCATTACCGCCTGCCCGGCGCCGCCACCGCGATCGACGCGGCCGCGCTGGGCTGCGCACGGCAGAATTGATTTACGACCGCGCCTTTTTCGATTGATCGATCAAAACCGCCTGTTGCCAGCGGCTTGGCGCCTTGTCGGTGCGGTGGATGCAGCCAGCCCAGCAACAGGGGCGTTTCTTGCCCTCCACCAGCTCCTCACAGGTGCGCGCGATGCGGCGCGCGCGTGTCTTTGGCTGTTTCGCGTCCTCGACCCAGCAGATGAACTCGTTGCGGCCGAGCGGGGTGAGGCCTTCCCACAGCATCAATATGTTTGAGTCGGCGCGCAGCGCGGCCTGAAGATCCTCGCCCGCTTCGTGGACGGTGCCATGGGCAAATGCGCTTGCCATCGAGCCTCCTCGCCGTGCGGCCCGCAGGCCGGGTGATGGAGGCTGCATAGCATGGCGGTCTTCGAACCGGCGCCTCCCAATTTCACATCGCGGGGGGCAAGCGGACGGCAAGCGAGGAGCGCGCGAGCCGGATATGCTTGAGCTCGGCCGGCTGGGCCTGATGCCGCGCGGATGCGTTGACAGCGAATGCATTGGCAGGGGTGGCCGATGGACCGGCCCCTTGCGCCGAACAAGCGGCCGTCGCCAGTGCAAGCACGGTGCAGGCCATCAGCAATGAAAGCCTGATCATCAAACCCTCCTTCGCCGGATTTCCGGCTGAATTTTCTCTCATGGGCAATGCGCCGTCCGGGTGCGCTGTGTCGCGACAAGGCTGCATGGGCGCCCGGATCGGTGGATCTCTGGCGCCGGCACCGTGCCATGGGCATCGCCGTTCGCGACCGCGCCGCCGGTGGCCGCAACCGGGGAAGCGCCCATGCATTCGGCCGGAAGAGTCTCCGGGATGCTTTGGGCCAGATACCGGTGCAGACCAGCATTGCCGATGCGGGCCAGTGTACGCGTCCGCCGGGATTTTGCGCGTGATGCGCATCACAGTCGCCGCATCGCTACCGGACGAATCCGCGTGGCCTAGCAAAATGGGCGATTCTGCACTAAATGGCGCGCCATGAACGCCCCCCTCAGCACCGCCATGCCGATTCCCGGCCATATCGATCCTGTGCCCGTGCCGCGCGCCATCACCCCGCGCGAGGATGGCCGAATCGACCTGATCGGCCTGCCGAAGGAAGAAATCCGGTCCTATCTGCTGGAAAAGGGCATGGAGCCCAAACAGGCCAAGCTGCGTTCGAAGCAGCTGTGGCACTGGATTTACAATCGCGGGGCGACGCGCTTCGACCAGATGACCGACATCGCCCGGACGATGCACCCCTGGCTTGAGGAACGCTTTGTCATCGGCCGTCCGCAGGTGATGGAAGCGCAGGTTTCGACCGACGGCACGCGCAAATGGCTGCTGCGATCGGATGACGGCCAGGATTATGAAATGGTCTTCATCCCCGATGCCGACCGGGGCACGCTGTGCGTCTCGTCGCAGGTGGGCTGCACGCTCAACTGCCGATTCTGCCACACCGGCACGATGCGCCTCGTGCGCAACCTGACGCCGGGCGAGATCGTCGGTCAGGTGATGCTGGCGCGCGATTCGCTCGACGAATGGCCGAGCCAGCCCGATGGCCGCATGCTCACCAACATCGTGATGATGGGCATGGGCGAGCCGCTGTATAATTTCGACAATGTCCGCGACGCGCTGAAGCTGATCATGGACGGCGACGGGCTGGCGCTGTCGAAGCGACGGATCACGCTGTCAACTTCGGGCGTCGTGCCGATGATGGCGCGCGCGGGCGAGGAAATCGGCGTCAACCTGGCGGTGTCGCTCCATGCCGTGACCAAGGAGGTGCGCGACGAGATCGTCCCGATCAACCGCAAATACGGGATCGAGGAACTGCTGCAGGCCTGTGCCGACTATCCCGGCGCGAACAATGCCCGGCGCATCACCTTCGAATATGTGATGCTGAAGGACAAGAACGACAGCGACGAGGAAGCGCGCGAGCTCGTCCGCCTCATCCGCAAGTACAAGCTGCCCGCCAAGGTGAACCTCATCCCGTTCAACCCCTGGCCCGGCGCGCCCTATGACACCTCGACGCCCGAACGCGTCCGCGCGTTCAGCAACATCATCTTCGAAGCGGGCATTTCAGCCCCCGTGCGCACCCCGCGTGGGCGCGACATCGACGCGGCGTGCGGCCAGCTGAAGACCACGTCGGAAAAGAAGAGCCGCGCCGAGCTGGACCGGCTGGCCGAAGAGAAACAGGCAGCCCTCGGATAAACCAGAGGCGGCCCCGCGCGGCCGCCAAGGGTTGACGTCAGCCTCCGCTTGCTTACCCCTTGAGGGGGAAATGAAAAAGCGAGCGGAGACGGCATGGCTCTTATCGACACTTTTCTGAATCGCCTGGTGAAGCGCGGCACACTGACGCTCACCGATCATGACGGCAGCGTCCGTAGCTTCGGCACCCCCGATCCCGAATTCCGCGACGTCGCGATCCGCTTCACCACGCGCGGTACCGGCCGCTATATCGCCAGCCACCCGCGGCTGGGCGCCGCCGAAACCTTCATGGACGGACGGATGGTGATCGAGCGCGGCGATATCCTCGACCTCATCACGCTCATTCGCAAGAACAACCCCTGGCACAAGGGGCGCGATCTCGAAATCCCCAACCCCGCGCGCCGCACGCTGAGCGCGGCGGTCAGCCGGCTGTCGCGGCTCAACTGGGAAAGCCGGTCTAAACGCAACGTCGCGCATCATTACGATCTGGGGAATGCGCTCTACGAACTCTTCCTCGACGACGACCTGCAATATAGCTGCGCCTATTTCACCGAGGCGGGCAACAGCCTTGAACAGGCGCAGGAGGACAAGAAGGCGCATATCGCCGCCAAGCTCTATCTGCAGCCGGGGCAACGCGTGCTCGACATCGGCTGCGGCTGGGGCGGGATGGCGCTCTATCTCCACCGCCATTTCGACGTCGATGTGCTCGGCGTGACGCTGTCCGAGGAGCAGCTGGCGCTTGCGCGCAAGCGCGCCGCCGAGGCGGGGGTTTCGGACCGGGTGAAGTTCGAGCTGATCGATTACCGCCATGTTACGGGCAAGTTCGACCGGATCGTCTCGGTCGGCATGTTCGAACATGTCGGCCCGCCGCATTACCGCGAATTCTTCCGCACCTGCCACAATCTGCTGACCGAGGACGGCGTGATGCTGATCCACACCATCGGCCGGTTCGGCGGGCCGGGCACGACGGATGCCTTTACCCGCAAATATATCTTCCCCGGCGGCTATATCCCCGCGCTGTCCGAGGTGCAGGCGGCGAGCGAGCAGAACCGGCTGATGACCACCGATGTCGAGACGTTGCGCGTGCATTATGCGCTGACGATCCGCCACTGGTACCAACGCTGCGAGGCCAATCGCGAGCGGATCGTCGCGTTGTACGACGAACGCTTTTTTCGCATGTGGCAATTCTACCTGGCGGGCGCGATCTCGACCTTCGAATATGGCGGCATGGGCAATTACCAGTTCC
The DNA here is from genome assembly GCF_033025475.1 of Sphingomonas sp. C3-2. NCBI lineage: Bacteria > Pseudomonadati > Pseudomonadota > Alphaproteobacteria > Sphingomonadales > Sphingomonadaceae > Sphingomonas > Sphingomonas sp. C3-2. Next base: position 1,808,047 of record NZ_CP130322.1, read on the forward strand.
AGTACGCCAAGCGGCGCGATGTGCTCCCCCTCACCCGCGACTATATCGGCCAGATCGAGAAACAGGGGCACCGCACGCCGTGAAAGCGGCCAATCCATCGATAGAATCGCGATTCGGAGGGGCTTGAGGGCCCACAGATGTTGCACCGCGGCGCATAAGCGCATAGGCGCGCTCAGAACCCTTTCCGTATCGCCTGTTTCGCGAGGAATTCATCATGAGCGACAAGATCAATCGCGTTGTGCTTGCCTATTCCGGCGGCCTCGACACCAGCGTGATCCTCAAATGGCTTCAGCAGACCTATAACTGCGAAGTCGTCACCTTCACCGCCGATCTCGGCCAGGGTGAGGAACTCGAACCCGCACGCGCCAAGGCCGAGCTGATGGGCGTCAAGCCCGAGCATATCTTCATCGACGACCTGCGCGAGGAATTCGTCAAGGATTACGTCTTCCCGATGATGCGCGCCAACGCCGTCTATGAAGGCTGCTATCTCCTCGGCACCTCGATCGCGCGGCCGCTGATCGCCAAGCGCCAGATCGAGATCGCCAAGATGGTCGGCGCCGATGCCGTCAGCCACGGCGCCACCGGCAAGGGCAACGATCAGGTCCGCTTCGAGCTCGGCTATTACGCGCTCAACCCCGACATCAAGGTGATCGCACCCTGGCGCGAATGGGATCTGACCAGCCGCACCGCGCTCATCGAATTCGCCGAAAAGCACCAGATTCCGGTGCCCAAGGACAAGCGCGGCGAAAGCCCCTTCTCGACCGACGCGAACCTCCTCCACACCTCGTCCGAGGGCAAGGTGCTCGAGGATCCGTGGGAAGAAGTGCCCGAATATGTCTTCTCGCGCACGGTGAGCCCCGAGGACGCCCCCGACAGCCCCGAAATCATCACGATCGATTTCGAGCGCGGCGACGCGGTGGCGATCAACGGCGAGGGCCTGAGCCCGGCCAGCCTGCTCACCAAGCTCAACGATCTCGGCCGCAAGCATGGCATCGGCCGCCTCGACCTGCTCGAAAACCGCTTTGTCGGGATGAAGAGCCGCGGCATGTACGAAACCCCGGGTGGCACGATCCTGCATCTGGCGCACCGCGGCATCGAGCAGATCACGCTCGACCGCGGCGCCGCGCACCTCAAGGACGAGCTGATGCCGCGTTATGCCGAGCTCATCTATAACGGCTTCTGGTTCAGCCCCGAGCGCGAGATGCTGCAGGCGGCGATCGATTACAGCCAGGACAAGGTGACCGGCACCGTACGCCTCAAGCTCTACAAGGGCGCCGCACACCTCATCGGTCGCAAGTCGCCCTATTCGCTCTATTCCGAGAAGGTCGTGACCTTCGAGGACGACCAGGGCGCGTATGACCAGCGCGACGCGGAAGGCTTTATTAAGCTTAACGCACTACGCCTGCGCCTTCTGGGACGACGGGGTAACTAACCGACCGGGTATCGGCCATCGCTACCCTGAACTGAGCGATGGCCAACCCAATCAGCATGACCGGCATAAGCGGGGCGCCGAATATGGCGACCACCATGCCAAATTGTGGGCTCATGAAGCCCAACGTGGCCAGCCTGTAATCTAACCCCGAGACCCCCGGCCGCATCATTACGGCCAAGGCGCCGACCACCACGACCGTCAGATCGTAGTTGAACGAATAGGGCAGTACCAGAAAGGTGCAGGTGGCAACGAGGAAGGCAAGGTCCTTGCGCGATACCTTCCTGATAGCCGCGATGGCCACCATGCCAACCGCACCGAGCGCCACAAGCGCCTGAACAGTGCCGGCAACGGCCCAACTCCCCCCCTTCTGTATGATCGCGGACATGACAGACGGCGACATCAGGCGAAAAAACATGCCATTGGGGTCGATCATCGCGGCCTGAACCCCGCTGGTGCGCAGGAGATATTCGGACCACGGCGCCCATCCATAGACCAGGCCCGTCGCGACGACGAGCACGGCGACCGTCGACGCAGCAGAAAAGATCGCGCGCCAATCCCCACGCAGCGCCAATGCCAGGGGAACGAGAACCGCCAAATGCGGCTTGAGGAACATCAGGCCGAAACAAATGCCCGCGCGCACCGGCTTTTCATCGAGAAGTCGCCACCCGAGCAAAAACAATCCACCGATCAAAAAACCATAATGGCCCGTCCAGATATTGACGATCGCAGCGGGCGTAACGAGCGCGAGCGCTGGCCAACCAGCGCCTTCCGGCCACCACTTCCCGACGGCCCAGACAAAAAAAGCGCCCGTTCCTGCAAGCCAAAGAGCAAGAGACAACCAATAAGGGAACAGTGAGAAAAATGCAGCCAAGGGATAGGATACTGGCGGATAAGAATAATTATGGGAACCGATATTGCCGAACAATGCCTTCTGATAGGAAGCATATGCTTCCAGATCATAGGGTATGTCCAAACGCCCTTCACGAACGAGATTTCCACCCGTCCATACATTTATATAATCTCTCCCCCAGTAAACGACATCACCTATGACACCGTTATCCATCATCAGATAATCTCTTATCATGAAAATAATAACAAAAACGCCACCAAAAACCCATGGCACCCACAGGGGAACTTCTTCCGGCTTTCCATTAAGCATCCTTGCCAAGACGGATGTTAGTGCGTTCATTCAAGCCCCCGGTGCACTTTTCTACGTAAATCAATCAATGCTGCATGTGCTTGATTCACAAGCCCTCATCGACTGGCGTCGCAATGTTGTTATTAGCATAATGTTAACCCGATTATAACAGCATCACCTGATGTCGAATTATCGATCAGCTTCGACCATCGCCGTGACCTCGTACGGATTCAGGCGTCGAATAACGCGATTGATCGATCAGCTACGCTGCGGCTTCCTCGCATATCTTGTGATCAGTGTCGTCGCGCTCGCAGTTGACATGATGTCCTTCATGGCAATTCTCTCAATGACATCGCTGCGCCCAGGTGCCGCGGCATGTGCCGCATGGTTCATCGGTCTGTTCACACATTATTTGATCGCGCAACGAACGCTTTATCGCGCACCACCAGCAATCACAGCATGGTGGGTGCGGCTATGGCATTTTGTTCTCTACGCGGCCCCTTCCCTTGGCGGGATGGCATTGACCGTCATGGTCGTCGAGTTCGGCATCATGGCGGGACTTTCCCCACTAATTGCCAAATCGCTTGCCGCCATCCTCAGCTTCCTGCTCGCATTCGTGCTGAGACAGGTCATGTTCGGTCATTCTGCTTCGATGCGCACGGACGCCGACTAGACACCTTTTCGCTTCCGTCCACAGCGCCCGACCAGTAAGCCGATCCGAAAAGGGGAGGATCGACGCATGAGCGCTGCCGCGAACAAGGCAATCATCAGCAATTTTCTGGAGGTCATCGGCCAGGGCGATGTGGCGGCGATCCGCGATGCCTATGCCGAGGATGGCTATTGCCAGACCATGGGCAGCACGCTGATTTCGGGCAAATTCGGTCGCGAACAGGTCGCGGCGGCGGCAGGGCGGATTTTCGATGCCTTCCCGAACGGCGTTCGCTTCGACGTGGTCAACATGACCGCCGAGGACGACCGCGTCGCCGTCGAGGCGGTGTCGCACGGCGACCATGTTTCAGGCGCGCATTATTCGAACCATTATCACTTCTTCTTCCGCCTGCGAGACGGCAAGATCACCGAACTGCGCGAGTTCATGGATACCGAGATGGTGACCGATATATTGTGCGGCGGGCAGCGGCCGGCGCGCACCGCCTGATCAGTGTGAAAAGGTCCAGTAACGATTGAGCAGGAAGGCGAGCCAGGGGGTCGCCAGCACCATCGGCAGGATCGAGAGCGATACCGACAGGCCGAGATGCGTGACCATCAGCCAGACCCAGAAGCTGTTGAGCAGATAGCAGAGCGCTGAGACGATCACATAACGGCCCTGCGCCTTCAGCCCGCCGCCGCTGTTGTTGGTGTGCCCGAAGGTCCAGCGGCTGTGGAGCAGATAGCCGATGATGCCGACGACCAACGTCGAAATCGTGTTCGCGGCATAGGCGTTGACATGGAGCGGCTGCGCCATCGTCCAGTAAAAGGCCGAATGGAGCGCAGTCATCGCCCCACCGCTGAAAACATAGGCGAAAAGCTGGCCGAAAAGCGTCTTGGGCGAACGGATCATGCGCCCGCCCTATCCGCGTCGCGCGCCATGCGCCAGCCCGCAAGCGCCATCATCGCCGCGATCGCGAGCGGCGACACCCAATAGCCTTCGCGCGCCAGCGGCACCTGCGCCAGCGGGACGAGGAAGGCGAGGCCGAAGACAAGGCGTTCGGGCGACCACCACGCGGTGCCCCAGCGGCGCGCGGCGATGAGCGCGAACAGGCTGAAGGCGACGAGATCGTAGTTGAACGAATAGGGTAGGATCAGCGCGGTCGCCGGCAGGCTGAGAAGGCCAAGATCGCGGAGCGCCACGCCACGCCGCCACGCCCAGACGAGAAGCGCGAGCGCATAGAGTGCCGCCAGCCCCTGCCCCAGCGCGACCGCGGTGCTATTGTCCGTCACCGTCTGGATCATCCGGCTGACGCTGGGCATCATATAGTTGAATTCGCGCCCCGGAACGAATTCGACAAGGCTGGCCTGAAAGGTGAGCGTCGAGCTGAACCAGGTGACCCAGCTTTGCGGCCCGAAGGCCATGGCCGACAAGAGCACCAGCGCGACCACCCCGGCCCCGGCCCAGACGATCGTGCGCCAGTCGCGCCGCATCGCGAGTATGACGGGCACCAGCACGCCCATATGCGGTTTCACGCTCATCACCGCAAAGGCAAGCCCCGCGCGCCATGGCCGGCTTTCGGGTCCTGTACCGGCCAGACGAAAGCCGTACAGCGCAAGCGCGCCAATGAAGAAACCGAAATGCGCGGCCCAGATATTGACCACGGTGCCCGAGAGGAAGAGCACGCTCCAGCCCGGCAGCCCGACATCGCGCAGCCAGGGGCGCGCTGCGTGCCAGAACAGCGCGATCCCGCCCAGCGTCCACAGAATGAGCGCGGGGATATAGCCGAGCAGCCCGAACGGGATCGAGAAAAGCAGCATGTGCGGCGGATAGGAATAGGCATAGATCCCGCGCGCGCCGATCGCGGCTTCGAGCGTCCGCCGATATTCGGGCCGGTCATAGATCGCTTCCTGCCCATGAAGCAGGATTTCGCGGCCGCCATGCCAGATATTGACGAAATCGCGGCCGATGACCGTCGAAGCGTTGAGCCGGATGCCATGTAGATAGGACAACTCGGTCGCGATCAGCGTGTAGCCGAGCCAGATCGCAACCGGCCAGACGACCAACCCATATATCCCGAAAGCACCCGCAAGGCGCCACAGCCCGCGCAGGCCCGCGCGCATCAGAGTATCCATCATGCCATGCGCGCCTTCAGGCGATGTCCTCGAAATAGAAAATGTCGCGCCCGATGCCTTCCAGCCCGTGCACCTTCGGAATCGGCGTCAGATAGCGCAGCAGGCTGTGCGGATAGGGAAAGAAATGGAGGTGCGGATTGAAGGTGAAGCGATATTCGCGTTCCTGCGGCACGACGATGATCAGCCGCTTCTCCGCCACGCGGCGCAGTTCGGCGAGCGCGGTCCGGAATTCGAGGATATGTTCGAGCACATGCGTGCAGACCACCGTGTCGAACGCGCCATCTTCGAACGGCAGCTGTTCGACATGACCCTCGACGAAACGAATCTCGGGATGGCGCTGCTTGGTGCCTTCTTCGATGATGAAATCGGTGCCCGTCAGATCGAGATGCGGCATGCGCTGCTTGAGCCAGTGGACGAGATAGCCCGTGCCGCAGCCGACATCGAGCACGGTCTTGCCGGCAATCGTCCCGGCGATGCGTTCGAGGCACGCTTCCGAATTGTCGGTTTCGTCCTGCACGCGCGGCATGCGTTCGTAGACCGAGCGATATTCCTCGGCGGTCACAAAGGGAATGCGCGCACGGAAACGCTCGATATCGTCGACCAGCGGGCCCCAGTGCCGCCGGAACAGCCAGCGCATCGGCCCGGAATCGCGGATAAAGGGGGGAATGATCTCTTCGAGTATGGTGCGAATGGCGTTAACGGTTTCGCGTTTCATTCCGGGTGAAATCCCTAGCGGGTGCAAGCGGCGGGAGGCGCGCTTGCCCTTTCCGCGCGACGCCTTAAAGCATTTGCGCTCAGGTTCAAGCGGTGAGGAAAATGAGCATATCAGGCGCGGGCGCGGCATGGAAACGACTGCTGCGCGAGGACCAGTGGCGCCTCTGGACGCTGCTGATCTGGCTGGGAATTACGATCTATATGATCGTCAAATTCTGGGGGCGGATCCACTGGTTCGCCCTGGGCGACACCGACGATAATCTGCGCATGATGGAAGTCCGCGCCTGGCTGGACGGGCAAGGCTGGTACGATCTGCGCCAATATCGGCTCAATCCGCCCGAAGGGTTCAACATCCACTGGTCGCGGCTGGTCGACATTCCGATCGCCGGCATCATCCTTGCGGTGAAACCGCTGTTCGGGACGGCGGTGGCCGAACGCGCGGCGATTGCACTCGCCCCACTCCTGCCGCTTGGCGTCGTGCTGCTGGGTCTTGGCGCGGCCGTGCGACGACTGGTTGCGCCGTGGAGCTTTCCGCTGGTGGCGATGCTGCTGGTGCTCGGCGCTGGTTCGGCGGCCGGCATGTTCACGCCGGCGCGGATCGATCATCATAACTGGCAACTGGCGATGCTTGCCGTCATCGTCGCGGGGCTTGCCGACAGCGATCGTCGGCACGGCGGCCTGACCATCGGGATCGGCAGCGCCTTGTCGCTGGTCATCGGACTGGAGATGATGCCCTATCTGGGGCTCGCGGGTGCCGCGGTCGTGCTGCGCTGGATTTGGGACAAGGCCGAAGCCGCACGGCTGCAGACCTATGCCATCGCGCTCGCGGGGGGATCGGCGCTCGGCTATCTCGTCTTCGCATCCTATGACAACCGCATGCCGCGCTGCGACGTGCTGTCGCCGGTATGGATGTCGACCATGGTGCTCGCCGGCGCGCTTTTGTTCGTGCTGGCGCGGATGCGGCTCGAAAGCCGCGGCGCGCGGCTGGGCGCCTCGGTCGTTGCGGCGGGCATTCTGGGCGCCTTTTTCATAGGCGTCTGGCCGCATTGTCTGGGCCGCCCCGAAGGGGTGTCCGACGAACTGCAGAAAAGCTGGCTGGACAATATCCGCGAGGTGCGCCCGGTTTACCGCCAGGAATGGCGGGTGATGGCACAGATGCTGGCACTGCCCGTCATCGGGATGATCGGCACCCTCGTCGCGTTCTGGTTCAACCGCCGCGATCGCGACCGGCTGATGGCCTGGGCCTCGGTGGCACTGCTGTCGAGCTGCGGCTTTGCGATGATGTTCTTCCAGAGCCGCGCCGCGCCTGCGGCACAGTTGCTCGCCATCCCCGGTGGCGTCGCGCTGATCTGGCTGGTCCTTCCCATCGTTCGCGGCAGCCGTTCCTTCCTGATCCGCGTCGTGGGAACGGTGGCGCTGGTGCTTATCGGCTCAGGCAATATCGTCAGCGGCGCGATCGCGCTCATGCCCAAAAAGGCGGAAACCGCCGCGCGCGTGAAGGTCCGCAAGGCGGGCGCCGCGTGCGGGACGATCCCCGCGATGGAACCGCTCGACAAGTTCCCGCGCACGGTGGTGATGACAATGAACGATCTCGGCCCCCGGCTGATCACGCTCACCCATCACGACGCGATTTCGGGCCCCTATCACCGCAATGGCGAGTCGATCCTCGATCTCCACCACGCCTTTGACGGGACGCCCGAGACCGCACGTGCGGTCGCACGCAAGCACGGCGCGACGCTGCTGCTGATCTGCCCGGGCTTTGCCGAGGGCACGGTGTACAGGGCGCGCGCGCCCAAGGGCTTCTATGCGGGGCTCGAGGCCGGGAAGGTGCCCGACTGGCTGGAGCCGCTGCCGCTTCCCGAACATTCGCCCTTCAAGCTGTGGCGGATCAAGGACTGACACGAAAAGGGCGGACCTTCCCGGTGGAAGGCCCGCCCTTTTTCAATGCCCCGTAGCCGGGATCAGCCGAAATTGGCCTTGAGTCCGTCGATCACGAACTGCGCGGCGAGCGCGGCAAGGATGACGCCAAGCAGACGCGTGACCACGGTTTCGACCTTGGGCCCCACTGCGCGCATCAGCGGCCCCGCCGCCAGCAGGCAGAACAGGCTGAGGACCAGAATCACCCCCATCGCGCCGAGCACGACGAGCGTTTCCTCAAGCCCCTTGCTGCGCGCCATCATCAACATGACGCTGGCGATCGAGCCCGGCCCGGCGAGCATCGGGATCGCCATCGGGAAAACCGAGACATCCTCATGCTCGGGGCTGGCCTGCACCTCCTTGGCGCGTTCCTCGCGGCGCTGGGTGCGTTTTTCGAACACCATTTCAAGCGCGATGAGGAACAGCATGATGCCGCCCGCGATGCGGAAGCTGTCGAGGCTGATGCCAAGCGCACCGAGCAGCTTTTCGCCGAACAGCGCGAAGACGAGCAGGATGACCGCCGCGACGACAACCGCACGGATCGCCATCGAACGCCGCGCCTGCGCCGAAGCGCCCGTGGTGAGGCTGGCATAGATCGGCGCGCAGCCCGGCGGGTCGATCACCACGAAAAACGTAACCAGCGCGGAAATGAAAAGCTCAATCATGCCGCCCTATCCCCCAGTGACGTCATAACGAAAAAGACATGCGGGGGCGCGAACGGCGCCCCACGCACAAGAATCAAAGACCGGCCGGCGGCGCAAGACCGACGCGGCGATGCGCCGCGACCAGCGTGTTGCGCAGCAGGACCGCGATCGTCATCGGGCCAACGCCGCCCGGCACCGGGGTGATCGCCGAAGCCGCTTCGGCCGCGCTGGCATAATCGACATCACCGACAAGCCGCGTCTTGCCATCCTCGGCGGCGGGCACACGGTTGATGCCAACATCGATCACCGTGGCGCCGGGCTTGATCCAGTCGCCCTTCACCATTTCCGGGCGGCCTACAGCGGCCACGACGATATCGGCGCGGCGCACGACATCGGGCAGGTCCTTGGTGCGGCTATGCGCCACGGTCACGGTGCAGCTTTCCTGGAGCAGCAGCTGCGCCATCGGCTTGCCGACGATGTTCGAACGACCGATCACCACCGCGTTCAGCCCCGAAAGGCTGCCGAGCTTGTCCTTCAGCAGCATGAGGCAGCCAAGCGGGGTGCAGGGGACGAGCGCTTCCTCGCCCACGGCCAGCTTGCCCGCATTGACGACATGGAAACCGTCGACATCCTTCATCGGATCGATCGTCGCGATCACCGCTTTTTCATCGATCTGCGGGGGCAGTGGCAATTGGACGAGGATACCGTCGACCATGTCGTCGGCGTTGAGTGCCTCGACCACGGCAATCAGGTCGTCCTGGCTGACGCTTGCGGGCAGCTTGTGCTCGAAGCTCTGCATGCCGGCGGCCAGCGTCGCCTTGCCCTTGGAACGGACATAGACCTGGCTTGCCGGGTCTTCGCCGACCAGCACCACCGCCAGCCCGGGCGCGCGGCCCGATGCCTTGTGAAACGCGGGAACAGCCGCCCCCACGCGTTCGCGCAAACCGGCCGCGAAGGCCTTTCCGTCAATAATTTCTGCTGTCATGCGCATGCCCTGTACAGATTCCGGAGCGCCTGCGCCAGTTGCTGCAGCGTATCCGGGTGAGGAAGCGATGCCCCAGCGCAGGACAATCCCCCTCCTCAGAAAGCCCTCGAAATTCTCACTACAGCCCCTAGCGGATTTAGGGAGCGCGCCTGCGCCCATAATAATACCGTATGTTACAGGGGATAATCAGCGGGAAAGCCCCTTTCGTCATCGGCATGCGCCGAGAGGCTCGCTGATGGAAAACACCGTCAGATTGATCACCCCGCAGCGCCATGACGATGATCGCGGATGGTTCACCGAAACCTATTCCGAACCCGTTTTCAGCGCGATGGGGATCGATTGCCGCTTCGTACAGGACAATCATTCGTTGTCTTCGCCGCAATATACGCTGCGCGGGCTACATTTTCAGGCCCCACCCTATGCTCAGGCCAAGCTTGTGCGCTGCCTGCGTGGCACGATCTTCGACGTGGCAATTGATCTGCGGCAATCTTCTCCCTCCTATGGCCAGTGGGCCGGATATGAACTTTCAGCGGGAAATGGCCGCCAGCTTTTCATCCCGATCGGGTTTGCGCACGGGTTCGTGACGCTCGAAGCGGACTGCGAAGTGGCGTATAAATGCTCGGCAACCTATTCGCCCGAGCATGCCCACGGCCTCCACTGGGCCGATCCGGATATCGCCATAGCCTGGCCCATCCCCGACGGCGTCAAGCCGATCCTCAGCGAACGCGACGGCCGCCTGCCCCCGTTGGCCGAACTTGTCAGCCCCTTCACCTACGAACCCACCACGCTGGCAGCGTACAGTTAAGGAGAGAAGATGCGCATCTTCGTCACCGGCGGCGCCGGCTTTATCGGCTCAGCGCTGGTCCGGCACTTGATCGACCACACAAAGCACGAGTTGCTCAATTTCGACAAGCTGACCTATGCCGGATCGCTGTCGACCGTGGAGCGCGTTGCGGCCAACACCCGTTATCGCTTCGTGCAGGGCGACATTTGCGATGCCCCGGCCGTCGCCCATGCGCTCCGTCGATTCCAGCCGCAGATCGTGGTGCATCTGGCCGCCGAAAGTCATGTCGATCGTTCGATCGATGCGCCGGAGGCATTCATCCAGACCAATATCGTCGGCACCTATACGATGCTTTCGGAAGTCCAGAGTTACTGGCGCACGCTCGGTGCCGACGCGCGCGGCGCCTTCCGCTTTCATCACGTCTCGACCGACGAGGTTTTCGGATCGCTCGGCGAGGACGGCCTGTTTACCGAAACAAGCGCCTATGATCCGCGCTCACCCTATTCGGCGTCGAAAGCCGGTTCGGATCATCTCGTCAGCGCCTGGGGCCACACCCATGGCATGCCCGTGCTGATGACGCATTGTTCGAACAATTACGGCCCCTATCACCTTCCTGAAAAGCTCATCCCGCTGATGATCATCAAGGCGGTTTCGGGCGAGCCGATGCCGATTTACGGGCATGGCGGGCATGTACGCGACTGGCTGCATGTCGAGGATCATGTCCGCGCGCTTCAGGCGGTTTTCGAGCGCGGCATCCCCGGCCGAAGCTATAATATCGGCGGGAACAGCGAACAGCAGAATATCGAGGTCGTCCGCGCGGTTTGCGCGTTGCTCGACGAGATTCGGCCGAGGGTGGACGGCAAAAGCCATTCCGAGCAGATCACCCATGTCGACGATCGCCCCGGGCATGATGCGCGCTACGCGATCGATGCGTCGCGGATCAGGGAAGAACTGGGCTGGGTGCCGCAGGAAAGCTTTACGTCCGGCCTCAGAAAGACGGTTGAGTGGTATCTGCAGAACAGGGACTGGTGGGAACCGATCCTGGCCAGCCGGCAGATCGGCCACCGCCAGGGGCTGGCGGCCTGATGCAGGCCACGCGCGCCGTTCTGGTCACCGGCGCCGATGGGCAGCTTGGAACCGCATTGCAGCGGCTGACCTGGCCCGGTGGCTGGGAGATCGTCGCGACCAATCGCGCGGTGCTTGATTTGTGCGATACGCGGCAGATCACCGAGATCGTGGCATCGCGCGACTGGGCGGCGATCATCAATTGCGCGGCCTATACCCAGGTCGACAAGGCCGAGGATGACCGCGCAACCGCCTGGGCGGTAAACGCGCTTGCCCCGGCGGCTTTTGCGCAGGCCTGCGCCGCGACGGGAGCGCCGCTGATCCAGCTGTCGACCGATTATGTTTTTTCAGGCGACGGCGAAGGCCCCTGGGCCGAGGACGCACCGACCGCGCCGCTCAACGCTTACGGCGCCTCGAAACGCGACGCCGAACTGGCGATCCAAAGCTCGGGCGCGCGCCATGCGATCATCCGCACCAGCTGGCTGGTGAGCGGCCATGGCAAAAACTTTGTCACGACCATGCTGCGGCTCGGCCAGACCCAAGAGTCGGTCAGCGTCGTCGACGATCAGCACGGCACCCCCACCAGCGCAGCGGACTTGGCTCAGGCGCTCCAGACGGTCACCTTACGGCTTGCGAACGATCCGCATGCCCCCACGGGCATATTCCATTTCAGCAATGCGGGCGCCGTAAGCTGGGCAGGCTTTGCCGAAGAAATATTTCGGCAATCGGCCGCGCGCGGCGGCCCCTCGGCGCGCGTCGTTCCGATCGGCTCAAGCGCCTTTCCGGCGCTGGCGCACAGGCCCGCCAATTCACGGCTGAGCCACAGCGCCATTGGTGCCGCCTATGCCATCACGCCGCGCGACTGGCAGGCCGCGCTCGGCGATATCCTCGACGAAATAATCGGAAAAACCCCATGAAAGGCATCATCCTTGCCGGAGGCGCGGGCACTCGCCTCCAACCGGCGACGCTCCCCGTCAACAAGCAGCTTCTGCCGATATATGACAAGCCGATGATCTATTACCCGATGTCGGTGCTGATGCTCGCAGGCATCCGGGAGATGCTGATCATCTCGAGCGCCGAATATATCGACAATTACCGCCGCCTGTTCGGCAACGGCGCAGAACTTGGCCTCTCCATCCAATATGCCGTCCAGCCGCGCCCCGAGGGGATTGCCCAGGCCTTTCTGATCGGCGCCGACTTCATCGGCGACGACAGTGTCGCGCTGATCCTGGGCGACAATATCTTCTTCGGCGCGGGGCTGATCGAGCTGCTGAAAAGCGCCGCAGAGCGCAGCACCGGCGCAACGATCTTCTCGTACCGGGTGGATGATCCCGAGCGCTATGGCATCGTCGACATAGACGAGATGGGGTTTGCCCGGAAAATCGAAGAAAAACCACGAAAGCCGGTGTCGAACCATGCGGTGACGGGGCTTTATTTCTACGACAACCGCGTTGTCCATTTTGCGAAAAAATTGCGCCCATCGGATCGCGGCGAGCTGGAAATAACCGACATCAACAAGATCTACATGAAACTGGGCGATCTCTTCGTCGAACAGATGGGCCGGGGTTATGCCTGGCTTGACACCGGAACCCATGACAGCCTGCTGGACGCGAGCGAATTCGTGCGGACCATCCAGCGCCGACAGGGCATTCAGGTCGCGTGCCTCGAAGAAATCGCACTCGATCAAGGGTTCATAACGCCCGATCAGGCGCGCGCGCGCGCCGCGCTGTTCCAGAAAACGGCTTATGGCCAGGCGATCCTCGACGCCCTTGCCAGCCGCCCCCTGGCGGCAACTACCCGATCAGTTGCCGGAGCGCCTGCGCCAGTTGCTCCGGATCCCCTTTCAGCCGGACGCGTTTGAGGCGGGCGGTTTCGCCGCTGATCAGTTCAACCTCGCTGCGCGACAGCTTGAGCGATTTGGCGAGGAAGCGGATAAGCGCGGCGTTCGCCTCGCCATCGACGGGCGGCGCGCGCAGCTTTACCGGAAGCCAGTCTTCCTGCGGCGGCAGGACGGCATCGCGCGAGGACCGGGGGGTAACCCGGATCGCGACGGTCAGCCCGTCCTTATCCGCGCGCCAGGCCGCCAATCAGCCCAGCGAATACATGACGTTGGGCAGGACGATGTTCATCAGGATATAGAGGATCAGCAGCACGACGAGCGGCGACAGATCGAGCGCGCCGAGATCGGGCATGATCCGGCGAATGGGGCGATAGATCGGCGCGGTGATGCGATCGAGCGCATAGAGCACCGAGCGGACGAGATCGCTCGACGTGTTCACGACGTTGAACGCGACCAGCCAGGAGAAGATCGCCTGGATGATGATCACCCACCACAGAACGGTAAGCAGGAAATAAACGATCTGCAGCAGCATCAGCATGGACGTATCCCGTTGTAACGATCTTCTAACCCGATAGCCGATAGCGCGGGCCGGGGACAACCTTCGGCATCACCGATGGGCATGCCCCCTGCCCCGCCACGCGCCGATCAGCGGCGGACGAGCGTACCCGCCCCCTTGCGAGTGAAGATTTCGAGCAGCATCGCATGCGGCACGCGGCCGTCGAGGATGACCGCGGCGTCGACGCCACCCTTCACCGCGTTGACGCAGGTTTCGAGCTTGGGGATCATCCCGCCCGAAATCGTGCCGTCCTGCTGCAGCCCGGCGATCGCGTCGGGATCGAGATCGCTGAGCAGATTGCCCTGCTTGTCGAGCACGCCCGGAACATCGGTGAGCAGGAAAAGACGCGACGCATCCATTGCCGAAGCGATCGCCCCCGCCATCGTATCGGCGTTGATGTTGTATGTATGCCCATCGGCGCCGACCCCGATCGGGGCGACGACGGGGATCATCCCCGAGGCCGAGATCGTGTCGAGCACGGTGCGATCGACACAGGAGGGTTCGCCGACAAAGCCGAGATCGACGACCTGTTCGATATTGCTGTCGGGATCGCGGCGCGTGCGCGTGACCTTTTCGGCGGTGACGAAGCCGCCATCCTTGCCCGAAATGCCGACCGCGCGGCCACCGGCGGCGGCGATCCACGAGACCAGTTCCTTGTTGATCGCGCCCGAGAGCACCATTTCGGCGACCTTGGCGGTTTCGGCGTCGGTGACGCGGAGCCCGTCGACAAACTGCGATTCAACGCCCAGCTTCTTGAGCATCGCGCCGATCTGGGGCCCGCCGCCATGGACGACGACGGGGTTGATGCCGACCATCTTCATCAGCACGACATCTTCAGCGAAATCGCGCGCCAGCTCGGGATCACCCATCGCATGGCCGCCATATTTCACGACAAAGGTCTTGCCCGCATATCGCTGCATATAGGGCAGCGCCTCGGTGAGGGTTTCGGCCTTGGCGAGCAGCGAGGGATCGGGTGCGTGGTTCACGGCATTACTTTCGCGGGGTTGGCGTCGAGCTTGCGGCCAAGCGCGACAAAGACATGGATGAGCGGCGGAACGATGACCGCAGACAGCACCGCCTTGGCGAGCATCTGGCCGAGCAGCAATTCGCCGATCGGGAAGACGCCGTAAAAGGCGAGCGTGATGAAGATGAGCGAATCGACGACCTGGGAGAGCACGCCAGCGATCGCGCCGCGCACCCAGATGGCGCGGCCGCTGTCGGAACGCAGCGCCGAAAAGATCGTGATGTTGAGCATCTGGGAGACGCCATAAGCGATGATCCCGGCGAACATCAGCCGCGGGCTTTGCGACAGGACGAGCTGGAACCCCTCAAGCCGCGCCGGTTCCATGCTGGGCGATGCGGGCAGCGCGAGCACCAGTTCGAAGAGCAGGATCGCGAAAATGAGCGGGATGAAGCCGAAGCGGACGAGCTTGCCCGCATTGTCGCGGCCGTGCAGTTCGGCCACCGCGCTCGACATGACGACGAGCAGCAGGAAGGCGAAAATGCCGGCCTCCACCGCAAGCGGCCCGAGGCTCACCTGCTTGTTGCCGAGCACGCCCGCGACGCACGTCATCCCGCCATACAGCACGGAAAAGACGAACAAGGATCGCGGTATCGTAACAGTCATGATGGTTCCCGGCCCGGTGGCGACGCCGCCCGCATAGCGTGGCGGGGCCGGAGGCAAAACAAAAATCGCCCCCCGGCCCCGTGCCGTCAGCTTTTGGGACGGATATAGATGGGCGCAAGCGCCGCGCGGATCGTCGCGGCATCCCTAAGCGCACCCTTGGGATTGCCGCCTTCGAGATAATGAATGGCGAGCGCCTGGTTGAGGCGGACGCGGCGCAACCAGTTCTCAGCGTTCCTTGGCGGCGTCGGCAACGGACGGCGCGCACAGGGCAAGCGCCGCAACGGACAATAATCTGAACTGCATGAAATCCCCCCGGATCGTCGGCGAAAACCCTAATATGATCCGGGGAGAGGTAAAGCGATTTACGCTTAGCGGGTGGGAACGGGTTCCGCGCCCGAATAGTCGTAGAAGCCGCGACCCACCTTGCGGCCATACCAGCCGGCTTCGACATATTTCACGAGCAGCGGCGCCGGGCGATATTTCGGATCGCCGGTGCCTTCGTGGAGCACGCGGCAGATTTCGAGGCAGGTGTCGAGACCGATGAAATCGGCAAGCGTGAGCGGCCCCATGGGGTGGTTGAGGCCAAGCTGCACCGCGGTGTCGATGTCGCGGATCGAGGCGACGCCCTCGCCGAGCGCGAAGCAGGCTTCGTTGAGCATCGGCAGCAGGATGCGGTTGACGATGAAGCCGGGCGCGTCATTGGCGTGGACGACCTGCTTGCCCAGCGCCTTGGCATAGGTTTCGACGGTCTTCACGGTTTCGTCCGCCGTGGCGAGGCCGCGGATCAGTTCGATCAGGCCCATGACGGGAACCGGGTTGAAGAAGTGGACGCCGATGAAACGCTTGGGATCGGGCGATGCCTGCGCCAGGCGCGTGATCGGAATCGACGAGGTGTTCGACGCGAGGATCGCCTGATGCCCCAGCACCTTGCCGACCTGTTCGAAGATCGCGCGCTTCACTTCCTCGCGCTCGGTGGCGGCTTCGATCACCAGACCGGCCGCGGCCATCGGCTCGAAATCGCCCACGGGCTGAATGCGGGCCAGCGCCTGATCGCGCGCGGCGGCGTCGATCTTTTCCTTTTCGACGAGACGGTTGAGCTGCTTGGCGATGCCTTCCTTGGCCCGCTCGGCAATTTCCAGCTTCGCATCGGCCAGATAGACATGATAGCCGGCCTGCGCCGAAACCTGAGCGATGCCCGAGCCCATCTGGCCCGCGCCGATTACGCCAACCGCCTGCATAGTCTTTCTCCCTTGCGCAAAGATGATGGAGGCGCCTCTATCGCCTCAACCCCGATTGCGCCAGAGGATCAGGCAAAGCCCGTCAGATCGGCATGCCCTGCAGCAGCTTGGGAAGCGCGCCGGATTCACCGCGCGCCTCGGCCATGAAGCTGCGCTTGAGCGGCGGAATGCGCTGGACCATGCCAAGGCCGAAACGCCGCACCGCCGATGCGGCGTCGCCCGGAATCCCGAACAGGCGGGTGAGCGTGTCGGTAGCGGTGGCCACCATGAAGGTGTCGAGCCCGCGCCAGCGTTCATAACGCGCGAGCAATTGCGCATCGCCGCAGTCGAGCCCGATGCGTACGCCTTCGGTCAGCACCTCGGCGAGCGCGGCGACATCGCGGAAGCCGAGGTTGAGCCCCTGCCCTGCGATCGGATGGATACCGTGCGCGGCATCGCCCACCAGCACCAGCCGTTCGTCGGTGATGTGCGCAGCGTGATGGAAATTGAGCGGATAGCTCTGGCGCGGCGCGACCGGGGTGAGCTTGCCGAGGAAACCGCCCATCTGCTTTTCGGCTTCCGCCCAGAAGCCGCGATCAGACAGCTTGAGCATCCCCGGCGCATCCTTGGCGGATACGGTCCATACCAGCGCCGAGCGATTGCCCGGCAGCATCGGCAGCAGCGCGAACGGCCCGGCGGGGTAGAATATCTCGTAGGCGACATTGTCGTGCGGGACTTCATGCTCGAACGCCGAGATGATCGCGACGTGATGATAGTCCCAGCGCGCGACGTTGAGGCCCGCCGCCTCGCGCGTGGGCGAACGGCGGCCCTCGGCCGCGATGAGCAGTGCGCCCTTCACCACTTCGCCATTGTCGAGCGTGGCGGTGACGCCGCTGGCATCGCGCACCACATCCACCGCGCGGTTGGGCATGCGCAGACGAATATTCTTCGCCTCGAGCGAGGCCGCGCGCAGCGCCTCGCGCAACAGGCGGTTTTCGAACATGATGCCGAGCGGGCCTTCCTCTTCTTCGGGCCGGAAATCGAGGATTCCGGGCTTGAGGCCATCGCTCACGCGGATTTCGCGGATCGGGCAGCCCTGCCCTTCGAGATGCCTGCCGACGCCGATCGCCTCGAGCATCCGCCAGCTCGCGCTCGCCACCGCCGAGACGCGGCCGTCAAAGCCGGGGGCGACCACGGCATCGGGATTGGCCGGATCGATCACCACCGAACTGATCCCGTTGCGGTCGAGCGCGATGGCGAGCGTCAGCCCGACCAGCCCGCCGCCGAGGATGATGACGTCACTTTTCTCGCTCGCGATCTCGTTCATGTGCCTGTCCTTATCCTACCCGGCGCCCACGCAAAAGCCCGCAGGCGCTGCGACCAGCCGATTGCCCGAACTGGTCCGGCGCACTTGACGCGACAACCCGCCCCCCGGCATTGTGCGCGCGCAAAAATAGCGAATTTTCCGCAGATTTCGGGGTGGGCATGGCAAGCCGCAGCATGAACAAGGACGCGCCCGAGTGGCGGGAGTCGATGAAGCGTAGCGCAGAGCGCACCGGCGTGCTGCTCGGCGGTGCGGCGATCATAGTGCTCACGCTGCTCCTGGTGATCGCGCTTTTGAGCTATCGCCCGAGCGATCCGTCGCTGATGACCGCAGCCGAAGGCCCTGCGCGCAATTTCGTCGGTGCGGCAGGCGCATGGACCGCCGATATCCTCCTTTCCTTCTTCGGCCCCGCAATCGGGCTGATCGTGCCGCTGCTCATCGTTTTCGGCACGCGGATGCTGCGCGGCGTGCCCATCGGCCGCTGGCGCCGCCGCACGCTGGGCGCGCTGGGCGGAATCATCCTGATCGGCGCGTCGCTTGCGGTGTTCCGCGGCAATGCGCTGCCCTATCTGCCCGGCGGATTCGGTGGCGCGTTCGGAATCGGGATCGCCAGCGGGTTCGACTGGCTGCTCGCGCTCCTGGGCGACGAGACGGTGCGATCCTGGGTACGTGCAGCGATTCTCGTGACGCTCGCGGGATCGGGAATCGTGCTCTGGGCCAAATGCCTTGGCCTTGACGACGAGGAACGCGCCTGGCTGTTCCGCCGCCGGGGCAAGAGCGCATCGCCGCAGGCCGCCGATGACGACGCCTATTATTTCGACGAGGAAGACGACGAGATCGTGCCCGAGGCGCCGCGCCGCGCCGCGCCCGAGCCACGCCCCGAACAGGCCGCCGAGGAACGCCGCGCGCCCGTCATCTCGCTGCCCGAGAGCAAGACCTTGCCCGCCGACCGCGCCAAGACGGGCCCGGCCGAGCAGACCGCGTTCGACCTGCACGATCGCTATGCCCTGCCCTCGACCAGCCTCCTCCATCCCGCCCCCGCCAATTCGGGCCAGACGGTCGACAAGTCCTCGCTCGAGCGCAACGCCCGCCTGCTCGAAACCGTGCTCGACGATTTCCATGTAAAGGGGTCGATCGTCGAGGTGCGCCCCGGCCCGGTCGTCACCATGTACGAGCTCGAGCCCGCCGCCGGGATCAAGGCGAGCCGCGTGATTCAGCTGGCCGACGATATCGCGCGCAATATGTCCGCGCTGTCGGCGCGCGTCGCGACGATTCCGGGACGCAGCGTGATCGGGATCGAGCTGCCCAACAAGAATCGCGAATCCGTGTCGTTCCACGAACTGGTGACGTCACAGGCCTTTGCCGATCAGGGCGGGCAGCTGCCGCTCATCCTCGGCAAGAACATCGCGGGCGATCCGGTGATCGCCGATCTTGCGCCCATGCCCCATTTGCTGGTGGCGGGGACCACCGGCTCGGGTAAGTCGGTCGGCCTCAACTGCATGATCCTGTCGCTGCTCTATCGGCTCAGCCCCGACCAGTGCCGCATGATCATGATCGACCCCAAGCAGCTCGAACTGTCGATCTATGACGGGATCCCGCATCTGCTGTCGCCGGTCGTCACCGACCCGGCGAAATCGGTCCGCGCACTCAAATGGGCGGTCGAGCAGATGGAGGAACGCTACCGGATGATGGCGTCGGTGGGCGTCCGCAGCCTGGCCGGGTTCAACGACAAGGTGAACGGCGCGCGGCAAAAGGGCCAGAAGCTCGGCCGCCGCGTCCAGACCGGCTATGACGGCGATACCGGCCAGCCGATCTATGAGGAAGAAGAGCTCGACTATCACGCGCTGCCGCAGATCGTGATCGTGGTCGACGAGCTGGCCGACCTGATGATGACCGCGGGCAAGGAAGTCGAATTCCTGATCCAGCGCCTTGCGCAAAAGGCGCGCGCGGCGGGCATCCACCTGATCATGGCGACGCAGCGCCCCTCGGTTGACGTCATCACCGGTGTCATCAAGGCCAACCTGCCGACGCGGATCAGCTTTGCCGTGACGTCGAAGATCGATTCGCGCACCATTTTGGGCGAACAGGGCGCCGAACAGCTGCTCGGCAAGGGCGACATGCTCTATATGCCCGGCGGCAAGCAGATTGCGCGCGTCCACGGCCCCTTCGTCTCCGACGAGGAAGTCGGCCGCATCGCCGATCACTGGCGCACCCAGGGCGCGCCCGAATATATCCAGGCGGTGACCGAGGAACCCGAGGATGGCGGCTATGCGCTCGACGGTGCCCCGTCGGGCGACGACAGCCCCGAGGACCAGCTCTACCGCAAGGCGTGCCAGCTCGTTGCCGAGAGCCAGAAGGCGTCGACCAGCTGGCTGCAGCGCCAGCTGCGCATCGGTTATAACAGCGCGGCGCGGCTGATCGAGCGGATGGAAAAGGAGGGGCTGGTTTCGCGGCCCGACCATGTCGGCCGTCGCGAGGTGCTGATGGATACCGACGGCCGCCCGGTCTGATCCCCCCGCTCTGCCCTCCCTATGTCGGAACGCAGGCGCCCCTTGCCGGGTTGAAGCGGGTTCAGTTGGCATTCAATCCCTGACCCGCATAGCGGCGAGGACAGGAAGTCAGGAGTATAGCATGTTTCGTCGCCTCGCTTTCGCGCTTGCCGTCGCCCCGATCGGGTTGGCCGGCCTCGCCGCGCCCGCAGCCATCGCGGCCCCCGGCGATCTCGACCGCGTCTCCGCGCATCTTCAGGCGGTGAACAGCCTGACCGCCGATTTTTCGCAGACCGACCGCGCCGGCAAGGTGCTGACCGGCACACTCACCATCAAGCGCCCGGGCAAGATCCGCTTCCAGTACCAGAAGGGAATCCCGCTGCTGATCGTGGGTGACGGCAAGGCGCTGACGATGATCGACTATCAGGTGAATCAGGTGCAGCGCTGGCCGATCGGCAAGTCGCCGCTCGCGGTGCTGCTTGATCCCGCCAAGAATCTGGCGGGCGTCGCCAAGATCGTGCCGTCGGCCGATGACCGCATCGTCGTGGTCGAGGCGCGCGATCCCAAGCACCCCGAATTCGGCGTGCTGACGCTGGCCTTTGTCCGCAACCCCTCCGCCCCCGGCGGGCTGATGCTGCAGGGCTGGGTCGCGCTCGACGCGCAGAACAACCGCACGACCATTCGGCTGAGCAATCAGAAGTTCAACATGGCGGTGCCCGAAAGCGCGTTCCAGTGGCGCGATCCGCGCCCCAAGGCACGGGGCCACTGATCGAAAAGGATTAATTCCCCTGGCCGACCGCGTTCATTCATATTGCGGACAGGAAGGGGGAATTAGACATCATCCTTGCGGATGTGGGGCGGATTCCGGATTTCCCCCTGTTGCCAGAATGGCCCCACGCCGTTTCGCGTGACGAAGCGAACCTGGCCCCCGCCCACGCCCCCTGGAGCGGGGGCCAACCTTTTCCGGCGCAAATCATCGCACCGGCAGCCAAATGCAGCGAGGGTGTTCCCTCCCGCCCCCGAAATGGTTTAGGGCCTGCGCATGTCCGATACGATCAGCATCGCCTCCTGGAACATCAACTCGGTTCGCTTTCGCATGGAGATCGTCGAACGATTTCTGCGCGAACAGGCGCCCGACGTGCTTTGCCTTCAGGAAACCAAGACGGTGGACGCGACCTTCCCGGCCGATGCGTTCCGCCGGCTGGGCTATACCCACCAGATTCTGCACGGCCAGCCGATGCACCACGGCGTGGCGATCGTGTCGAAGATTCCGATCTTCGAGGACGACCGGCTGGACTGGCAGGCCAATGGCGAGGCACGCCATGTCGGCGTGCGGCTGGAAAACGGGCTGCGGCTCGAAAATGTCTATATCCCGGCGGGCGGCGACGTGCCCGACCGCGTGGTCAATCCCAAATTCGGTCAGAAGCTCGATTTCCTCCAGCGAATGATCGAATGGTCCGAACAGCTCGACGTGCCGACGCTGCTGGTGGGCGATTTCAACATCGCGCCGCTCGAATGCGACGTGTGGAGCCACAAGCAGCTGCTCGACGTCGTCAGCCACACGCCGATCGAGGTGGAGACGCTGGGCCGGTTGCAGGCCGCCAATGACTGGGTCGATCTGGGCCGCAGCTTCATCCCCGCGCCCGAACGCCTCTACACCTGGTGGAGCTACCGCGCGAAGGACTGGGCGGCATCGGATCGCGGCCGCCGGCTCGATCACATGTGGGCGACCAAGGATGTCGCGGCACAGGCGGTCGGCCACCGCGTACACGAGGATTGCCGCAGCTGGCTGAAGCCGTCGGACCATATCCCGCTGGTGACGGAGTTCCGGTTTTGAGCACGGCCGGCGCCCAGCCGCGCGCCGCCGCGCGGGCGATCGACGCGCTACGCCGTGGCTGGCCGATCGCGATCCGCGGCACCAGCGGCACGCTGGCGCTGCTCGCGATCGAAACCGCCGACGAACCGCGTCTGGCCGCGTTCGATCCCGAGGCTAAGGCCGCACTGCTGATTTCGGCGGGGCGTGCGGCGACGCTCAAGCTCGCCAACCAGCTTGAGGCGGCACAGCCCGAAAAGCCCGTGATCGTCGGCCGCGCGCCGTGGATCGATCTGGCGGGCGCGGTTGCGGTTGCCGATCCCGCGCTCGATCTTGCGACGCCGCTCAAAGGCCCGTTCCGCGCCATCGGCTGCGCGGCCCCCGATGCCGCCACCGCCGCGCTTGAACTGGCGCGGATCGCGGGAATCCTGCCCGCCTTCTTCCTGATTCCGACCGATGCGCCCGAAGGCCGCGGTGCCGAGGTGGTGATCACCCCGGCGGATATCGCCGCCTATGACGATGCCGGCGCACTAGTAATCGCGGCGCGCGCGCGGCTGCCGGTGGAAGTGGCCGAGCATTCGGAAATCGTTGCCTTTCGCAGCACCGAACATGCGGGCGAGCATGTCGCGCTGATCATCGGCACGCCCGATGGCACGCCCCCGCTCGTCCGCCTCCACAGTGAATGCCTGACGGGCGATGTGCTCGGATCGCTCAAATGCGATTGCGGGCCGCAGCTCCACGGCGCGCTCCACGAGATCGCCGCCCATTGGGGGGTTCTGCTCTATCTGCGCCAGGAAGGGCGCGGCATCGGGCTGGTCAACAAGCTGCGCGCCTATAGCCTGCAGGATCAGGGGCACGACACGGTCGACGCCAATGTCCGGCTGGGCTTTGCGATCGACGCGCGCGATTTCGGCGTCGCCGCGCAGATGCTCAAGCTGATCGGCCAGACGCGCATCCGGCTACTGACCAACAACCCCAACAAGGTCGAACGGCTGCGGCGCGAAGGGATTGATGTGGTCGAACGCGTTCCGCACGCGATGGAGCCCAATCCGCACAATCAGGGCTATCTCGACACCAAGCGCGACCGGACCGGCCACCAGCTCTGATAGCGGTTCAGCCGATCAGCGCGGCGATCTCGTCAAACCCGTGAACGATGTGGCGCGCGCCCAGCGCGCGCAGCTTGTCGCCATGATCGGGCGCGCAGTGCTGGCCGGCGCACAAGCCGACGACATAGCCGCCCGAGGCGACCGCGCCGGTTACGCCGACGGGGGAATCCTCGATGATCAGCGTGTTGGCGATATCGATCCCAAGCGCCTGGGCGGCATGAAGATAGATGTCGGGCGCGGGCTTGCCGCGGGCGACATGTTCGCGCCCGCTGAAGATATGGGCAAAGCTGCCGCGCAGCCCGAGATGCCCCAGATGCGCCTCGATCCAGCGCGTCGAGCTTGAGGACACGATCGCGCGCGGCAGATCGGGCGCCAGCGCGCCGACGAAAGCGGCCGCGCCCTTGACCGGCGGAACCCCCTCGGCAACCACGCGGGCATCTTCGGCCGCGCGCATGGCGTGAAACGCCTCGGGCACCGGACGGCCGATCCATGCGGCAATGGCATCGAGGAACTGATCGCCCGACAGCCCCATGAAATGCGCCATCGCATCCTCGGTGCTGAGCGGATGGCCCAGCGCGGTGAGCGTTTCGGCGAGATGCGCGTTGCCCGCATATTCGCTTTCGATCAGCACGCCGTCGAAATCGAAGAGCAGGCCCGCAAAGCTCATGCGCGCGCGCCGAACAGCGCCGAACCGACGCGGACATGGGTGGCGCCGATCGTCACCGCCGTCTCATAATCGCCCGACATGCCCATGCTGAGCTGATCCAGCCCATTGTCGCGCGCGATCTTGGCGAGCAGCGCGAAATAGGGCGCGGCCTCGACATCGGCGGGGGGTACGCACATCAGCCCCTTGAGCGGAAGCCCCGCCGCGCGCACCTCGGTGAGCAGCGCGGGCAGATCGGCGATCGCACAGCCGCCCTTCTGCTCTTCATCCCCGATATTGACCTGGACGAAGCAATCGGGGCGGCGGCCGGTCTTTTCCATCGCCTTGGCGAGCGCGGCGACGAGCGAGGGGCGGTCGACCGAATGGATGGCGTCGAACAGCTGAACCGCATCCTCGGCCTTGTTCGACTGGAGCTGGCCAACGAGATGCAGCGCGACATCGGGATACTCGGCGCGCAGCGCAGGCCATTTCGCCTCGGCTTCCTGCACGCGGTTTTCGCCG
Source organism: Sphingomonas sp. C3-2 (assembly GCF_033025475.1). Taxonomy (NCBI): domain Bacteria; kingdom Pseudomonadati; phylum Pseudomonadota; class Alphaproteobacteria; order Sphingomonadales; family Sphingomonadaceae; genus Sphingomonas; species Sphingomonas sp. C3-2. The sequence goes on from NZ_CP130322.1 coordinate 1,832,644, forward strand.
AAGACCCGCTGGCCAGCGGCCAGCATCGGCCGGATCGCATCTTCGCCATGCGTTTTCGATACGGCGATAAGCGCGATCTCGGCGGGCTTGCGGCCCGCGATCCGGGCGGCCTTGGCGATCGTGCCCAGCACGGCTTCGCGGCGCGTGGCCGCTGCGGTGATTTCCTGTTCGTCCATGGCCGCTGCTATAGGCAGGCGGATGACGCGCCGCCACCCCCGCAATGTGCCCAGCCTGTGGCTGATGACCGATGAACGCATGGGCGCGCGGCTGTTGCCCGCGGTAAAGGCGCTGCCGCGTGGCGCGGGAATCGTCTTTCGCCATTACAGCCTTGGGGACGCCGCGCGCCGGGCGCTTTTCCATGCGGTGCGCGCCGAAGCGCGGCGGCGGCGGATCACACTGCTGCTCGCCGCCACGCCTACGCAGGCGCGGCAATGGGGCGCAAACGGGTTTCACGGCCGCAGCGGCCGGGCGCTGCCCGGTCAGCTCCACAGCGCGCCGGTGCATAACGCCCGCGAATTGCGCGCGGCGCAGCGGCGCGGCGCGGATATTGTCTTCATCTCCCCGCTCCACGCCACCCGCTCGCACCCCGGCAGCCCGGCGCTGCGCCGATTTCAGGCCGCCGCGCTGATCCGGGCGGCGGGACGGCCTGTGATCGGGCTTGGCGGCATGACGTCACACCGTGCGCGGGCGCTGAAAATCCGGGGGTTGCACGGCTGGGCGGCGATCGACGCGCTCACGCCGCAGCCACGCTGAGGCGCTGCTCAAGATTTCAGGAAGCTAAGCGTTGTAGAGGCGATCGGGAAAAGCCCGCCCCGCCCCGCCTTCATCAGAACTTGAAGGCGGTGCCGATATAGACGGCCTGGCTGTCGCGGCGATTGTCGCTCGCCAGCGGCTGAAGCCGGTCGCGTTCCTCAAGCCGGTAGCGCACACCCGCCGTCACGTCGAGGTTGCGGCTCAGGCTGTAGCTGCCGCCCACGTCGAGCGAATAGGTGTTTTCGGGCTGCACCGCGCGCAGCGTATGCTGGCCGATGCTGCGATCCGCACCCAGCTGAACCCGCCCGCTCCAGCGCGGCGCGGTATAGCTGGCGCCGGCGGTGACGACTTCGCGGCCGCCCGGCTGGATTCCGGTATCGATGCGAGCAACGTCACCCGAAAGCGCAAAACGCTTCCAGCCGATCGACGCGCCGAGATTATAGGTCGAGGCCGAGGCGCCCATCGAACCAAGCGCGGCCATTTCATCGCGCCCGGTGAGGCTCGTCACACGGCCTGCGGTGCGCGCCCGCACGGCGACGGTGACACGGCGGCTCTGCGCGGCATCGCCCGGCGGGGTGAAGCGGAAACCGGTGCTCGCCAGCTCGCTCTTGGCCAGAATGGCGGCAAGGCGCGGATCGGCGGCGGCCGGGGTGAAGGATCCGATCCCGCCCTGCGCCGTCAGCGAAACGCGCGGTTTGGCGGTCGGGGCAAGCGTTTCGCGGGCCGCGAGAATCGTGGGCGACAGCATCAGGCCGGTTGCGGCTGCCGCCACCCCCGCCAATGCCCAAATTGCCCGACTCGCTTTCATCGTTCCGCTTCGAATCCTTGATCTACTCAATGGCGCATATCACGACCTTCGTTGAAATTTCCAGCGATCTACGCATTTTTCCGCCATCTGTTGCACATCGCACACAGGGTAGTCCGATACCCCCGAAATCCGGTGCTTGCGGGCAGCGCCACAGTATCTATAACGGCCGTGACTGTGCACGTTTCTAAGGATTTCTTGATGGCCCGCCTGACCAGCGCCGTGATTGCGATTGGCCTTCTCACCACCGTTTCGGGCTGTGCCTGGGTGAAGAAGGATCTTGGCATCACCCCGCGTGACGATCGCAAGACCACCGATCTCGCCGCTTCGCGGGTGACGACCATTGGCGTCAACAGCTATTTGTGGCGCGCAAGCCTCGACACGCTGTCGTTCATGCCCCTCGTCCAGACGGATTCGAATGGCGGCGTGATCGTGACCGACTGGTATGTGAATCCCAATTCGCCCACCGAACGGATGAAGCTGACCGTATCGATCCTCGACCAGGATCTGCGCGCCGACGCGCTCAGGATCGCAGCGCTCCGCCAGGTGAACCAGAACGGCCAATGGGTGGATGCGCCGGTGCAGGCGGCAACCGTCCAGAAGCTGGAAGAAATCATCCTGACCAAGGCGCGCGATCTGCGCCGCACTGCTCTTTACGACTGATCCGGACCTAAACGTATAATGACTTCGCGTTTCAATCCGCTGGCGGCCGACGCCCGTTGGCAGGCCGTTTGGGAAGAGCGTGGCACGTTCCACGCTTCCGATACCAGCGACAAGCCCAAATCCTATGTGCTCGAGATGTTCCCCTATCCCTCGGGGCGCATCCATATGGGCCATGTCCGCAACTACACGATGGGCGACGTGCTCGCCCGTTTCCGGCGGATGACCGGACATGAGGTGCTCCACCCCATGGGCTGGGACGCCTTCGGCATGCCCGCCGAAAATGCCGCGATGGAAAAGAAGGTCCATCCCGGCGCGTGGACGCGCGACAATATCGCCTCGATGAAGGCGCAGTTGAAGCGGCTCGGCTTCGCGCTCGACTGGAGCCGCGAGATCGCGACCTGCGAGCCCGAATATTATGGCCAGGAACAGTCGTTGTTCCTCGACCTGTACGAAGCGGGCCTCGTCTACCGCAAGGAATCGGCGGTGAACTGGGACCCTGTCGACATGACCGTGCTCGCCAATGAGCAGGTGATCGACGGCCGGGGCTGGCGCTCGGGCGCGCTTGTCGAAAAGCGCAAGCTTAGCCAGTGGTTCCTCAAGATCACCGATTTCGCCGACGATCTCGTCGCCGGATTGAAGACGCTCGACCAATGGCCTGAAAAGGTCCGCCTGATGCAGGAAAACTGGATCGGCAAGAGCGTCGGGATGCGTTTCTCCTTCAAGTTCGCCGGTCGCCCCGGCGGGTTCGAGGTGTTCACCACGCGCCCCGACACGCTGTACGGCGCAAGCTTCACCGCCATCGCCGCCGATCACCCGATCGCGCAGGAACTGGCCAAGAACAGCCCCGAGCTGCAGGCGTTCATCGCCGAATGCCAGAAGACGGGCACCGCCGCCGCCGAGATCGAAACCGCTGAAAAGAAGGGTTTCGACACCGGCCTGCGCGTCGAGCATCCGTTCGACCCCAACTGGCATCTGCCGGTCTATGTCGCCAATTTCGTGCTGATGGAATATGGCACGGGCGCGGTCTTCGGCTGCCCCGCGCACGACCAGCGCGATCTGGATTTCGCGCGCAAATACGACCTGCCCGTCAACCGCGTCGTCGCCCCCGAAGGCCATGAGCATGAGCCGATCGACGACGAGGCCTATGTCGGCCCCGGCAAGCTCGTCCATTCGCATTTCCTGAACGGGATGGAAGTGGAAGACGCCAAGGCCGCGGTGATTGCGCGCGCGCAGCACGATGGCTGGGGCAAGGGCACCACGGTGTGGCGCCTGCGCGACTGGGGCGTTTCGCGCCAGCGCTACTGGGGCACCCCCATTCCCTTCATCCACTGCGAAGGCTGCGGCGTGGTACCGGTTCCCAAGAGCCAGTTGCCCGTCAAGCTGCCCGAGGATGTCAGCTTCGACATCCCCGGCAACCCGCTCGATCGCCACGCGACCTGGAAGCATGTCGACTGCCCCAAATGCGGCAAGCCCGCGCGGCGCGAAACCGACACGCTCGACACCTTCGTCGATTCAAGCTGGTACTTCATCCGCTTCGCCAGCCAGCCCGACGACAAGCCGTTCGACAAGGCGGTGGCCGAAAGCTGGCTGCCCGTCGGCCAGTATATCGGCGGCGTGGAACATGCGATCCTGCACCTGCTCTATGCGCGGTTCTGGACGCGCGCGCTGGCCAAGATCGGCAAGATCGACGTGACCGAACCCTTCACCGGGCTGTTCACCCAGGGCATGGTGACGCACGAAACCTACAAGTCGCACGATGGCCGCTGGCTTTCGCCGCTTGAGGTGGAAGCGCGTGAGGGCGCGATCGTCGAACTCGAAACGGGCGAGCCGATCGTGCGCGGCCGTGTCGAGAAAATGTCGAAATCGAAGAAGAATACGGTCGATCCGGGCCCGATCGTCGACCAATATGGTGCCGACGCGGTGCGCTGGTTCATGCTGTCGGACAGCCCGCCCGAACGCGATCTGCCCTGGTCTGAATCGGGGATCGAGGGCGCCTGGCGCTTCGTCAATCGCCTGTGGCGGATGATCGACGGCGCCGCCCCGGCCGAGGGCGAGGACAAGGATCTCGAGCGCAAGCTGCACAAGACCATCGCCGGCGTCGCCGAAGATATCGAGGGTCTTGGCTTCAACAAGGCGGTGGCCAAGCTCTACGAACTCGCCAACGTCATCGAAAAGGCAAAGCCCTCGGCATCGCGCACCGCCGCGATCGACGCGATGGTGCGCCTCGTGTCGCCGATGGTGCCGCACCTGGCCGAAGAAGCCTGGCAGAAGCTGGGCAACGAAGGGCTTGTCGCCGATGCCAGCTGGCCTGCGGTCGATCCGTCGCTCCTCGTCGACGATCAGGTGACCATCGCGGTCCAGATCAACGGCAAGCTGCGCGACACGCTGACGGTAGCCAAGGGCATGGCCAAGGACGCGCTGGAAACGCTCGCACTTGCTGCCCCCAATGTCGTCCGCCAGCTCGATGGCGCCACCCCGAAAAAGGTGATCGTCGTGCCCGATCGCCTGGTCAACATCGTCGCGTGAAGCGCGCGGCACTCCTCCTCGCGCTCGGCGCGCTGTCGCTGGCCGGTTGCGGCCTGCGGCCCCTGTATAGCGGTGGTGCCTCCGGCCCCGCCGCGCAGGCGCTGGGCGAGATCGAGATCGGGCCCATCGCGGGCAAGAATGGCTGGCTGGTGCGGAGCGCACTCGCCGACCGTCTTGCCGCAGTGCCCAAGGGCGCGGCACGCTACCGGCTCGAGGTGGAGCTTGATGACCAGATCATCGGCTATGCGATCCGCAGCGATGATGCGGTGACGCGCGAACGGCGAACGCTGCGCGCGCGTTACCGGCTTGTCGCCACCGACAAGGGCACGGTGATGCTCGACGCGACCGCGGGTTCGGATACGGGCATCGACATCGTGTCTTCGGAATATGCGACGATCGCCGCCGAGAACACCGCGCTTGAAAACATGTCGCAGGCGATTGCCGACCAGATCGTCGCGCGGATTGCGCTGTTCGCGTCGCGGACCAAGGATTTGCCGGCCGCGGACACGCCGTGAAGGCCAATCTGGCGCAGGTCGAGCGGGCGCTCGACGCCCCCTCCCCCGGAAACCGGCTAATCCTGCTCTACGGCCCCGATGAATCGGGGTCGCGGGCGCTCGCCGCGCGGCTTGAACGCGCCATGGGGCCCGAGGCCGAACGGATCGAACTCGATTCCGCCACGATCAAGGGCGATCCCGCACTGCTCGCCGACGAAGCTGCATCGATTTCGCTGTTCGGCGGCGCGCGGCACATCCGTCTCTCGCTCTCCAATGCCGAAGACGCCCTTCTGGCCGTTCAGGCGCTCGTAGAGGCCCCAACAGCGGGTAATCCGGTCGTTGCCATAGCCGGCGCGCTAAAGGCCACCAGCGGGCTTCTGAAGTTCGCTTTGGGGCATCCCGCGATCCTCGCTTTTGCCAGCTATGCGCCCGAGGGGCAGCAGGCGGACCGGCTTGCCGCCTCCATGGCGCGCGACGCCGGGTTGCGCCTCGCCAGCCCCGAGATCGCCAAGCGGCTTGCCGCAGCGGCCGCGGGCGACCGCGCGGTGCTGCTGCGCGAGATCGAAAAGCTCGCGCTCTATCTCGACGCCGATCCCGATCATCCGGTCGAGCTCGATCATGCAACGCTCGATCTGCTCGGCGCGGATTCGGACGAAGGCGACATGAGCCGTGTCGTCGATGCGGTGATGAGCGGTAACCCGGCGATGCTCGGCGTGGAACTCGCGCGACTCGCCGCCGTCGGGATCGAGGGGATTCCGCTGCTCCGATCGGTGCTGAAACGCGTCCACTTGCTGATTCAGCTGCGCGCGCAGGTCGATGAGGGCGGCCATGTCGAGGCGGTGATGAATTCCGCCGGCAAGGCGATCTTCTGGAAGGAAAAGCCCGCGGTCCAGCGTCAGCTGGGGCTCTGGGATTCGCCCCGGCTCGCCACCGCGCTCCACCGCCTCATGGACGCCGAACGCGCGCTCAAGGCGTCGGGAACGCTCGGCACCGCGATGGGCGACGAAGCGCTCCTCACCATCAGCCGCGCCGCCGCGCGCAAGCGCTGACGCGCCCGCCGCGACACGCGCGGCGCTGTCGCCAATCAGATCTTTTCGCCGCTCAACCGCTGGCAGATCATGTCGAGCTGATCGAGCGTGGTGTAGCTGAGCGTCAGCGAGCCATTCTTTTCGCCGTGGTTGATCCGCACCTTGAGCCCGAGCAGATCGCCGAGCTGGCGCTCGAGCGCCAGAATATCGGCATTCTCATGCTCGACACGGGGTTCCACGGGTGTCGCCGGTGCCGCGCGGCCGGGCTTGGCCGATCGCACCAACGCCTCGGTATCGCGCACCGAAAGATCGCGGCGCACCACGTCCTCGGCCAGCGCCTCGGCATCGGGCGCGGTGATCAGCGCGCGGGCATGGCCCATGCTGAGCGTCTTGTTCGCGACGAGATCGCGAACCTTGAGCGGCAGTTCGAGCAGGCGCAGCAGATTGGCAACATGGCTGCGCGACTTGTTGACCAGACGGCCCAGCGCCTCCTGGCTGTGACCGAATTCCTCGGCAAGCTTCTTATAGGCCTCGGCCTCTTCGATCGCGTTCAGGTCCTCGCGCTGGATATTCTCGATGAGCGCAATTTCGAGCGCTTCGGACTCGCTGAAATCCTTAACGATAACAGGAACTTCATGCAGATGCGCCCGCTGCGCCGCGCGCCAGCGGCGTTCCCCCGCGACGATCTGGTAACCCGGGCCATGCGGACGCACGACGATGGGCTGGATCACCCCGCGCTTGGCGATCGAGGCGGCCAGTTCGGACAGCGCATCCTCGTCGAAATGCTGGCGCGGCTGCCCCGGATGCGGCTTCATATCCGTAACCGATACCATCTTCACCCCGCCCGATCGCGGCGTGGCGGGTGCGACGGGTTCCTCACGCGCGACTTCGCCGAGCAGCGCGCTCAAGCCCCTGCCCAGCCCCGAATGGCGTTTCTTGGGGGCGACGGCGCCCGGTTCGCCGCTCACGCCGCCACCGCCTTAGGCCGTGCGGGCAGGCGCCCGATCAGCTCGCGGGCCAGCGCCATATAGGCCTCCGAGCCCGCGCAGCGAATGTCGTAGATCAGCGCGGGCATGCCAAAGCTCGGCGCTTCGGACAGGCGGACATTGCGCGGGATGACGGTGTCGAACACCACCGGGCCCAGACAGGCGCGCACATCCTCAGCGACCTGTTCAGTCAGATTGTTGCGGCGATCATACATGGTGAGCGCGACACCCAGAATCTCGAGGCTGGCATTGAATCGACCACGGATGAGATCGACCGTGTTGAGCAGCTGGCTCAACCCTTCGAGCGCGAAGAATTCGCACTGCAGCGGCACGAGCAACGACTTGGCCGCAACAAGCGCGTTGATCGTGAGCAGGCCGAGCGACGGCGGGCAATCGATCAGGCAGATGTCCCAGCGATCCTCAACCGACTTGAACGCGGCATCGAGACGGTGGGTGCGGTCCTCATATTCGACCAGTTCGATCTCGGCGCCCGACAGATCGACCGTCGCCGCGATCAGATCGAGGCGCGGCACCTTGGTCGGGATCACGGCTTCTTCGACGCTGCATTCGCCGGTGAGGACGTCATAGCTCGACTGCGGACGGTCGCTGGGATTGACGCCCAAGCCGGTGGAAGCATTGCCCTGCGGATCGAGATCGACCAGCAGCACGCGCCAGCCCGAAGCCGCGAGCGCGGTTGCGAGGTTGATGGCGGTCGTCGTCTTGCCGACTCCACCCTTCTGGTTTGCTACCGCGATGCGGATCATGCTTTCCCCCGTTTGACGCCGCGCGCCACGATGATCGATGAGTCCGCGTCGGTCAGACTCTGTTCCACGTGAAACACACCTTGCCATGTCTTTGACGCGGCTTCCAGTTCCGACGGCGCATTTCTGCCCTTGGGCAAAAGCCATAGCGTATTTGGCCGCGAAAATCGCTCGGCAAGCGCGAAAAGGCGCTCAAGCGGGGCAAAGGCACGGGCGCTGATGACCGCCGCGTCGAAGCGTTCGACCGTCTCGAGCCGCCGCCCCTCGACACGAACGCGGTCTCCCACCCCCAATATCTCCGCAGACTCCCCAAGAAAGTCGACGCGCTTGCGGCGCGATTCCACGAGCACGATCGGTCGGTCGGTGAGCGCCGCCACGATGAGGCCAGGAAAGCCCGCGCCCGATCCAAGGTCCATCCACGGCCCTGCGGGCGCATCCTTGGCCTTGGGAACAAGCTGCGCGGAATCGACGATATGGCGCGCCCAGACATGCTCGCGCGTCGAGGCGGAGATCAGATTCTGCTTGTCGCCCTCCTCCAGCAGGAAGGCGATGAACGCCTCGATCCGTTCCTCTGTTTCACGTGGAACAGCCAGATGATCGCGCAGCCAGGCGCGTGCTTCGTCTTCGGTCATATGCTTGCTGCCCGGCGGGCCTCGATCAGGATAGCGGAGAGCGCAGCCGGGGTGATCCCCCGCACGCGCGAGGCGGCGCCCAATGTTTCGGGACGCGCGGCCTCAAGCCGTTCCTTCATTTCGTTCGAGAGCCCGGCGATGCCGCGATAGTTGATCGCTTCGCCGAGGCGGACGGAATCATTGGCGCGCAGCTCGCGAATCTCCGATTCCTGGCGCGCGAGATAGGGCGCGTAATGCGCGTCCTCGGCGATCTCGTCGGCAAGGTCGGCGGCGACATCGGCGAATGCATCCGACACGCGGTCGATATCGGCGCGGCCGACATCGGGGAAGCGCAGCCATTCATAGAGCGAGCGCTTCGACCCATCGGCCGATACCTTCGCGCCCGATTCGGCCATGCGCTGTGCGCTCACCACCTGCTGAAGCGAGCCGATCGCGCGGGTACGCTGCGCCTCGCGGGTCGCAAACCAGTCCCGCCGCGCTGCCCCGACACAGCCTGCGGCAATCCCGATTCCGGTGAGCCGCGTCGCACTGTTATCGGCGCGCAGCCGCAGACGATATTCGGCGCGCGCGGTGAGCATACGGTAGGGTTCGGTGATTCCCTGCAGCACAAGGTCGTCGATCATCACGCCGAGATAGCTGTCGGCGCGGTCGAAGATCACCGCCCCCTGCCCCCCGACATGGCGCGCGGCGTTAAGCCCGGCGACAAGCCCTTGCGCGGCCGCCTCTTCATAGCCCGTCGTGCCGTTGATCTGCCCGGCGCAGAACAGCCCGTTCACCCCGCGCACCGCGAGCGACGATTCAAGCGCACGCGGGTCGATATGGTCATATTCGACCGCATAGCCCGGCTGAACGATCTCGACCTTTTCGAGCCCCTTCATGCTGCGGAGGAGATCGACCTGGATCTCGCGCGGGAGCGATGTCGAGACGCCGTTGGGGTAGACGAGCGGATCGTCGAGCCCTTCGGGTTCGAGGAAGATCTGGTGGCCATCGCGGTCGCCAAAGCGGACGACCTTGTCCTCCAGCGAGGGGCAGTAACGCGGCCCGCGCGCGCCGATCGCGCCGGTATAGAGCGGCGAGCGATCGAGCGACGCGCGGATGATATCATGGGTCCGCTGGTTGGTGCGGGTGATCGCGCAGAAAAGCTGCGGCGCCACCCGGCCGGTGCTGAGCGGCGACATCGTCCAGTCGGCGTCATCGGTCGGCTGAATCTCGAGCGCCGCCCAATCGATCGTCCGCCCATCGAGACGCGGCGGTGTCCCCGTCTTGAGCCGCGAGATCGGAAGCTCGAGCGCGCGCAGCTGGTCGCCCAGAGTCTGCGCAGCCTCTTCCCCGATCCGGCCGCCGGGGGTGATAGACTCACCGCAGAACATCTTGGCGTTGAGGAAGGTGCCGGTGGCGAGCACGACGGCACCGGCACCGAGCGTTTCGCCCGAGCCGAGCACCAGCCCTGTTACCGTCCGACTGTCATCCTCGGCAAAGCGCAGCGCGCTGGCTTCGGCCTCGATCACGGTCAGCCCGTCCTGCTCGGCGAGCATCTGCTGGATAGCGGCCTTGTAGCGTTTGCGATCGGCCTGAATGCGCGGCCCCTGGACCGCCGCGCCCTTGCTCATGTTGAGCATTCGATAATGGATCGCGGCATGGTCGGCGGCGCGCCCGATCAGCCCGTCAAGCGCATCGACCTCGCGGACGAGATGCCCCTTGCCCAGTCCACCAATGGCGGGATTGCACGACATCGCGCCGATCGCATCGGCGCGGAAGCTGACGAGCGCGACGCGCGCGCCGGTGCGGGCGGCCGCTGCGGCTGCCTCGCATCCGGCATGACCGCCGCCCACAACAATGACGTCGAAAAGCTGCATGGCCCAAACGCCTAGGTGAGCGCTGGCCCCAAGTCAAAATGTTCCACGTGGAACATCGGACTATTTGCCGATGCAGAAGCGTCCGAAAAGCGCGTCGAGCATGTCCTCGGTCCCTGCGCGGCCGGTGAGGCGATCGAGCGCGCCGCGCGCATAGCGCAGATTTTCGGCGAGGATGAGCAGATCGTTGCTGCCCTCAAGCGTGGTGCAGCACGCGGCGAGCAGGTTGCGCTGGCGGGCGTTGAGCGCCAGCTCGCCCGGGCGCGGGAGCAGCGCATCGGCGCGGGTGGTGAGCTGATCGACGAGCGCGTCCATCCCCGCCCCTGTCCGCGCCGAAATCGCAATATCGGCATCGGCGGGCGCCGCTTCGCGCCCTTCGCGATCGGCCTGGGCGTGGATGCGTATCGTCTTGTCCGGCGCGGGCGAGGCCGATGCCTCGTCGAGCCAGAGCAGGATATCGCTCGCCTCGATCACCGCGCGCGCGCGGTCCATGCCGATGATCTCGATCTCGTCGCTGGTGGCGTCATGAAGTCCGGCGGTATCGCTGAACACGAAGGGACGCCCGGCAAGCGCGATCGGCACCTCGATAATGTCGCGCGTCGTCCCCGGCCGCGCCGAGACGATCGCTGCCTCGCGCCCGGCGAGCGCGTTGAGCAAGGTCGACTTGCCCGCATTGGGCGGACCGGCGAGCGCGACGCGAATGCCATCGCGCAGCCGCTCGGCCGAGGGTCGGTTGAGGAAGGTTTCGATCTCGGCGGACAGTGCCGCGATCTCGGCGGAGAGCGTCTTCGCCGCGCCCATATCCTCGTCGACGTCATCCTCGTCGGAAAAATCCAGCAGCGCCTCGACCCGCGCAGAGATCCCGAGCAACTGATCCTGCCACGCGCGCACGCGCGCGCTCAACCCGCCTTCGGCCATCGCCATCGCGCTCATGCGCTGCAGCTCGGTTTCGGCGAAGAGCAGATCGGACAAGCCTTCGGCCTCGGCGAGATCCATCCGGCCATTTTCAAACGCGCGCCGGGTAAAGGCACCGGGCTCGGCGGGCATCAGCCCCTCGACCCGGCCAAGCACTTGGAGCACACGCGCCACCACGGCCCGGCCGCCGTGCAGATGCAGCTCGGCCAGATCCTCGCCGGTCGCGGTCGCCGGCCCCGGAAACCAGAGCACCAGCGCCTGATCGAGCACGGCACCGTCGGCGGGATCGCAGAGCCGTGCCAGGCTCGCCTGACGCGGGCGCGGCAAACGGCCGGCGAGCGCGCGGACCGCATCGGCGGCGTGCGGCCCGCTGATCCGGACGATCGCGATGGCGGCGGGCGGCGCGCCGCTCGACAGGGCAAAGATGCTGTGCGTCATCGTCTTGGCTAAGGGCTTATTTCCGCGTACCGCCGATCTGGCCGAGCAGATCGCGCCAGAGATTCATCCCCGCCTCCCCCATCGGGGTCCAGTTGCGCATCAGCTGCTCGATCAGCTCGGGATTGATCGCCTTGCCGCCCAGCGCATCGACCAGCCCCGCGACATATTTTTCATGAACCGGCGACAGATCCGGCAAGCCCATGAAACGGCGGGCTTCTTCCGGCGTGCAATCGATCTCGACATTCACCTTCATGGTGTTCTTCTCCGCTTGAGCAGCCGCGCGGCCCCCTGCTACGCTGCATCCATGTCCTATGCCCCCGACCATGCCCGGATCGCAACGCCCATCGGCATGATCACGATCTGCGGCACGGCCGACAACCTCTCCGCGATCACGATAGAGTCCGGAATCGGCGAAGGCGAGGTGCAATCGCGGGCGCCTGCCGTCATGGCGGCCGTGGCGCAGCTGCGCGCCTATTTCGAGGGGCGGCTGCAGCATTTCGACCTGCCGCTCCTCCCGCTCACCACGCCGCGCGGCGAAGCGCTGCGCGCCAGCATCGCCGCCATCGGCTATGGCGAGACGATGAGCTACGGCGCGCTAGCAGCCAGCATCGGCTCGTCGCCCCGCGCGATCGGGCAGGCCTGCGCGCGCAATCCCTATCCGATCATCATCCCCTGCCACCGCGTGCTCGGCGCGGGCGGCGCGCTTGGCGCCTATAGCGCGGGGGCTGGGCCCGACACCAAGCAACAGCTACTCATCCACGAAAACCCCAACTTTGCGAAAGGCACCCTATGGGCATTATGACCACAGTCGAAACCCTTCATCACGACGGCAGCTTCCAGGCCTATGTCGCCGAACCGGCGGGCACGCCCAAGGCGGCAATCGTCGTGATTCAGGAGATCTTCGGCGTGAACCCCGGAATCCGCGCCAAGTGCGACGAATGGGCGGCGCAAGGCTATCTCGCCATCGCGCCCGATCTGTTCTGGCGCCTGCGCCCCGGAATCGAGCTCGATCCCGATGTCGAGGCGCAATTCCAGGAAGCGCTGGGCCTGTTCGGCCAGTTCGATCAGGACAAGGGAATCGAGGATATCGAAGCCACGATCCGCTTTGCACGTGAAAAGAGCGGCGGGCTCAAGGTCGGCTGCACCGGTTACTGCCTTGGCGGCCGGCTTGCCTTCATGACGGCGACGCGCACCGACATCGATGCCTCGGTTGGCTATTACGGCGTTGGAATCGATGGCCTTCTTGGCGAAAAGCACGCCATCTCGCGCCCCGTGATGCTGCACGTGCCGACCGCCGATCATTTCGTCGACGCCGATGCGCAAAAGCGCATGCACGACGGGCTCGACGATCACCCCAAGGTGACGATCCACGACTATCAGGGCCTCGACCACGGCTTTGCCACCCAGATGGGCAATCGCCGCCACGAGGAAGGCGCGCAGCTGGCCGATGGCCGCACCGCCGCCTTCTTCGCCGAGAATCTCGCTTGAGCGAGCATTACCGCCTTGTGATCCGCCAGCCCGGCGGGCCCGAAGCGATCGAGCGGGAGGTGTTCGACCTCCCGCCCGTTCCGGGGCCCGGCGAGGTGCGGATTCGCAATCGCGCGATCGGGCTCAACTTCATCGACGTCTATCACCGCATGGGGCTCTATCCCCTGCCCTATCCCGCCGGGCTCGGCCGCGAGGCGGCGGGTGTGGTCGAAGCGCTCGGACCCGGTGTCTCGGGTTTCGCGGTAGGCGACCGGGTCGGCTATCTGTTCGCCCCGGGTGGCACCTATGCCACGCACAGCATCGCCGCCGCCGACAGCCTGATCCGCCTGCCCGACGAGATTTCGGACGAAATGGCCGCAGCCGCGCTCCTGAAGGGGCTGACCAGCTGGATGCTGATCGAGAAATGCGCGCGCGTGGCGGCGGGACAGGCGGTGCTCGTCCATGCAGCCGCCGGCGGCGTGGGCAGCATCGCGGTGCAGTGGCTGAAGGCGATCGGTGCGGTCGCGATCGGCCATGCGGGCAATGACGCCAAGGCGGCACGCGCCAAGGCGCTGGGCGCCGACCATGTGCTGAGCGGCGATTTCGCCGCGCTGGCTGCATCCGTACGCGCGCTTACCGATGGTCGGGGCGTCTCTGCGGTGCTCGACGGTGTCGGGCGCGACAGCTGGCAGGCCTCGCTCGACAGCCTTGCGCGTCGTGGAACCATGGTCAGCTTCGGCAATGCCAGCGGCCCTGCCCCGGCGATCGAGCCGCTCGAACTCAGCCGGCGTGGATCGCTGATGCTCACCCGCCCCACGCTCGGCGATTTCATGGTCGATCCCGTCGAACGCCAGCAAGGCGCCGATGCGCTGTTCGGACATATCAAGAGCGGCGCGGTGACGATCGAGATCGGCCAGCGTTTCCCGCTGGCGGCGGCCGCAGAGGCACACCGGGCGCTTGAGGCACGTGAGACCACCGGATCGACGATCCTGCTGCCCTGAGCCCCCTCAAAACGGCAAATGCGCAAAGAAAAACGCCCCGGTAGCGATACCGGGGCGTTTTCGTGTCAGAAGTTGGCGGTCAGCACCATCAACCCGACATCGGGATCAACGATCCCTTGGTAGATCATCTTGATCGCGACATAGACGATCACGGCCAGGCCGACATAAGCGATCCAGCGATAACGCTCGATATATTTGGCGATGATGTTCGCCGCGATACCCATGAGCGCGACCGAGAGGATGAGGCCGATGACGAGAATGCCCGGATGCTCGCGCGCGGCGCCCGCCACCGCGAGCACATTGTCGAGGCTCATCGACACATCGGCAACCGCAACCGCCCAGGCGGCGGCGGCAAAGCTCTTGGCCGGCGCGATACCGCTATTTTCGTCGCCCTCCACCTCGGGCGAACCGGCATTGCCGGCCGTCACGGGATGAAGTTCGCGGTACATTTTCCACGCCACCCAGAGGAGGAGCAGACCACCCGCGAAGATCAGCCCGATAATGCCGAGCAGCCAGCTGACGACCAGCGCAAAGCCGATCCGCAGCACCAGCGCCGCGATGATACCGATCATGATGACCTTGCGGCGCTGTTCGGCGGGAAGCCCCGCTGCCAGCGCGCCGACCACGATCGCATTGTCGCCTGCAAGGACGAGATCGATCAGCAGAACCTGACCGAACGCCGCCAGCGCCGCGGGCGAGCCGATATTCGACAAATCGTTGAGGATATGCTGCCAGATATCGGCAGGTGATCCGAGCCCGGCCCCCGCCGCAGCGGCGGCCGACGTCATGGCAATGAGTTCGTGCATGATGGCGATCCCGGTTGCGGCTTACTGATTCATCGAATCGAAGAAGTCTTCGTTGGTCTTCGAATCCTTCATCTTGTCGAGCAGGAACTCCATCGCATCGATGGTGCCCATCTGCATGAGGATGCGACGCAGCACCCACATCTTCGACAGCTTCGCCTTGTCGACCAGCAGTTCTTCCTTGCGGGTGCCCGACTTGCCGACGTCGAGCGCCGGGAAGATGCGCTTGTCCGCAACCTTGCGGTCGAGCACGATTTCCGAGTTACCGGTGCCCTTGAATTCTTCGAAGATCACTTCGTCCATGCGGCTGCCGGTATCGATGAGCGCGGTCGCGATGATCGAAAGCGAACCGCCTTCCTCGATATTGCGCGCGGCACCGAAGAAACGCTTGGGGCGCTGGAGCGCGTTGGCGTCGACACCGCCGGTCAGCACCTTGCCCGACGAGGGCACCACGGTGTTGTAGGCGCGGCCGAGACGGGTGATCGAATCCAGAAGGATCACGACGTCCTTCTTGTGCTCGACGAGGCGCTTGGCCTTTTCGATCACCATTTCGGCGACCTGGACGTGGCGCTGCGCGGGTTCGTCGAAGGTCGAGGAAATGACCTCGCCGTTCACCGAACGCTGCATGTCGGTCACTTCCTCGGGGCGTTCGTCGATCAGCAAGACGATCAGGAACACTTCGGGGTGGTTGTCGGTGATCGCCTTGGCGATGTTCTGCAGCAGCACGGTCTTACCGACGCGGGGCGGTGCGACGATCAGCGCGCGCTGGCCCTTGCCCTGCGGCGCGACGATATCGATCACGCGCGCCGACTTGTCCTTGACGGTCGGGTCGAGCGTGTCGAGCACCAGCTTCTGCTCGGGGTAGAGCGGGGTGAGGTTGTCGAAGTTGACGCGGTGGCGCACGGCGTCGGGATCGTCGAAATTGACCGAGACGAGCTTGGTCAGCGCGAAATAGCGTTCGCCGTCCTTGGGGCCGCGGATTTCGCCTTCGACGGTGTCGCCGGTGCGCAGGCCGAACTTGCGGACCTGGTTGGGCGAGACATAAATGTCGTCGGGGCCGGCGAGATAATTGGCATCGGGGCTGCGCAGGAAGCCGAAGCCGTCCTGGAGCACCTCGATCGTGCCCATACCCATGATCTGGGTACCGTTCTCGGCCTCCACCTTCAGGATCGCGAACAGCAAATCCTGTTTGCGCAGGGTCGATGCGCTTTCAACACCCAGCTTTTCGGCCAGCTCAACCAGCTCGGCGGGCGACTTCTTCTTGAGATCTTTTAAATGCATATGGGATTCCGAATGGAGTCTGGGAGTGAATTCCGCAGGAAATGAGACTCGATTACTGGATAGAAAACCCTGCGCGAACGGCAGAGTGGTCCGACAGGCGTTAAGCGGCCTGCCGGATCAAGTCAAGCAAGCGCCCGAAGGCGCTCGACAGAATGAGGAGTCAGAAGGGACGAACGACCGCGAGGATCACGATCACCGCGGCGGCAACACCGGGCACTTCGTTCCACATGCGCAGCTTCTTGTCCGAAAAGGCGCGTTCGCCGCGCGCCAGCTTTTTCGCATAGCCGACCGTCCAGCCATGATAGCCGCTGAGCAGCAGCACAAAAAGCAGCTTGGCGTGGAACCAGCCTTGCGAAAACATGCCGCCATTCAGCGCGAGCACGATCCCGAGCACCCAGACGACGATGAGCGAAGGGTTCAGGATGATGTTCTTCAGCCGGCGCTCCCGCTCGATCCAGCGCGCATCCTCGGGCGAGCCGACAGGGGCTTCCTGATGATAGATGAAGAAGCGCGGCATCATGAACAGCCCCGCCATCAGGAAGATGGCGAAGATGATGTGCGCGGCCTTCACCCACAGCCATAGATTGCCCAGAAAACCTTCCATCATGCCCCCCTGCGGACAAGGCCGAGAAGCTGTTCGACATGCGCGATCGGCGTGTCGGGCAGGATTCCATGGCCCAGGTTGAAGATGTGCGGTCGATCGCCCAGCGCATCCAGGATGCGGGCGACGGCACTTTCGAGCGCCGAACCACCGGCAATAAGCGCGAGCGGATCGAGATTGCCCTGCACCGGCAGATTGGCCGGCAGGTTCGCCGCCGCCCAGACCGGATCGACCGTTTCATCGAGCCCGACGGCATTCACCCCGGTTTCGCGGGCATAGGCTGGAAGCTTGCCCCCCGCCCCCTTCGGAAAGCCGATGATCGGGGTGTCGGGATGGCGCTGGCGCAAGGCATCAACGATCCGGACCGTGGGGGCGATGACCCAGCGTTCGAACTGCGCGGGCGACAGGCTGCCCGACCAGCTGTCGAACAGCTGGACCGCATCGACGCCCGCTTCGATCTGCTTGGCCAGATAATCGACCGTGCTGTCGGCGATGGCGTTGATGATCGCTTCGAACGCCTGGGGATCGCGGTAGGCATAGCGTCGGGTTTCGCCCTGCTCTCGGCTGCCCTGCCCGGCCACCATATAAGTCGCCACGGTCCAGGGGCTTCCGGCAAAGCCCAGAAAGGTCGTCTGCGCGGGCAGATCGGCGCGTACCCGCCGCACCGTTTCATAGACCGGTTCCAGCCGCTCCATCACCGGGGTGAGCGCCGCCAGCGCATGATCGACGAGCGGGGGCGACAGACGCGGCCCCTCGCCCGCCTCGAAACGCAGATCCTGACCCAGCGCATGGGGGATCATCAGAATGTCGGAAAACAGGATCGCGCCATCAAAGCCGAAGCGGCGGATCGGCTGCAAGGTGATCTCGGCCGCGGTCTCGCTGTCGGTCGCCAGTTCGAGGAAGCCGCCCTTTTGTTCGCGAAGCGCGCGATACTCGGGAAGGTAACGCCCGGCCTGGCGCATGAGCCAGACAGGAGGCACGGGCTGGCGGGTCCCCCGGAGCACGGCGAGCAATGGGCGAACGGAAGCGTGTCGGTCGGTCAGAGCTTTGTCCCTCTACCTATCTATCTTGATTCAAGAAGATGGGTGTTGATGTTGGTCGCTTGATAGCGGGGCTTATCCCCCAGGCACAGTTTTGCCAACAGCTTGACTCCTGAGGAGTCGAGAGTCCGCACAGAGTCGATTCAAATATCCCCATGACTCACATTTTATCCACAGGGGGTATGGGTTGTGGATAGTTTGTGGAGCGAATCTAGGGCATCGGGGATGGAATCCAGAGTTTCCGGACTCTGTGAGTCTTTTGCTAGATAATTCCCAAACTTATCCACAAAGATGCACCCATGACCCGTTTACACCTTCATCTCCTGTCCGATTCCACCGGCGAAACCCTGGAAAACATAGCAAAAGCGGCGCTAGCGCAATTCGATGGCGTCGAAACGATCAAACATTTCTGGCCGATGGTCCGGTCCGAAGGACACCTCGATCGGATCCTTGTCGACATCGCGCAGAACCCCGGACTCGTCCTCTTCACGCTGGTGAACATCGATATCCGGCGCAAGCTTGAAGGGCGCTGTCGCGCGCTTGGGCTGCCGATGGTCGCCGCCCTCGATCCGGTCACCGATGCGCTGTCCAACCTGCTTGGTCAGCAGGCCAAGGCGCGGCCCGGGCGACAGCACACGCTCGACGCCGCCTATTTCGCGCGGGTTGATGCGATTCAGTTCACCATCGCGCATGACGACGGCGTGAACTGGGAGAATTGGGAAGAGGCGGACATCCTGCTCGCGGGCGTGTCGCGCTGTTCGAAAACGCCGACCTCGATCTATCTCGCCAATCGCGGATTCAAGACCGCCAATATCCCGATCGTCGTTGAATCGCCGCCGCCCGACAAACTCTATTCGCTGCGCAATCCGCTCGTCGTCGGGCTCACCGCGAGCACCGACCGGCTGGTCCAGGTCCGCCGCAACCGGCTGCTCTCGCTCAATCAGGCGCCCGAGACCGATTATGTCGATCAGGATGCCGTCACCCGCGAAATCGCCTTTGCCCGCCGGATGTTCGCCGATAATGGCTGGCCGGTGATCGACGTCACCCGCCGCTCGATCGAGGAAACCGCCGCGGCGATCATCAACCTCTATAATGAGCGCAACGGCGCCCGGGAAATCGCATGACTCTTGTTCTCGCCTCCGAAAGCGCCGCGCGCCGCGCGATGCTGGCGGCGGCCGGCGTGCCGCACGAGGCGCTGGCCCCGCGCGTCGATGAAGACAGCGCCAAGGCCGCACTGCGCGCCGAGGGGATCAGCGCGCGCGGGCTGGCCGATGCGCTGGCCGAACTCAAGGCGGTCCGCCTCTCCACCCGGGTGCCCGGCGCATTGGTCCTCGGCTGCGATCAGACTCTGGCGCTCGACGACGGCACGATGTTCGACAAGCCCGCCGACCGTGCGGGTGCCGCCGAGCAACTGCGTCTGCTGTCGGGCCGCACCCATGCGCTCCACAGCGCGGCGGTGATCGCCGAGAACGGCCAGCCGATCTGGCGGCATGTAGACCGCGCCAAGCTCTATGTCCGTCCGCTCAGCGACGCGTTCATCGAATCCTATCTCGATGCCGAATATGAAGCCGTGCAATATTGCGTCGGCTGCTACCGCATCGAGGGGCCGGGGATTCAGCTCTTCTCGCGCATCGAGGGGAGCCATTTCACGATATTGGGGCTCCCGCTCCTGCCGCTTCTCGATTTCCTGCGTACCCGAAAGATATTGACGTCATGACGCTTCCCTATGCCGAGGTGATCGGCGATCCGATCGCCCAGTCCAAATCGCCGGTCATCCACAAATTCTGGCTCGAAAAGCTCGGAATCGCGGGAGATTACCGCAAGACTCACATCACCGCTGACGGGCTGGAGGCGTTTTTTCGCGAGCGCGCGGCCGATCCGGCGTGGAAGGGGTGCAACGTTACTGTCCCGCACAAGCAGGCGGTGATTCGCTTCGTCGAGGATCGCGGCGGCGTGGGCGACAGCATCGGCGCGATGAACACGGTCATCCGGCTCGATGACGGCACGCTGATCGGCACCAACACCGATGCCGCCGGATTTTATGGCCCGATCGCCGATCTCGATCTGGCTGGCCGCGATGTCGTCGTGATCGGCGCGGGCGGTGCGGCGCGCGCGGTGCTGTTTGCGCTATCGCGCGCGGCGGTGGGCGAGGTCACGATTCTCAATCGTACGCGCGAAACCGGCGTCGAACTGCTTCGTCATTTCGGGCTGAAGGGCAAGGTGCTGCCGCTCGACGCGCCGATTCCGCCCGCCGCGCTGATCGTCAACGCCAGCACGCTCGGCATGACCGGCGCGCCCGATTTCGATCCCGATCTGTCGGACCAGCCCGATGACTGCGTCGTCTATGACATCGTCTATGCGCCGCTGCAGACCGCGCTTCTTGCCGAAGCCGAGGCGCAGGGGCTGGAGACGGTTGACGGACTCGCGATGCTGATCGGCCAGGCGGCGGTGGCGTTCGAACTCTTCTTCGACCGCGAACCCCCGCGCCTGTTCGACGAGGAATTGCGCAAGCTGCTCACCGCATGATCGTCATCGGGCTCACCGGATCGATCGGCATGGGCAAATCGGCGGTAGCCGCGATGTTCATGGCCGAAGGGGTACCCGTGTTCGACGCTGATGCCGCGGTACACCGGCTGCAGGGCCCGGGCGGGCGGCTGCTCGCTCCCATCGAGGCGCGTTTTCCCGGCACGACCGGGTCGGACGGGGTGAATCGCGCCGCGCTCGGCCAGGCTGTGTTCGGCAATCCCGAGGCGCTCGCCGCGCTCGAGGCGATCGTCCACCCCGTCGTCGCGCTTGACCGGTTGGCGTTTCTGCGCCGGAATCGCGCGCGGCCGATGGTGGTGCTCGATATTCCGCTGCTCTTCGAAAAGGGCGGATCGGCGCGGGTCGATCATATCGTCGTCGTCTCCGCCCCGGCGTGGAAGCAGCGCCGGCGCGTGCTCGCGCGCCCCGGCATGACGCCCGAAAAATTCCGCCGCATCCTCAAGCTCCAGCTGCCCGACGCGCAAAAGCGCCTGCGCGCGGACACGGTTGTCGACACTGGCGGGGCGAAAGCGGCGACACGCGCAAAAATCCGCCAACTGGTGGCTTGCCTCCGCGCAAAACAGCGCCGATATTGTTCGTGACATGCGTGAGATAGTATTCGACACCGAAACGACCGGATTGAGCGCTCAGGGAGGCGACAGGCTCGTCGAGATCGGCTGCGTCGAACTCTTCAACCGGGTTGAAACCGGGCGCGTCTTCCATGCCTATTTCAACCCCGAGCGTTCGATGCCGAGCGAGGCGCAGGCGGTGCACGGCCTGTCCGAGGCGTTTCTCGCCGACAAACCGCTCTTCGCCGACAAGGTCGAGGATCTGCTCGACTTCCTCGAAGACACCCCGCTCATCGCGCACAATGCGCAGTTCGACTTTTCCTTCCTGAATTTCGAACTGAAGGCGTGCGGCCGCCCGATCGTGAGCCTTGATCGGATGATCGATACGCTGGCGATGGCGCGCACGCGTCATCCCGGTGCGAAGCACACGCTCGACGCGCTGTGCAACCGTTATGGCATCGATCGCAGCCACCGTGTGATGCACGGCGCGTTGCTCGACGCGCAGCTTCTTGCCCAGGTCTATGTCGAGCTGACCGGCGGACGCCAGATCGGGCTGATGCTGGGGGCGCCCGAAACGCTGGTTACGGCCGCGGCCGGACCCGCATCGGCGGTTGCCACGTTGGTAGAGCGTGTGGTGCGCCCCGCGCGTGCGCATGCCGCAAGCGAAGAGGAGCTGACACGCCACGCAGAGTTCGTTGCCAAGCTGACCGACCCGCTCTGGTTAAAGGGGGTGGTCGCCGGGTGACGGTCCAGTGCCGTTTCGGTCGAAGCGGTACAGTATCTTGATGGAGAAATAGCCATGGAAATCCGTGTTTCGGGTCATCGTGTCGACACCGGCGAAGCGCTTCGGGCGCATGTCGAGGATCGACTGACTGCCATCGCGGACAAATATTTCTCGCGCGCGCTTTCCGCACAGGTCACCTTCAGCAAGGGGCCGCATGATTATGGCTTCCGGTGCGACATCGTCGCGCATGTGATGCAGGGCGTGATTCTGAAGGGAAGCGCCACCGGGCAGGAAGCCCATCCTGCCTTCGACACCGCCGCCGACCGTATCGAAACCCAGCTGCGTCGGTACAAGCGCCGGCTGAAGGATCGCGCCCCCGCGCAGCAGGCGGCCGCCAACGCCGCGATGGAGCTGCTCAACGGCAATGCGGGCTATACCGTCTTTGAAATGGCCGAGGAAATCGAGGAAGCGACGGATAATCCGCCCATCGTCGCCGAAACCCGCGTGGACGTGCCCGATGCCTCGGTTTCGGATGCGGTGATGATGCTCGATTTGCGCAATACCAACGCGTTGCTTTTCAAAAACAGTGGCACTGGCGCGTATAATATGGTCTATCGCCGCGGCGACGGCACCATCGGCTGGGTCGAGCCGCAGCGCGCCGCCATCTGATTTCAGCAACCGTAAAGGTTGGATAATACAAGGTTCGAGGCGGGCTATATGCCCGCCTCTGCGGATTTAATATGAGCAACTTCAGTGATATACTTGTTCCCGCCACGGTTGTGGCGGGGATGCCGGTTACCAGTAAGAAGGCCCTTTTCCAGCAGCTCGCGGCAATCGTTGAGCGCGAGGTGGGCCTGTCTGCGCGTACCGTGGTCGAGCGTCTGAGCGACCGCGAAAAACTGGGTTCGACCGGATTCGGCGGCGGAGTCGCGATTCCGCACGGCAAGATCGAGGGCCTGAATCAGGTGATCGGGGTGTTCGTCCGTCTGGATGAGGCGATCGAGTTCCAGGCGATCGACGATATGCCCGTCGATATCGTGTTCATGCTGCTGTCCCCGCCCGATGCGGGGGCTGAACATCTGAAGGCATTGGCGCGCGTCAGCCGCGCGCTGCGCGACAAGCAGTTCCTCGCCAAGCTGCGCGGCGCGGGGTCGACCGATGCGCTGTTCGCGCTTCTGGTGACAAGCGAAGCGCGCGATGCTGCCTGAGGCAGGCGATCCCGGCGCGATGGAGGGCGAACAGGCCCATTTTCGCGCGCTGGAATCGCTTTATGCGAGCGCGCCGATCAACCTGCTTTTCCCGTCGCGCCTTGAAATCCCTGCGGCCGGCGAAGCGCGGATCCATTTCGACGTCGACGAGCGCGTCCATCACGCGGCGGGCGCGGTGCACGGCACCAGCTATTTCAAGATGCTCGACGACGCTGCCTTTTATGCGGCGAACAGCCTCGTCACCGATTATTTCCTGCTGACGACCGCGTTCAACCTGTTCTTTACCCGCCCGATGAAAAAGGGCCCGGTGATCGCCGAGGGGCGCTGGATCAGCGGCAAGCGGCGTGTTTACGTGGCCGAAGCGCGGCTGATCGATGCCGAAGGCGAGGAATGCGCGCGCGGGACGGGCACCTTCATGCGCTCGCGCATCCCGCTCGCCTCGCTTCCCGGCTATTCCACCACGCCGACTGTGGCATCGCCGCGCGCGTGACGCCGCGGCTTACCAGCAAGTTTCTTGTATCGGCGCTCGTCCGCCGCGTCGAAATCGAGGGTGGGCACGGCGCGATCCTGGCACGCGGCGATGCCGAAGCGGGCGCGATCCTGCTGCTCTGCGCCGAACGCGGCGTCCCCCAAAAGCTGCTCGAACGCACGCTCGATTTCGATCGAGGCTATGTCTGGACGGCATGCGGCCCCGAAAACATTGACGATTCAGAGGCTCTCGCCGCCTATATCGACCGCCGCCGATCGCGTGACCCCGACCTGTGGCTGGTTGAACTGGATATCGCTCACGCCGAACGGTTCGCCGCTGAAACAATCGCTCAGGGTTGACTCGAAACGCGTCTGCGAACATTTGGGCGTCCAACGCCACGCGTCAGGCCGTGTTCCCGTAAGTTGGGAAGTCCGGCAACGCAGTCGGGGGGCGATCAGGGAATGCCAGAATTTGGGGGCATCCTAGTTCGATCAGTCAACCGCACATCGCCTTGAGTTGATGAGTCCGATTTTGCGCGCTGCGGGTTCCGCGGCGATTTCCCTTTGCGTGTTTGCGGCGGCCGTCGAAGCCGTTCCGTCAGTCGCTTTCGCTTCGGCATCGGTTACCAACCCGACCAGCGAAACCGTAATTTCCGATCCTGCGATCATTAACGCACCCGTCGTGCAGCAGGTTCCCGTTCTCGAAGATGCTGCGGCTCCGGCTGCACCCGAGGCGGTAGAGCCCGACACCAAGCCCGTTTCGCTGCGCGCACTGGTCGATGCCCAGAACACCGAAACCGCGCTCAGCAAGGATGAGGAATGCCTTGCCGGTGCGATCTATTTCGAATCCAAGGCGGAATCGCTCGAAGGCCAGCACGCCGTGGCCGAAGTGATCCTGAACCGTGCCGAATCCGGCCGCTTCCCGACCAGCATCTGCGGTGTGGTCTATCAGCCCAGCCAGTTCTCGTTTGTGCGCGGCGGCAAGATGCCCGCGATCAACCGTGACAGCTCGGCCTGGCACCAATCGGTTGCGGTCGCCCGTGTCGCGATGCAGGAACGCTGGGACACGGCAGCGTCCGATGCGCTGTTCTTCCACGCCACGCGCGTTTCGCCGCGCTGGAAGCTGAAGCGCGTCGCAACGATCGGTAATCACATTTTCTATCGTTGATTTCCGCGCCAACGGCACGAGATTGAAAAAGGGGGCGAGGCCATGATGCTTCGCCCCCTTTTCCATGTTCCTGTTACGTTCTATGGTGCCGTGCATGGATGCGGGATCGATTCTGGAAAAGGCCGTGGCAACCGACGTCGCACGCGGCGTGGCGCGGCTGTTCCTTGCGCATGACATGACCGCATTGGTCGAGGTGCCGCTTGGCAATGGCCGGCGCGCCGATGTGATGGCGCTCGATGCATCCGGGCGGATCACGATCGTCGAGATCAAGGTCGCGCGCGGCGATCTTCTGGGCGACATGAAATGGCCCGATTATCTCGATTATTGCGATCGTTTTTTCTGGGCGGTGCCGCCGGGCTTCGATGCCGCGCCGCTCGACGGCGCCTTTTTCCAGCCAGAGCGCACCGGCGTGATCGTTGCGGATCGTTATTCGGGGGCGATCCTGCGCGAGGCGGCGACGGTGTCGCTGGCCGGGGCACGGCGTAAGGCGGAAACGCTGCGCTTTGCCCGGCGGGCGGCGTCGCGGCTGCTGAGCTTGCAGGACGGCGATCTGGCGCGGATCGAGGAGCAATAGGCCCCTCGATCGCTGAGGGGCTTATTTGGGGCCCATCATCCCTTCGGAACGCGTCTTGCCCTGTTCCTCGATCAGCTTGAGCACCGCGGTCGCGCGTGGGTCGCGCTTGGCATAGTCGCGCGCGGACATGCCCGCGAGCGTATCGGCCCGATCGGGATTGGCGCCGGCAGTCAGCAGCAGGCGGACGGTCCGCACATCGCGGTTCTGGACCGCGCGGATAAGCGGGGTTTCGCCCTGGGCGTTCGCCGCATCGACGCGCGCCTTGCGGCCGACGAGCAACTGCGCGCCCTCGAAAAAGCCGAGCTGCGACGCAACCATCAGTGGGGTATTGCCCTGCTTGTCGGTAAGGTCGACCTTGGCGCCCTTGCCGATCAGGAAACCCATCCAGCCGAGATCGCGGCGCTGGGTGACGATGTGGAGCGCGGTTTCGCCGGTTTTCTGGTCCTTGGTGTCGACAATCGTGCTGCCGGGTTCCCCCAGAAGCTCGGTCGCCTTGGTGCCATCCGCGTCGCGCGCCGCCTTCAGGAAACTATAACTGTCGGAAAACTGGGCCTGCGCGGTCGTCGGCAGAATGGTGGTCGCCAGCAGCGCGGCAATCATCATTCGGGCGGGGCGTTTCGGAAATTCCATCGCGTTTGCGTTCCTGTTGTCTTGCGCTCCAGCCAATAGCAAAGCATGGCTAGACCCGCCATGAACGTTTTCAATCGTCCCCTCGCCCTTGGCCTGGCCGCGCTGATGACGCTGGCCGGCTGCAATCCCGCCCCCGGCGATGCGCCGCTGTCCGAGGCGCCGCTTGCCGGCGCGCGGATCGGCGGACCGTTTTCGCTGACCGATCAGGACGGCAAGACCGTGACCGACAAGGATTTTGCGGGCCAATACCGCATCATCTATTTCGGTTATACCTTCTGCCCCGATGTCTGCCCGGTCGATGTCCAGAAGATCATGCAGGGCTTCAAGCTGTTCGAGAAGGAACAGCCCGCGCTCGCCGCCAAGGTCCAGCCGATCTTCATCAGCGTCGATCCCGAGCGCGACACGCCCGAAGTGCTCAAGCAGTTCATCGGCAATTTCCACCCGCGCCTGATCGGCCTCACCGGCACGCCCGATGCGATCGCCGCGGTGGCCAAGGATTATGCGGTCTATTTCCGCAAGGCGGGCGCCGAGACGGACCCCAAGGCCTATCTTGTCGATCACAGCCGGCAGACCTATCTCATGGGCCCTGATGGCGGCCCGGTGGCGCTGGTGCCGCTCGATGGCACGCCTCAGGAAATTGCTGCGGTATTGAGCCAATGGGTGCGGTGACGAAAGCTTTCTGGGAAACCAAGACGCTGGAACAGATGGACCGGGCGGAATGGGAAAGCCTGTGCGACGGCTGCGGCAAATGCTGCATCCACAAGCTCGAGGACGAGGAAACCGGAGAACTTCTGCCCACCAATGTCGCGTGCAAGCTGCTCGATCGGCATAGCGGGCAGTGCACCAATTATCGCCATCGCCGCGCCTTTGTTCCCGAATGCGTGCGCCTTACCCCCAAGCTGCTGCGCGAGATCGACTGGCTGCCCGACAGCTGCGCCTACCGTCTTATCGATGAGGGCAAGCCTCTGCCCGACTGGCATCCGCTGGTGAGCGGCGATCCCGAAAGCGTCCACCGCGCCGGGATTTCGGTGCGCGGCTGGACGATTTCCGAGGTCGATGCCGGCGATCTGGAACTCCATATTGTCGACAGGCCCCTCTGAACTCTCCTTCGGCCCGGCGGGGCGCGAGCGCCCGCTCCAGATCCGCCGACGGCCGGGGGCGCGTTCGGTTCGGCTGACGGTCGATCCCCGCACCGGGGCGATCACCCTCTCCCTGCCGCCCCGCCACAGCCTGCGCGCCGCGCTTGCCTGGGCCGAGGGGCAGCATCGCTGGGTGGAGGATGCGCTGTCGCGCATTCCGGTGCCGCGCCCGATCTATCCGGGCGGGCCCTTTCCCTTCGAGGGGCGCGACCTGATCGTCGACTGGTGCGAAGGGCTCACCCGCACCGTTCGCCATGAAGACGACCGGCTGGTCTTTGGCGGGCCGCTCGACGCCGTGACGTCACGCGTGCTCGGATGGGCCAGAAAACAGGCGCTCGAGCGGATGACGCGCGAGACGCACGAGATCGCCGCCAAGGCCGGGGTCAGCATTGGCCGGGTCAGCGTTGCCGATCCGCGCGCGCGCTGGGGCAGCTGCTCGGCGAACGGCGATATCCGCTATAGCTGGCGGCTGGTGATGGCGCCCGTCTATGTCCGGCGCTCCACCGTCGCGCATGAGGTCGCGCACCGCGTCCATATGGATCACAGCCCCGCCTTTCATGCGCTGGCGGCAAAATTATACGGCGGCGATCCTGACGAGGCGCGCGCATGGCTGCGCGCGCATGGCAGCGCGCTTCACTGGGTGGGGCGGGAAACGTCCTGAAGCAGGTTTTGCGGCTGATTGCGCTGGCCTGACGGCGGGCTGGCGGGCTGGCGTTCCTGCTGCGGCTGGCGCGGCGTTGCCGGGCGCTGCGGGGGGCGTTCGCGGCCCAGAACATCGTCGATCCATTGCTGGTCGAGCTTGGGCGGGGCCTGCATGTCCTCGCCGTCCTGCGGCATTGCGCCCTGAATCTCGGGATTTTCCGCGCCGGGGACGGGATTGCCGTGCTCGTCGACGAACACGCCTTCGTCGGGCGCGCCGTAATAGGCCTCGTCATCGGGCTCCAGCTCCCATTCGGGCAGCGTCACCTCGGTTTCGAAATTCTCGATCGGGCGTTTGGCGACCGCGATCTGCATGAAGCTGGCAAAGGCGCGCGCGGGGGCGGCCCCGCCCTGCAGCGACCCCACCGCCTTGGCGTCGTCGCGGCCCATCCATACGCCAGTGGTCAGCCCGCTCGAGAAACCGAGGAACCAGCCATCCTTGTTCGAACTGGTCGTCCCCGTCTTGCCCGCGACCGGGCGGCCGATCTGCGCGGCGCGGCCGGTGCCCGCGCTCACCGCGGTCTGCAGCAGGTCGGTCATCTGCGCGGCGACCCAGGGCGCCACCAGCACGCGCGAATCGTCGGTCTGGTGCTGGTAGAGGATCTCGCCATTATCGGCGGTCACCTTGGTGATGCCGTAGGGGACGATGGCGATGCCCTTGGCCGCGACCGAGGCATAGGCGCGCGTCATATCGATCAGGCGGACATCGGCGGTGCCGAGCACGATCGAGGGATGGTTGTTGAGCGGGGTGGTGATCCCGAAACGGCGCGCCATGTCGGACACGGTCGAAAAGCCGACCTCCTGCCCCAGCTTCGCCGCCACGGTGTTGATCGAATAGGTGAAGGCGGTGCGGATCGTCATCTCGCCCGAGAAGCGGCGCGAGCTGTTGCGCGGCGACCAGCCGCCGATCGTCACCGCTTCGTCGACCACGGTGTCGTTGGGCGTATGCCCCGCCTCGAGCGCGGCGAGATAGACGAACAGCTTGAACGCCGAGCCCGGCTGGCGCTGCGCCTGCGTCGCGCGGTTGTAGATCGACGAGACATAGTCCTTGCCGCCCACCATCGCGCGCACCGCGCCGTCGCGGTCGAGCGAGACGAGCGCGCCCTGCAGCCCGGCGGGGGTGTTCGCGCGAATCGCCGCGTCGGCGGCGCGCTGCATGCTGGGGTCGAGCGTGGTCCACACCACGATCGGGCGTTCGCTTTCCTCGATCAATGTTTCGAGCTGCGGCAGCGCCCAGTCGGTGAAATAACGCACGCTGTTCTGCGGTGGTTCGGGGGCGAGCTTGATGTCTTCGGGGCGCGCCTCGGCGGCCTCGCTCGGCGAGATGACGCCGGCATCCTGCATCACCTGCAGCACCACGCCGGCGCGGCCGATCGCGGCCTCGGCATCGGCGGTGGGCGAATAGTTGGAGGGCGCCTTGACCAGCCCCGCGATCACCGCGGCTTCGGCCAGCGAAAGCGACTTGGCGTCATGACCGAAGAATTTGCGGCTCGCCGCGTCGATTCCGTAGGCGCCGCCGCCGAAATAGACCTTGTTCAGGTACAGCTCGAGGATCTGGTCCTTGGTGAACTTGCGCTCCATTGCGAGCGCGAGGATCATCTCGCGGAATTTCCGCCCGAAATCCTTGTTGTTGTTCAGGAAGATGTTGCGCGCCAGCTGCTGGGTGATCGTCGATCCGCCCTGCGCCCAGCGGCCGCGTTGCACGCGCACGATCAGCGAGCGCGAAATGCCGATGGGGTCGACGCCGGGATGCATGCGGAAGCGGCGGTCTTCCACCGCCACCATCGCATCGGTCATTACCTGCGGAATCTCGTCATAGGACAGCCATTCGCCGTAGCTGGGGCCGAGCGAGACGAGTACCGAACCGTCTGCCGCGCGCACCTGGATCATCTGTCCATTGGGATCGCGCTTCAGTTCGCTGAATCCTGGCATGCTCGACATGGCGATGCCGACCGCGATGACGAGCGCGATCAGCGCCGCGATGCCGGCGAAAAACGCAAGCTTTGCGGATTTTACGAGAAAGCGCTTGATGCGCGTCGATGCACGGGGAGGTTTGGCTGCCATTTGTGGTGCGATGATTTACGGGGAAATATACGCACTGCCAAGCCGATCTGGCGTGAACGGCGCGTTAATCGTCGTGGCGCTGCCCCTGAAAGTCGAGCGCGACGCTGTTCATGCAATAACGCAGGCCCGTCGGATTGGGGCCGTCGGGGAAAACATGGCCCAGATGTCCGTCGCATTTGGTGCAGCGCACCTCGACGCGGCGCATGCCATGGCTGGCATCGGCATGTTCGGTCACGGCATCCGCGCTGGCGGGGGCAAAGAAGCTGGGCCAGCCCGAACCGGATTCATATTTCTCGTCCGATCGGAAAAGCTCGGCGCCGCATCCCGCGCAGCGATAAAGACCCGGCGCCTTGTTGTCGGTCAGCAGGCCGCTGAACGCCCGCTCTGTCCCCGCCTCGCGCAGGACGTGATATTGCACGGGGGAAAGGCGCTTGCGCCATTCTTCTTCGGAAAGATCGAGCCGGTTCATCGCCCAAATCTGATGCGGATGCGCGCGCCGGTCAATAGCGCGGGCGCGCGCTTTCGCCGATCCGGGTCAACCGGGCGATCAGCGCGGCGGCGCCGGGGACATGCGCGATCAGCGGTGGCAGCAGCGGGCGGAGCGAAGCGCTGCCGGCCGCCGTTGCCACCAGCCCCGCCACCGCCAGCGGCCCCCTGCTTGCCCGTGCCATGTCGGCCTGAAAAGCGCGCGCGGCCGGGGCGCCTCCCGCGCTATGACGTCGTGCCGCCATCAACCCGCTCAGCAGCGCGATGCCGATCCCCTCCCCCGCGAGCGAGGGGATGACCGCCGCCTGATCGCCCAGCCGAAACACTCCCGGCACCGTTATCGCCGCACGCCAGCCATAGGGGATGGCGACGATGGCATCGATCGGCGCATCGGGTGCGGCATGGGCGATGCGATCGCCCAGCGCGGGCGAATCACCGGCCAGCACCTTCAGCAGCGCCCAGGGATGCCTCCCCGCCGCCTTCAGCCGCGATTTGCGCACCGCCATGCAAAGATTGCCGCTGCCATCCTCCTGCAGCACCAGCCCGGCATAGCCCCCGGCAAACAGGTGCAGTTCGATTGCCGACCGCAGCATCTGCGTCAGCGCCGGGTGCGGCGCGAGCCGCAGGCGCAGCCCCAGCATCGGGTCGGGCTCGGCGGGCGCGCCGCGCGGCAGCCCGCGACAGTCATGCTTGCCGGTCGCGAGAAACAGGCTTTCGCAGGTGATGGTCGCGCCGTCAGCGGCCTCAACCCGCCCCGGTTCGGCGTGGGTTACCGCCACGCCGCGCTCAATTGCTGCGCCGCCATGTTCGGCTATGCTGCGCAGCAATCGATCAAGCCGGCGCCGCGATAGCCCGGTGGCGGGCGCGGGCAGCCGCACTTCTCCGCTGTGCGTGCCGGCGAACAGCCGCAGCGTGTCGATCGCATGGCCGCCCAACTCGACGCGCGCCAGCCCAATCGCCTCCAGCGTTGCGCAGGTGCGCCAGCTCAGGAAACCGCCGCACAGCGCATCGCCGTCGTCGCGTTGGCGTTCGAGCATCAGTGCCGGGAGCCCCGCGCGCGCGAAGCCGATCGCCGCCGCCGCGCCCGCCGGGCCGCCGCCCAGAATCAGGCGATCCGTTCGACGCACAACCGGAAGGGAAAGGCGCGGAAGATTCGCGTATCGCCGGGGGCAATCCCCGCTTCCGCCAGAATCGGCGGCCATTCGTGCGGGCGGTAAGCGCGCCGGATCGACAGACTGCCGTCATGACGGACGATCTCGTGCCAGTGCATCGCGCGCGCCAGAATCGGAAAGCCCAATGCGGACAGCCGGTGGCGGTGGAGGTCGTTGATCAGCCAGCCGACCCGCGCCTCGGCCATCATGAAGCGCAGAAAGGCGATGAGCTCGCCGTGGCGCATATGATGCGCGACCAGGCTTGAGAGGATGATGTCGAACCCTTCTCCCCTCAGCTCGGCATAATCGCCGGTGCGCCAGTCGATCGCGCAATCTGGCGGGCTGTGCGCGCGTGCGGTGGGGGCGCTCGATGGGTTGAGATCGATCCCGACCAGCCGGGTGGCAATCCCACGCCTTTTGGCCCAGCGATCGATGGTGCGCAGCATATCGCCGTCGCCAAAGCCGACATCGAGGATCGTCGCCCGTGTCCGCCCGGCGAGCGCGCGGTTCAGAAAGCTCAGAGTCGGGCGCTGGGCGAGCGTGGCGCGGTTCACCTTGGTGAGGTCGCCCAGAACCTGCGCATAGACCGCCGGATCGAGGTCGGGCGCGTCCATCCGCTCTTCTTCGAGCGCGCGGAGGGCGAGGCTCTTCATCGCGGTGGTCCGAAGCGAAAGCCTTCCGCCGCCAGCCCGGGGCCGAAGGCGAGCGCGATGCCCGGGCCGTGTATCCCGTCGGCGAGCATGCGTGCGAGCACGAACATCAGCGTCGAGGACGACATGTTGCCGCAGGCGCGCAGCACCGCGCGCGAATCATCGAGCGCGCCAGCCGACAGGTCGAGCCCGTGCTCGACCGCATCGAGCACCGAACGCCCGCCCGCATGCACCGCCCAGTGCGTGATCGCCGCGAGTGCGCGGCCGCCGGTCATCAGCGCGCGGACCTGGGGCTGGGCAAGCGCCGTGCCGATCTGGCCGGGCACCGCGCCCGACAGGTGCATGAGAAAACCATGATCGCCGATCGTCCAGCGGATGAGATCGCCGGAATCGGGAATCGTCGTGGCAAAGCAGCCCTCCATCGCCAGCCCCTCGGGCCGTGCGGATACGAGCGCGGCGGCCGCGCCGTCTCCGAACTGGAGCATGGCGAGCAGCGCTTCCAGCCGGTTTTCAGGCGTCAGGTGGAGCGACGACAGCTCGACCGTGATCACCAGCACCTGCGCCTCTGGGTCGGAGCGCACGATATGGCGCGCGCTACGCAGCGCGGCGACGGCGGCATAACAGCCCATGAAGCCGACGAGCAGCCTTTCGACATGCGGAGAGAGCCCGATCTGCTGCGCCACTATCTGGTCGATCCCCGGCGCGCTGAACCCGGTGCAGCTGGCGAGGACGAGATGGGTGATGCGGCCCGGATCGAAGGCAAGACCGGCGATCGCCCTGCCCGCCAGAATCGGCGCCGCTTCGGTATAAAGCGCCATGCGCCTTGAGGTCGGCGGCTGGTCGGGGCCGCCATAAAGCCCCTCGGGGCCGGTGGGTGGTTCGTCGAGGATCGACCAGCGATGCGCGATTCCCGAACGCGCCGTCATCCGCCGAAAAATCGCACGTTCGCTGGCGGGCAGCCGTGCCTCGGCCCAGTCGATGAACAATTGGTGGATGTCGCGATCGGGAATCGCGGTGGCAATGGCGTTGATATGCGGGGTGGGCGCGTCGAAACTGCGGGCATTGGTCGGCATGCCGTTTCTCTCCTCCCCGTGCATTCTGCATACGGAAAGCCCGGCGTGGACGGTGGGGCGCCCCCTCGGCCCGATCGCGCGCACGCATGTCCGCTATCAACCCGGAAAGGGCGCGCACTGTTCCATAGTCGTGCCAGCCGACTTTTGCGCGCGTGCGCCAGGCCACGGTTTTCCCCGTGAGGGGGAGGGATATTTATTTCAGAGAGAAGATGGTGCGGTCGAGAAGACTCGAACTTCCACGGGCTTTCGCCCACAACGACCTCAACGTTGCGCGTCTACCAGTTCCGCCACGACCGCACTGATCTTTCCGCCGGAAGAAACCGGCGTCTGGTAAGGCGCGTGCCTCTAGCAGGGGGTTTCGGGGTTGGGAAGCCCCTTCACGCGGGAAAATCGCATTTTTCTGCGATTTTTTGTTAAAATCCCCGAAACATGGGGGTTTTGGGCCTGCGATTATTTCAGGCCCGCACCGGAAAAGCTGAGATTGAGTTCCTTGGCGCTCTTGGGCACGTCCATCTCGGCGCTGTCGAACGCGGTTGATTCCTTGGGCGCGAGCTTGCGCACCGACGGAACGATCCGCCAGCCATAGACGACACGCCCCGATGTATCGCGCAATTCGGCGATGATGTCGGGCACGATCTGGGCTTCGTCGGTCGGATTGATGATTCGGCCCGACACCGCGAACAGTTCGTTCCCGCTCGGCTGCAGGCGGCGTTCGGGCTTGCGCGGCACCTCCAGCAGCAGCGGAATTTCCACCTGCGCCGATTTCACGCCCAGCCATGCCGCCGTGCCCGGCGTGCCGAAATATTGCACTGCGCCGAAACCGGCGACCATCAGCAGCCCCGCCCCCGCCGCGGCAAAGGTCCAGCGCCGCGCCGGATTCTTCTTCGGCTTGAAAGGCGGCTGATGCGCATAGGGATCGAAACCCGTTTCTGCGGTGGGCTCGGCCACCGGTTCGGCGGCCAGCGTCGCCGCGCGCGCGGGTTCGGCGGCGGCGGCCGGAATCGGATCGGCGGCGGGCTGTGCCGTTGCTATGGGCGTTTCGGCGGCCGCCTCGGCATCCGGGGCGGGTTCGAACCAGCTATGCTTGCACGAGGCGCAACGGACCGTGCGGCCATCCGCGCCGATCGCCGTATCGGGGACCGTATAGCGTGTCCCGCACTCTGGGCAGGTCAGGATCATCTGATTTGGAAAACCCCATGTTTCGGATCGAACTGTAAACACGCAGCCGATTCAAGTTGCAAGCCTCTCGGCGGTAAGGGCTGTATTTGACGGCACAAGTCGCTTTACGCGGCGCGCGGCTCTGTGCGATGGCAACGCCGGGCAAAGGAGTGTCAGCGGTCAGCGATGACGAGCATTGTGCAGTTCGAAAATGTCGGCCTGCGCTATGGCACAGGCGCCGAAACGCTCTCGGATCTGAGCTTTTCGCTCCCCGAGGGCGCGTTTTGCGTGCTTACGGGGCCGTCGGGCGCGGGCAAGACCTCGCTGCTCCGGCTTCTGTATCTGGCGCAGCGCCCCAGCCGCGGGCTTATCCGCCTGTTCGGTGAGGATGTCGTTACCCTCCCCCGCGAAAAGCTGCCCGCGATGCGGCGGCGCATCGGCGTGGTGTTTCAGGATTTCCGGCTGGTCCCGCATCTTTCTGCCTTCGACAATATTGCGCTGCCGCTCCGCGTCATGGGGCAGAGCGAGCGCGAGATCGAGGCGCCGGTCAACGAGATGCTCGCCTGGGTCGGCCTGTCCGACCGCGCCTCCGCCCGCCCCGCGACGCTTTCGGGCGGCGAACAGCAGCGCGTGGCGATCGCGCGTGCGGTGATCGGGCGGCCCGATCTGCTCGTGGCCGACGAGCCGACGGGCAATGTCGATCCTGAAATGGCCGAGCGGCTGCTCCATCTGTTCGACGGGCTGAACAAGCTCGGCACCACCATCGTTGTCGCGACGCACGATATCCATCTCCTCAACCGCGTGCCGCGCGCGGCCTTGATGCGGCTCGATCGAGGCCGCGTGACCGACCCCACCGATGAGTTGCGCCATGCGCTCCGGTTGGAAGCGGGAACGCCGGCATGAGCTTCGGCCTCATCTCCAGCCGCGCCGATCGGCGCCTGCTGCCCGAAGGGCGGCTGGCGGGGCCGATGCCCTGGGTGATTGCGATCATGATGTTCCTGACCGCACTCGCGGCCGCCACGGGGCTTGGCCTTGGCGCGGCGGCGCGCACGATCGGCAATGATCTGTCGGGCAAACTCACCGTCCAGATCGTCGAGGCCAATCCCGATATCCGCGATGCGCAGGCGCAGGCGGTGGAACGCGTGCTGCGCGGGCAGGCCGATGTCACCGCGCTGCGCCGCGTGGGCGAGGCCGAGATGGCTGCGCTGCTCGAGCCCTGGCTGGGCGAAGCGGGGCTTTTGGGCGAAGACCTGCCCGTCCCCGCGCTCATCGATGTCAGCCTGCGCGACGGCGACGACAAGCGCGTCGAGGCGGTTGAGCAGGCGGTGCGCAAGGTGGCCCCCACCGCGCGGATCGATCGCCATGCCCGCTGGCTTGAACCGATCATCGCGCTCATCGGCTCGCTGCAATGGCTTGCGGCGGCGCTGGTCGGGCTGATGGCGGCGGCCACCGCCTCGATCGTGGTGCTCTCCGCGCGCGCCGCGCTCAACACGCACCGCGAAACGATCGACGTGCTCCACCTGATGGGGGCGACCGATCTCCAGATCACCCATCTGTTCCAGCGCCGCATCGCGCTCGATGCGCTGTTCGGCGGGCTTGTCGGGCTGATCGCGGCCTATGCCGTCATCCTGTTGCTGGGGGACAGGGTGCAGGCGATGGGATCGGACATGCTGGGCGCGGTCAGCTTGTCGGGGATCGACCGCGCGCTTATCCTCGCGCTTCCCTTTGCGGGCGCGCTTCTGGCAACCTTTGCCGCGCGCGTCACGGTCATCAAATCCTTGCGGAAAATGTTGTGATCAAGCGCCTGTTCTCGATTGTCCCTTTGATCTGGGCGCTGGGCTTTGCGGCGTTCGTCGTCTTCCTGCCGCGTCCGGCGGGCGATGTTGTCACCGATGGCGTCACCGCGCTCACCGGCGGGCCGGGGCGGATCGAGCGCGGGCTTGAGGTGATCGAACGCAACGAAGCCAAAAGACTGCTGATCTCGGGCGTCAACCGCAGCGTGAAGCGCAAGGAACTGGCGCATACGCTCGGCATCCCCGTCGAACGCCTCGAATGCTGCGTCGATCTTGGCCGCCAGGCGGTCGATACCCGCTCGAACGCGCAGGAAACCGCAAATTGGCTCAAGCGCCGCGGGTATAAAAGCGTGCGGCTCGTCACAACCGATTGGCATATGCGTCGCGCACGCTATGAACTGAGCCGGGCCGTGCGCGGCAAGGTGGTCATCGTCCCCGATGCCGTTCGCAGCCAGGCCAGTTTCTCGGTATTGTTCCGGGAATATCATAAATATCTGCTCAGCCATGCCGGCGCAGCCGTAGGATTGTGATGATTTTAGTTCGTTCGCTGCTGTTTGCGCTGATCTTCTATCCGGGGACGCTGGTCTATGTGCTCTCGGCGCTCGCCGTGGCGCCGTTCAGCGTAGCGATGCTGCGCAGCATTGCGCGCGGTTGGGCGGCGTTTCACCGCTGGTGCGCGGCGGTGTTCCTCGGTATTCGCGTCCGCATCGTCGGTACCGTTCCCGATCATCCGGTGCTGTTCGCGATCAAGCATGAATCGATGTTCGAGACGCTCGAGACGCTCATTCAGTTTCGCGATCCGGCGGTGCTGGTTAAAAAGGAACTGACGCAGATTCCGCTCTGGGGGAAGGTCGCGCTGCTCCACGGCGTCATCCCCATCGACCGTGAGGGCGGGGCCACCGCGCTGCGCCAGCTGGTGCGCCAGGCGCGCGCCGCGGCATCCGAAGGGCGTTCGCTCGTGATCTTTCCCGAAGGCACGCGCGTACCGCATGGCGAGCGGCCGGAGCTGCGCTCGGGCTTTGCCGCGCTTTACCGTCAGATCGGGCTGCCCGTCGTCCCCGTCGCGCTCGACAGCGGGCTCGTCTCGCCGCGCCGTACCTTCCTGAAGCGGCCGGGCGTCATCACCTTCCACTTTTGCGACGAAATCGCCCCGGGGCTCGATCGCCACACCGTCGAGGCGCGCGTGCACGCGGAAATCAACCGGCTCAATTCGGCCGGCTGAGTTCGGTCAGCGCACGGCATTTTCAGTCGTGATGGCGGCCGAAATCGGCGGCCGCATCGTCCTGCCCCTGTTCGATGATGCTGCGGCGGATCGTGCGCGTGCGCGAGAACAGATCGAACAGCTCGTCGCCCTTGTCCCAGCGGATCGCCCGTTGCAGCGCGCTCAGATCCTCCGAGAAGCGCTGGAGCATGTCGAGCACGGCATCCTTGTTGGACAGGAAGACGTCGCGCCACATCGTCGGGTCCGATGCCGCGATGCGCGTGAAGTCGCGAAAACCGCCCGCCGAATATTTGATCACTTCGGATTGGGTGACGGTTTCGAGGTCGGATGCCGTGCCCACGATCGTATAGGCGATGAGGTGCGGCAAATGGCTGGTGACCGCGAGCACCAGATCGTGGTGCTGCGGGTCCATTCGTTCGACATTGGCGCCCAGCCGCCGCCAGAACTCCTCGACGCGCACCGTGGCCGTTTCGCTGGCCTCTGCGGGCGGGGTGACGATGCACCAGCGCTGGTGAAACAGCGTCGCGAACCCGGCATCGGGGCCGCTATGCTCGGTCCCCGCCACCGGGTGCGCGGGGATAATGCACGCATTCGGAAGCGCTTCGCTGAGCGCGGCGAGCACGCTCGCCTTGCACGATCCGACGTCGCTCACGATCGCATCAGCCGGCAGATCGGCGGCAATCGCCTCGCCCGCCTTGCCCATCGCGCCCACGGGTACGCACAGGATCGCCAGATCGGCGTCGATCACCGCGCTACCGGCGGTGTCGGCAATGTCGTCGCACAGCGAAATCTCGCGCGCCCGCTCACGGACGGCCGGATCGGCGTCGTAACCGGTCACGCGCACCGTCGGCATATATTGGTGCACGGCCCGGGCGACCGACGATCCGATCAAGCCCAGCCCGATCACGGTAACGCGCGAAAATGGCAGCATCAGCCGGCAGCCTCGGCCAGTTCGCGCAGCGCGTCTGCAACGCCGCGGGTTTCTTCCTCGGTGCCGATGGTGATGCGCAGCCCGTGGCCAAGCCCCTGCCCCGGCAGCCAGCGCGTGATATAGCCGCGCTCCATCAGCCCGTTATACGCGGCCTCCGCGGTCAGCGGCCCCTCGAACAGGACGAGCAGGAAGTTCGCCTTGGACGGCACCGCGCGCAGCCCCTTATTGCCCAGCGATTCCACCTGTGCGGTGAACCAGGCCAGCCATTCGTCGTTATGCGCGCGGCTGCCGGCCACGAAATCATCGTCGGCAAAGGCGGCGATCGCGGCGTTCTGCCCGGCGGTCGTCACGTTGAACGGCGCGCGGATGCGGTGGAGCGCGTCGATGATCTCCGCCGAGGCATAGCCCCAGCCGATCCGCTCGGCGGCAAGCCCATAAATCTTGGAAAAGGTGCGCGTGACGAGCACGTTCGGCGCCGATACCGCAAGCGCAAGCCCGCCATCGTCGTCGGCTGCACCCAGATATTCGGCATAGGCCTGGTCGAGCACGAGGAGGACGTCGGCGGGAAGGCCGGCATGAAGCCGCGCGATCTCGGCGGCGGGGGTATAGGTGCCCGTCGGGTTGTTGGGATTGGCGACGAAGACGACGCGGGTGTTGGGCGTGACCGCGGCGAGCAGCGCGTCGACATCGGTCGCATAGTCCGTGTCGGGCGCGATCACCGGGGTGGCGCCCACGCGGCGCGTGGCGATTTCGTACACCGCAAAGCCATAGCGCACGAACAATACTTCATCGCCCACGCCGGCAAAGGCGCCGGCGGCGAGGTGCAGGATCTCGTCCGAACCGGTGCCATAGATGACGCGCGCGGGATCAAGACCGTATTTCGCGGCGATCGCTTCGCGCAGCGCTGCGGCACTGGCATCGGGATAGCGCGACAGATTGGCGCCCCCGGCCGCGAAGGCTGCCTCCGCATGCTGGCTGGTGCCAAGCGGATTTTCGTTCGACGAAAGCTTGGCGACCTTGCGGCCGTCAGCGGTGGTGGAACGACCGGGAACATAGGGTGCGATGCCCTTGATCCAGTCCTTGGGGCGCGGTGCTGTCATGGTCGCCGCCTTAGAGGATCGAGCGGCGCTTGGGCAAGCAATCGCTTATGGGGGTATGATCGTTCACCACGCGCGAAAAATCCATTCGCGCCCAGAACTTCCCCGGCCTAGAAGGCGGCCGTGTCCATCGAGCGCCTGACCCTTACCGATTTTCGTACCTATGCCGATGCGGTGCTCGCCCCCGGCCCCGAATTCGTGATCCTCACCGGCGAAAACGGCGCGGGCAAGACGAACGTGCTCGAGGCGGTGTCGCTGCTCGCCCCCGGCCGCGGTCTGCGGCGCGCGGCGCTCAGCGAAATGGCGCGCGATACCGGTCCCGGCGGCTTTGCGGTGGCGGCGCGGCTGGGGGACGGCGATCTCGGCACGGGCACCACCCCGCAGGCGCCCGAACGGCGGCTGGTGCGGATCAACGGGGCGGCGGCGGCGGCCACGCAATTGTCCGAATGGCTGTCGATCCTCTGGCTCACCCCCGCGATGGACCGGCTTTTCCTCGAAGGTGCCGGGGGACGGCGGCGCTTTGTCGACCGGCTGGTGCTGGCGCTCAATCCCGGCCATGCGGTGCATACCGCGCGCTATGAGGCGGCGATGCGCGCCCGCAACAAGCTGCTTGGCGCCGAGGGGCGCCCCGATGCCGCCTGGCTCACCGCGCTCGAGGCGCAGATGGCCGAACACGGCGCGGCGATCGCCGAGGCGCGGCGGGATACGGTACAGGCGCTGTGCGAACGCCTGGCCGAGGCCCCGCCCAGCATCTTCGCACGGCCAACCTTGGCGCTCGACGGTGGCAATATCGACGGGGCGGCGGCGTTCGCCGCCGATCTTGCGGCTTCGCGCGCGCGCGATACCGGCGCCGGGCGGGCGCTGGTCGGCCCGCACCGCAGCGATCTTGTCGTCACCCATGTCGCCAAGAACCAGCCCGCCGATCGTTGCTCGACCGGCGAGCAGAAGGCGCTTCTGCTCTCAATCGTGCTCGCGCATTCCGAACTCGTCGCCGATCGGCTGGGGCGGCGCCCGGTGCTGCTGCTCGACGAGGTGGCCGCGCATCTCGATCCCACCCGCCGCCAGGCGCTGTTCGACCGTTTGGGCGCGGCCGGTGGGCAGGTCTGGATGACGGGAACCGAGGATGCGCTGTTCGACGGCGTGCCTCCCTCCAGCACGCGCTTCAGGATTGCCGACGGGCATATTATATGATGCCCCTCTCCACTCGCCCCGCCGCCCGGTTCGGGCGCCGGTTTCGCTTGGGTTTTGCCAAGTGCTTCGCTATGGATTTCTGATGAGTAACGATCCCGCACAAAATCCGAATGCCAATGAATATGGTGCAGAGTCGATCAAGGTCCTGAAGGGCCTCGATGCGGTTCGCAAGCGGCCGGGCATGTATATCGGCGATACCGATGACGGCTCGGGCCTGCACCACATGGTGTTCGAAGTGTCGGACAACGCGATCGACGAGGCGCTGGCCGGGCATTGCGACCGGATCATCATCCAGCTCAACGCCGATGGCTCGGTCTCGGTCGAGGATAATGGCCGCGGGATTCCGACGGGCATCCACCCCGAAGAAGGCGTGTCCGCCGCCGAGGTGATCATGACCCAGCTCCACGCGGGCGGGAAGTTCGAGAACACCTCGGACGACAACGCCTATAAGGTGTCGGGCGGCCTGCACGGCGTGGGCGTCTCGGTCGTCAACGCGCTCTCCGAATGGCTCGATCTCAACATCTGGCGCGACGGCGAAGAGCATTATATGCGTTTCCGCCACGGCGATGCCGAGGCGCCGCTCAAGGTTATCGGCCCGGCCAATGGCAAGAAGGGGACGCGCGTCACCTTCCTCCCCAGCCCCGCCACCTTCAAGATCACCGAATTCGACTTTTCGAAGCTCGAGCATCGCTACCGCGAACTCGCCTTCCTCAACTCGGGCGTGCGGCTGTTCCTGGTCGATGCCCGGCACGAGGAAAAGGTAGAGCATGAACTGTTCTACGAAGGCGGCATCGGCGCGTTCGTGCAGTGGCTCGACCGCGCGAAGACCCCGCTTTTCGCCGATCCCATCGCGATTTCGAGCGAGCGTGACGGTATCGGCATCGAGGTCGCGCTCGAGTGGAACGACAGCTATTACGAAAACGTCCTCTGCTTCACCAACAACATCCCGCAGCGCGACGGCGGCACCCATCTCGCCGCCTTCCGCGCCGCGCTGACGCGCACGCTCAACGGCTATGCCGAGAAATCGGGGCTGCTGAAGAAGGAAAAGGTCGCGCTCACCGGCGACGACATGCGCGAAGGGCTGACCGCGATTGTCTCGGTCAAGCTGCCCGATCCCAAGTTCAGCTCGCAGACCAAGGACAAGCTCGTCTCGTCCGAGGTGCGCCAGCCGCTCGAAAGCCTGATGTCGGACAAGATGACCGAATGGCTCGAGGAAAATCCCGCGCACGCCAAGGCGATCATCCAGAAGGTGATCGACGCCGCCGCTGCGCGCGAAGCCGCCCGCAAGGCGCGCGAGCTTACCCGGCGCAAGGGGGTGATGGATATCGCCTCGCTCCCCGGCAAGCTTGCCGACTGCCAGGAACGCGATCCGGCCAAGTCCGAACTCTTCCTCGTCGAGGGTGACTCCGCAGGCGGTTCGGCCAAGCAGGGGCGCGATCGCCATTATCAGGCGATCCTCCCGCTCAAGGGCAAGATCCTTAACGTCGAGCGCGCGCGCTTCGATCGCATGCTCTCGTCGAAGGAAATCGGCACGCTCATCCAGGCGCTGGGCACCAGCATCGGCCGCGAGGATTTCAACCTCGAAAAGCTGCGCTACCACAAGATCGTCATCATGACCGACGCAGACGTCGACGGCGCGCATATCCGTACGCTGCTGCTTACCTTCTTCTATCGCCAGATGCCGCAGATCATCGAGGCGGGGCATCTCTACATCGCCCAGCCGCCGCTCTACAAAGTCTCGCGCGGCCGTTCCGAAGTCTATGTGAAGGATGACGGCGCGCTCGACGATTATCTCGTCGATGCCGGCCTGTCGGCGATGGTGCTCGAAACCAAGGGCGGGGCGCGCTCGGGCGCCGATCTGCGCGAACTGGTCGAACACGCGCGCCGCATGCGCACGCTGATGCGCTATATCCCGCGCCGCTTTAACCCCGCGATCGTCGAGGCGCTGGCACTGGCGGGCGCGCTCGCCCCCGACCTGCCGCTCGAACGCCGCGAAGAGGCGATTGCGCGCGTGGCTGACTGGCTTGGCGCAGCCGATCCCGAAGCGCGCTGGACGGGCCGGGTGACCGAAGATCGCGGCTATCAGCTCGAACGGCTGTGGCGCGGCGTGACCGATCACCACGCGATCGAAGCCAGCTTCCTTGGCAGCGCCGAGGCGCGCAAGCTCCACGGCTTGGCCAGCGAACAGGCCGAAGCCTATGCCTCGGCCTCGCGCCTCATCGCCTCGGCCAAGGCCGGTCAGCAGGGCGAGGACGGCGAAATCGCCGCGCTGAGCGAGGGCAAGGGCACGTCCGTGTCGCGCCCGTCCGAACTGCTCGAGGCGATCCTCGCCTCCGGGCGCAAGGGCCTGTCGATCCAGCGCTACAAGGGTCTTGGCGAAATGAACGCCGAGCAGCTCTGGGAAACCACGCTCGATCCGCAGAACCGCTCGCTCCTCAAGGTCGAGATCGCCCAGGCCGACGTCGCCGACGAGATCTTCACCCGCCTGATGGGCGACGTCGTCGAACCGCGCCGCGAATTCATCCAGGAAAACGCGCTGAGCGTGGCAAATCTCGACGTCTGAAGCATGAAGCGGATGGTAGGCCGTTTCATAAAAGAGAGAAATGTTTCAGAGAAAGTGAGAAACGAAGCTCGCTGGTTACAGGGGCGCTTGCGAAAATGAGTAAATTACAAGTTATATTCATTTTTTCATTGATGATGATTTCGCAAATTTTATTTGAAATTTATGGGGATCTTGTACCCTCATTCGTGAGGGTGATTGCACCTGCCTCAATTGTGCTCTTGGTCCATTTCATGGGAAAAGGAATGGCGATTAAATAAAAAGTCGTGGGGGAGCGTCTGGGTCGGTGCGCGCAAACACGTCCACTTCGGGGCACTGACCGAGACGGGTAGCGTCGTTTCTTGTGATGGCTGCGGGCAATCACTCTGCAGCTATTTAGTTTTCGCGAATCTATTATCAGCCCTTCCCGACATGTGCCATTTTGCCGACGCCGCGCGGAAAGCCGTGCCGCACGGATGGTGAAGATCCGTACACCAACATTCTCAGAAACATTTTGTTACATGAATTGAAAGCATTAGCGGCTTTGCGCGCGTGCGCTCCGCCCGCGTGCGCCGGTGGTGATTCCTAACCTCCTATAATGACAGTGCTTTTCTAACGTCCCGAAAAGAGGACTTTCATGCGCTTTGTCACTTCGTCGGGGCTTGCCCTGATCGCATTCCTATTGCCTGTCGCCGCTGCGGCTGAGACTGCCGCCGACACCCCCGAATTCACCGTTTCCGGCGCCGCTACCATCGTCAGCGATTATCGCTTTCGCGGCGTTTCGCTGACCGGGAAGGATCCCGCCGTCCAGGCTACGATCAACCTCGCCCATGAAAGCGGCGTCTATATCGGCGCCTGGGGATCGTCGATCGACATGGGCGACCGCTACGGCGCCACCGAAATCGATTTCTATGCGGGCTGGGCGGGGAGCATCGCCCCGCGCACCGATCTCGACATGGCGGTCGCCTATTACAGCTATCCCGGCGGCAGCGGCCCCGGAAAGATCGAATTTTTCGAGACCAGTGCCAAATTGTCGCACGATCTGGGCCCGCTCCGCACGACGCTGGGCATGAACTATAGCTGGGATCAGGCCGC
Organism: Sphingomonas sp. C3-2; assembly: GCF_033025475.1. NCBI lineage: Bacteria > Pseudomonadati > Pseudomonadota > Alphaproteobacteria > Sphingomonadales > Sphingomonadaceae > Sphingomonas > Sphingomonas sp. C3-2. The sequence goes on from NZ_CP130322.1 coordinate 1,876,843, forward strand.
GCTTGGCGACGACAATCTCTATCTTTACGGCGAAGCTGCCGCCTCCATTCCGGGGACGCCGCTCACATTGAAGGCGCGTGGCGGCCGCACCCGGGGCGCGCTCAGCCCCCGCGCCGGCAGCTATCATGACTGGTCGCTTGGCGCCGATGCGGGCTTCGGGCCGATCACGGTCGGCCTTGCCTATGTCGATACCGATCTCGGCCGCGGTGCCCGCGCCGATGGTGCTGCGCTGCTGTCCATCAGCGCCGCCTTCTGACCCTTTCTGCTGGAGCGATTACAATGAAAGAGCTTTTCAGTCGCATGCATATCGCAGGCAAGCTGATGACGGTCGCCGGGCTGGCGATCGCAACGCTGCTCCTGCTTGGGTTCACCGCCGTGGTTCTGCAGACCCGGTCGGCGGTCGGTGCCCTTTCCGATGAATCCGCGATCGCGCAGGCCGATGCCGAGGGCAATCAAGTCAAGGCCGATATCGCCGCTTTCGAAGCGACCGCACGCGCCATGGCCTCGGCGCTTGGCAAGCTGCACGCCGATGGTGCGCGCGACCGCAGCGTCGCGCTCACCGTGCTCAAGACCGATCTTCTTGAATCGAAGATGGCGCTGGGCAGCTGGACGATGATCACCCCCGATCAATGGGATGGTCCCGATGCCGCAAAGATCGGTTCGGCCGGTTCGAACCGGCACGGCAATTTCACCCCCTATTGGGTGAAGAGCAGCACCGGCGCGCTCAATCAGGTGCCGATTGACGAGGAAGGGGCCTATGAAAAGCCCTATTTCCGCACCGCGTTCGAAAGCGGCGAAGGCGCGATCGTCGATCCGTACAGCTTCGACGTCGACGGCAAGAGCGTGATGATGACGTCGATCGCGCATCCTGTGCGCTCGGGCGATAGCGTGATCGGTGCCGCCGGGGTCGATATGGAACTGAGCAGCGTGTCCGAACGCCTCGGCGCGCTCAAGCCCTTCGGCACCGGCCGGGTCATGCTGCTGTCGGGCACCGGCGCCTGGGTGGCGAACCCCGATCCGGCGGCGCTCGGCAAACCCTATGCCGATCCGGGGCTTGAAGAGGTCAAGGCCGCGCTCGCCAGCGGCGAAACGCGCGTGCTCCCCAATCTCGATATCGACGGGGTGGCCATGCGCCGCGTGATCCGGCCGATCGCGCTCGATGGGCTCAACGCCACCTGGGGCCTGGTGCTCGACGTTCCCGAAGCGACGATTGCCGCGCCGGCGCGTGAAATGGCGTGGCAGCTTGTCATCGGCGGCTTGCTGATCGTCGGCGCGGTGCTTGCCAGCCTCTTTTATGCCGCGCGCAACATCATCGGGCGCCCGATGGCGGGGCTCAGCGACGCGGTCGACCGGCTGGCCAAGGGTGAGGATTGCACGATCCCGCAGCTCGAGCGTCAGGACGAAATCGGCACGATGGCGCGCGCGGCGGATGTCTTCCGTCTGGCGGCGGCCGAACGCGCCGAGGCGGATCACCGCGCGGCCGAGGAACAGCGTGTCGTCACCAGCGCGGTCGGCGCGGGGCTCGATGCACTCACCCATGGCAATCTCACCGCCGAGATCACCGCACCCTTCCCCTCGGGCTATGCCGCGCTCAAGGAGAATTTCAACGCGGCGCTCGGCGAGTTGCGCCGGATGATCGGCGCGGTCGCGCACAGCGCGGGCGGCATCCGCTCGGGCTCGCAGGAAATCGCGCAGGCCTCCGAAGACCTGGCCCGCCGCACCGAAGCCAATGCGGCGAGCCTTGAGGAAACCTCGGCCGCGCTCGTCCAGATCGATCAGCGCCTCAAGGCCTCGGCGCAGGCCGCGTCGCAGACCGTGCGCCGCGCGGACGAAGCGCTCGAAACCGTCACCAGCGGCCGTGCGGTTGCCGGTGAGGCGGTGCAGGCGATGGACCGGGTGAGCGAAAGCGCCAAGGGCATCGATCAGGTGATCGAAGGCGTCGACAAGATCGCCTTCCAGACCCGCGTCCTTGCGATGAACGCGGCGGTCGAAGCCGGCCGTGCGGGCGATGCGGGCCGTGGCTTCGCAGTCGTCGCTGATCTCGTCTCGGCGCTCGCGATGCGTGCTGAGGAAGAGGCCAAGCGCGCGCGCGATCAGCTCACCGTGACGCAGACCGACATCGTCACCGCGGTCGATGCCGTCCAGCGCGTCGACGGGGCGTTCGAAACCATTTCGGGCGGGGTGTCCGAAGTGCACATGCTGCTCGGCCAGATGGCCGAGGACAATCAGGTCCAGTCGTCGGCGATCACCCAGATCAGCGTGGCGGTGACGACGATGGACCAGTCGACCCAGCAGAACGCCGCGATGGTCGAGGAAACCTCCGCCGCCGCGCGCAACCTCACCACCGAGGCGGTCGCGCTCAACGATCAGGCCGCGCGCTTCGATACGGGTGCCGCGCAGACCGCGCCCCGGCTGTCCTCGGCGGCCTGATCCGCCGGGCAAACAGCCCAAGATCGTGCAGGCGCCCGCGGTTCGGTCAGGTCCGATCCGCGGGCGTTTTGATTATAGCGCCGGGGCCGGTGTCGCTGGCGATGTGCGGTATTTGCCGAACCAGTCGAGGATCGCCGAAGCCTTGGCCGCCGATTGCGACGGGCGCGCCGCGATTCCGCCGTGGCTGGCGCCGGGGATCTTCACCAGCGCGGTGGGCACGCCGCGCAGCTGGAGCGCCGAATAATATTGCTCGGACTCGCTCACCGGCGTGCGGTAATCCTCGCTGCCGACGACGACGAGCGTCGGGGTCTGCACATTGCCGACCAGCGACAGCGGCGAGCGGTTCCAGAACGCCATCGGGTCTTCCCACGGGAATTTGCCGAACCAGTAGCGTGAGAAATAGGGCGTGTTGTCCGCCGTCAGCGCAAAGCTGGCCCAGTCGATCACGGGTTTTTGCGTCGCGGCCGCCTTGAAGCGGTTGTTCTTGCCCACGATCCATGCGGTCAGCACGCCGCCGCCCGATCCGCCGGTGACGAACAGATTGTCGGGATCGGCATAGCCGCTCGCGATCGCGGCATCGACCGCGGCCATCAGGTCGTCATAATCCTCGCCCGGATATTTGTGATGGATGAGGTTGGCGAATTCCTCGCCATAAGAGGTCGATCCGCGCGGATTGGTATAGAGCACGACATAGCCGGCGGCGGCATAGAGCTGGTTGTCGGTCGAAAAGCTGGGGCCATAGGCGGTGTGCGGCCCGCCATGGATTTCGAGGACGAGCGGATAGCGCTTGCCTGGCTGGTAATCGGGCGGGGTGACGATCCAGGCGGGCACCGGGCGTCCATCGGGCGCGGTGACCGCCAGTTCCTGCACCTGGCCAAGCGCCTTGGCGCCGAGCATATCCTCGTTGAGCCGTGTCAGGCGCCGCGTCTTGCCGCCCTGCACCACCGAAATATCGGCGGGGCGCAACGCACTGCCGCTGGTGAACGCCACCGTGCCGTTTTTCGAAACGCTGAAATCGCCGCCGCTATAGGGGCGATCGAGCCCGCTTCCGGCCAGCCCCGTCGCGACCGCCGAAACCTTGCCGTCCAGCGTCACGCGGCCCACGCGGTTCTGCCCGCGCGCGTCGTAGAGGATATAGAGCGAGCGCCCGTCCGCCGCCCAGACCGCCTTGTCGATGCTCGTATCCAGCGCCTTGGTGAGCGAGCGCGATCCCGAACCGTCGCGGTTCATCACGTACAGTTCGGCATTCTGATAGCCGAGCCGCTTGTCGTCGAACCCGATATAGGCGATCCGGCTGCCATCGGGCGAAATGGCGGGCGCGCCATCGGGTCCTTCGCGGCTGGTGAGCGCGGTCAGCGCGCCGGTGGCGATATCGAGCGCATGGATCTCGCTGTTCACCGGCTCGCGTTCCCAGTCCTTGGTGCGGACCGCGCTGAAATAGAGCGTTTTGCCATCGGGCGCCCAGGCCAGCGGCCCGCCATCATGGACCGCGCCGAAGGTCAGCTGGCGCGGCGGCCCGCCTTCGGCCGATACGGTGAAGATATGGTCGAAGCCCGGCGTCACATAGCCGCCGCCGTCATTGCGGTAGACGACCTTGTCGATCACCTCGAGCGGGGGCGCCCAATTGGCGCCCTCGGGCTTGGCGGGTGCCTTGCCGAGCTTGGTCCCCTCGTCGGGCACCGTCATGATATAGGCGAGCCGCGTCCCATCGGGGGACCAGCTGATGCTTTGCGGGCTGTCGGGCAGGCCGGTTACGCGCGCCACCGCGCCCGTTTCCATCCAGCGGACGAACAGCTGCGGCGCATCGCCGTCACCGGCCGAGACATAGGCCAGCCGCTTGCCATCGGGGGACCAGCGCGGCTGGCTGTGCGCGCCCGGCCCGGCAATGAGCGGCGTGTGCGCGCCGGTGCGCGTATCGATCAGCCAGATCGACGGGCGCGCCTTGTCGCTCATGATGTCGTTCGATCGGCGGACATAGGCGATCATGGCGCCATCGGGGCGGATCTGCGGATCGCTCGCCACCTCCAGCCCGAACAGGTCCTTGCCCTCGAAATAGCGGCTGGGGGTTTCGGCGGGCGCGGCGAATGCTGGTGCGGTTGTGGCGGCAAGGAGCACCGGAATTAGGCTGGCGCGAAACGGCATCGGAAACCTCCCATCGGATATTGCGGGCCAGAATGCTGTTTTCGCTGCCCGTTTCAAGCAAGTCGTTTCGTTTGCAGCAAAAGTTCACGCAGCCTCTCGCCCTGTACCAAGCCCCCTTTTCGCGCGGCGGTTTTTGCCCTAACAGGCCGTCCGGGCGCCTTTACGGCGTCCGATACAGATCGCGCCGGTGCCCTTGATCGGGCTTAATTCGGGAATGCGGTGCGGGTGGCATGGCCATCCAAATCCGCGGCTGTCCCTGCAACTGTAAGCGGAGAGCGCGATGCACTGGCCCTTTCGAGGGGCAGCCACTGGATCCGGGCCGAATGCGCCCATGATCTGGGAAGGTGTGCATCAAGCGAAGACCCGCGAGCCAGGAGACCTGCCGGCGTTGCGGTCGCTCTTGCCTCGGTCCAGGGGATGGCCAAGGCACGGTTGTTTCTCCGTCTGAGCGACGAACCATGTGGCTGGGGCCGCATCGGTGCCTGTCGGCGAGCGCCCGTCGCGCCCGTTTGCCGACGCGCGCCGACCGTTCGTTCGCGCACGGCACGCCCCCGCCCGTCCGATTTGCTCAGGCGCGGGGGAAACAGAAATGAAATATGTAACGCTCGGTCTCTTGCTCGCGGGTGTCTCCGCACCCGCATTCGCGGCCGATTCCGCCGATAACGAGATCCTCGTCACCGCCAGCCGCATCCCGCTCGCCGCGCGCGAGGTGGGGAGCGCGGTCACCATCGTCACCCAGGAAGACATCAAGGAAAGCCAGGCGCCCTTCGCCAAGGATCTGCTCCAGATGATCGCGGGCGTCCAGCTGACCACCGACCGCCCCGGCGACAATACCAATGTCAGCATCCGTGGATCGGACAATGATCAGGTGCTCTTCCTCATCGACGGGATCGAGCTTGGCGATCCCAGCTCGACGAGCACGCAATATCAGTCCGATCACCTCGTCACGCGCGATATCGCGCGGATCGAGGTGCTGCGCGGCAATCAGAGCTCGCTTTATGGTTCGGACGCGATCGGCGGCGTGGTCAACATCATCACCCAGCGCGCGACCGAAGAAGGCATCTCGGTCAATGCCGAGGGCGAATATGGCGCGCATGATACGCTGAACGGCGGCGCGTCGATCCTTGGCAAGAAGGGCGCGGTCGATTTCCGCCTCACCGCCACCGGCTATCAGCACAAAGGGCCCTCGCTCGCCGATCCCGCCACGGGCAGCGCAACCGAGCGCGACGAATATTGGCGCTACGGGTTCAGCGGGCGTCTGGGCGTCGCCGCGACCGACAATCTCGAACTCCAGCTGATCGGATTCTGGCAGGACGCGCATTCCGATCTCGACAACACCAATTCGGACAGCGCAAACACCGTGCGCAAGCGTGAATATGCCTATGCCGGGCAGGCGCGCTATGGCAGCGATGACGGGCATTTCCACGCCGATCTCACCGCCAGCCGCTATGTCGCGCGGCGCCTTTATTTCGGCAATTCCTACAAGCCCGAAGGCGATCTCTACAAGGGCACCAAGGACGTCGTCGCGCTCAACGCCAATTATGATTCCGGATCGTTCGTCAGCGTCGCCGCGGGCGTGAACAAGGAATGGGAAAAGAGTGATCAGGTCACCAACTATTCGGGCAATTTCGATGCGTCGGTGAACACCTCGGCGGTGTACGGCGAACTGGCGCTGCGCCCGCTCAAAAACCTCACCCTCACCGGCGCCGCGCGGGTGGACGATCACAGCCGTTTCGGGTCGTTCGACACCTATCGCGCTACCGCCGCCTATCTCATCACCGATGCGATGTCGGCGGCCGATATCAAGCTGCGCGCGAGCTATGGCACCGGCGCCAAGGCGCCCGGGCTCTATCAGCTGTTCGATCCGCAATATGGCAATCCCAATCTCGAGGTCGAAACCTCGAAGGGCGGCGATGTCGGGTTCGACCTTGGTTTCGGTCAGGCCTTTACCGCGCAATTCTCCTATTTCTTCGCGCGCGTCCGCAACGAGATCGTGTTCGACGGGTCGATCCCGCCCTATGGCGGCTATGGGCAGTTCGGCCGCACCAAAAAATCGGGCGTCGAGATCGGCATGACGGTGCGCCCCACCAATTGGCTGTCGATCGCGCAGAGCTACACCTATCTCAAGGCGCGCGAGGATGGCGACGAGGACGGCGTCTATCTCGACATGGGGCGTCCGAAGAATTCGGGCAGCACCGCGGTCACCGTCACCCCCTATGACGGCGTCTCGCTCACCGGCCGCGCGCGTTATCGCAGCCGCAATGAATCGAGCTATGGTGGTGCCACTGCGGGCTTTGCGGTCTTCGATCTGCTCGGATCATACCGGCTGAACGACACGGTCGAGCTTTATGCCCGCGTGCTCAACCTCTTCGACAAGCAGTATCAGATGAGCTTCGGCAAGAACACGCTGGGCGCCAGCGCCTATGGCGGCGTCCGCCTCAGCTTCTGATCCTTCCCTGCTTCCCCCGGCGCCGCGCGATTTTTATCGAAAAGATCGCGCGGCGCCACCCGGAGACCCTAAGCCATGCCGCACCCCATTGCCGTAGAGCACAAGACCGCCGAGGACGGCCGCGTCCTCGCCGAATTTTGGCCGCTTCCCACCGATCAGGCCTTTCTCGAAACGCTGTTTCGCGATCTGTTCGAAAATCACTGGCACCAGCTTACCTTCGGCCCGATGGTCGAAGGCGGCGCCTATGAACTGCGCTGCCCCGGCGCGCCCCAATCGATCACCGTCAGCGGCGGCTATTTCACCGTCCATTGGGGATCGGGCGGGCATTTCCATCTGTGCATCGGCGAAAATCGCGGATCGCCCGAAAATCCCACCCCGCCCGAACTGATCGCGCATCGCCGCCCCGGCCGGGTCTGGCTCGAACGCGGGCTCGACCGCGCGGGCCATCCCGTCACCTGGTCGCTGCGCGCGGTGAACGGGCGCGGCGAATCGACGATCGCGATCTTCTTTCCCAATCCCTTCCTCACCCCGGACGACGGGATCGCCGAGACCCCCGATTTCGGCCGTCTCGCGCTCTGGCAGCTGGTACTCGAACGCTATGCCGGCACCCTGCCCGATGGGCGCGACAGGCTCGGCAAGGGGTTCGGCAAGTGAACCCGCGCCGGGCGATCGCACTGTTTGGCGCGGTCCTCGGGCTCTTTTCCGCATCGGCAATCGCCGCCCCGGTGCGGGTCGCCTCTTACGGCCTGTGCGCCGACCAGATGGTGCTGATGCTCGCCCCGCGCGCGCAGATCGCCGCCGTGTCGCCACAGGCCACCGGGCCCTTGTCGCATTATGCGGCGCGCGCGCGTGGTATCCCCGCCACGCGCGGTTCGGCCGAGGAAATCCTCGCATCGGGCGCAAGGCTTCTGGTGACGAGCGACATGATGGACAAGCGCACCATGGCGGCGCTCGACCGGTTCGGAATCGCGGTGCTGCCGCTCCCCTTCGCCAATGACTGGGCGGAAATCGCGGCGATGACGCGCGATGTTGCTAAGGCGCTGGGCCGGCCCGAACGCGGTGAGGCGGTGCTCACCGACATGCGCGCTACGCTTGCCGCTGCCCGCCCGTCCGAGCCGCGCGCGCACTGGCCGACCATCATCTATTACCGCCCCGATGGCGGCGGCGCGGGGGAAGGCACCTTTGTCGATGCCGCACTCCAGGCGGCGGGCTACCGCAATCTGCAGGCCGAATGGGGCCCGCCCGGCTGGGGCGGGGTGCCGCTCGAACGCGTGATCGGCGCGCCGCCCTCCGCCTTTGCCGTCAGCTATTTCGACGGGGCCGCGCCCAGCAGCACGGTGCTGCGGCGCAATCCGCTGCTCTGGGGCAAGGCACAGCACCGGCCGATCCTCTCCGTCCCCGGAAAATACTGGAATTGCGGCAGCCCGCTGCTGGCCGAGGCGGTCAAATGGCTCGCCGCACAGCGCGCCCCGCTGCGCGCGCGCATGACGGGAGGCGCATGATGCAGAACCCGCCTGCCCATGCGCACGATCTGCGCCTCAACCTCTTTCTGCTGCTTTTGCTCACCGCGCTGATGCTGGCCTCGCTGCGCATCGGCTATGTCGTCATCCCCACGAACGATCTCGTCGCCGGCGCCTTTGGGCTGGCGGATGAACCCACCGTCACCATCGTCCAGCAACTGCGCATGCCGCGCATGCTGCTCGCGGTGCTGCTCGGCGCGTCGCTCGGCGGGGCGGGGGCGATGCTCCAGGGCATATTGCACAATCCGCTCGCCGAACCCGGAACGCTGGGGATCACCGGCGCGGCCAGCCTCGGCGCGGTCATCGCGATCTATTTCGGGCTGATGGCGATCCATCCGCTGCTGCTGCCGCTCTGCGCCATGGCGGGCGGCGCGGCGGCGACCGCGCTCCTTCTCGTCGCCGCGCGGCGCCGGGCGTCGACGCTCACGCTCATCCTTACCGGGGTCGGCATTGGCGGGGTATCGGTGGCGCTCACCTCGCTCGCGATGAACCTTTCGCCCAATCCCTGGGCGGTCAGCGAAATCGCGATGTGGCTGCTGGGTTCGGTGCGCGATCGCACCTTTGCCGAGGTCTGGCTTGCCGCGCCCTTCATCCTTGCGGGCATGGCGATGCTGCTCGCCGCCGCCCCCGCGCTCAACAGCCTGTCCCTGGGGGAGGAAGCCGCACGCAGCCTCGGGCTCGATGTTCAGCGGACGCGCTGGCTCGCGATCACCGGCACCAGCCTTGCGGTGGGCGCGGGCGTCGCGGTGGCAGGATCGGTCGGCTTTGTCGGGCTGATGGTGCCGCATCTCCTCCGCCCGCTCGTCGATCATGTCCCCAGCCGGCTGGTCCTGCCCAGCATGCTCGGCGGCGCGGCGCTGGTGCTCGCGGCGGATATCCTCATCCGGCTGATCGCGGTCGGCCCCGAATTGCAGCTCGGCGTGCTCACCTCGCTCATCGGCACGCCCTTCTTCCTCTATCTCGTCCACCATCTGCGAAAGGCCATGACATGACGATCCTTACCGTCGACGCCTGTTCGGTGCCGCTGGCGCAGAAGAATATCCTCAGCGATGTCGGCTTCTCCGCCACCAGCGGCAATTTGATCGGGCTGGTCGGCCCCAATGGCGCGGGCAAGTCGACATTGGTGCGCGCGGTGGCGGGCTTGCTGCCGCTGAGTGAAGGCCGTGTCCTGCTCGACGGCGCCGATGTTCATGCGCTCCCCCGGCGCGAAGCCGCACGGCGGATCTCCTATCTGCCGCAGGGCGATACCGTGCACTGGCCGCTTTCGGTCGAAAATATCGTCCGGCTCGGGCGCACCCCCTATCAGGCGGGCTTTGCGCGTACCACGCCGGGCGATGCGGCCGCGGTAGCGCGCGCGATGGCGCGCACCGGCGTCGCCGCCATGGCGGATCGTGACGTCACCCGCCTTTCGGGGGGCGAGCGCGCGCGGGTTCTGCTCGCCCGCGCGCTCGCGGTCGAGGCACCCGTTCTCCTCGCCGATGAGCCGATGGGCGCGCTCGATCCCAGCTACAGCCTCACCATCATGGAATTGCTGCGTGCCGAGGCCGCGCGCGGAACGCTCGTCATCGTCGTGCTCCACGATCTCGTGCTCGCCAGTCGCTTCTGTGATCGGCTGATCGTGCTCGTGAATGGCCGGTTGGTCCGGGACGGCGCGCCGATGGACGTGCTCGGCAACGCTGAAATCAGGCGCTTCTACGGCGTCACCGGCCATTATGGCCACCATGACGGCGAAGCCTTTGTCCTTCCCTGGAAACCCGTTTCCGCCCGCACGGCGGAACTTGTATGACCCCGCACCCCTATCGGAGCCGCCTTGTGACCCATCTCCTTGCCACCGCCTTTCGGAACACCCGCCCATGCTGACCCGCGTCGAAGACGGCCCCGCTGTCGTGGCCTGCAACACCTGCCGTTTTTCGGCGGACAAGACCAATGGTCCCGATGGCCGCCGGGGCGGCGCGCATATGGTCGATGCGCTGCGCGCGGCCAAGGCCGCCGATCCGCGCTTTGACAAGGTCGCGGTGCAGGAAATGCCGTGCCTGTTCGCGTGCAGCCGCGCCTGCACCATCCATCTGCGCGCGCCCGACAAGGTGGGCTATGTGCTCGGCGGATTCGAACCGGGGGCGGACGCCGCGCAGGCGATCCTCGAATATGCCGCGCTCTATGCCGACAGCGATTTCGGCCGTGTGCCCTTTGCCGACTGGCCCGAAGGCGTGAAGGGGCATTTCATCACGCGCACGCCCCCCGCTGGATTTGTCGCCGAATGACGCGCGCCTTCGCCGATCCGGCCGCTTTTTCCGATGCGCTGCGCCATTTGCCCGGCGCCGATGAGGCGGCGGCCATGGCGGCGCGCGCGCGCCAGGCCGTGCTCACCAAGCCGCTCGGCTCGCTCGGCCGGCTGGAGGATGTCGCCGTCCAGCTCGCCGGCTGGCAGGGGCGCGAATGCCCGCAGCTGGGTCATGTGCGCACCGTCATTTTTGCCGGCAATCACGGCGTCGCGGCGCGCGGCGTCAGCGCCTATCCCGCCGAAGTGACCGCCCAGATGGTCGCCAATTTCGAGGCGGGTGGGGCTGCGATCAATGCGCTCGCCGCCGCCAATGGCATGGAACTGGTCGTCGTCCCGCTCGATCTCGATCGCCCGACGCGCGATTTCACGCACGCTCCCGCGATGGACCCCGAGGAATGCCTAGCCGCGCTCAATGCTGGCGCGGCGGCGGTGGAGGGCGATCTCGATCTGCTCACCATCGGCGAAATGGGGATCGCCAATTCCACCGCCGCCGCCGCGCTCTGCGCCGCCAGCCTTGGCGGTGCGGTTTCTGGATGGACGGGGCCGGGCACTGGGCTCGACGGTGCGGGCGTCGCCGCCAAGATCGCGGTGATCGAACAGGCGCTCGCGCATCATGCATTGGGTGACGACGCCACCCCGTTCGAGATTCTCTGCGCGCTGGGCGGGCGCGAAATTGCCGCCATGGCGGGTGCGGTGGTTGCGGCGCGCCGCCGCCGCGTTCCCGTGGTGGTCGATGGTTTTATCAGCTGCGCGGCGCTCGCGCCGCTCCTCCGCGCCGCGCCCGATATCGCGGCGCACTGCATCGCGGGCCATGTCTCGGCCGAACCGGGGCATGCCGCGCTGTTGCAGGCGCTTGGCCTTCAGCCCCTGCTCGCGCTCGGCATGCGGCTGGGCGAAGGCAGCGGCGCGGCGCTTGCGGTCGGGATCATCCGCTCGGCGGTCGCCGTCCATAACGGCATGGCGACCTTTGCCGAGGCGGGGATCGCAACCGCGTCATGACCGCCTTTCTCCTCCATCTGATGCGCCACGGCACGCCCGAACAGCCGGGCCGCCTCCACGGCCATAATGACGTCGCGCTGGCTCCCAGGGCCGAAATCTCGTGCCTGGAACAGGCGCGGCTGGTCGAGTTCGATCGTCTCGTCACCTCCGATCTGGCGCGCGCGGGGGACTGCGCACGCGCCATCGGAGAGGAGCGGGGGATGGCGCCCCTGATCGATCCGCGCTGGCGTGAACTTGATTTCGGCGTCTGGAACGGTTGCGCCCCGGCCGAGGTCGATCAGACCCGGCTCACCGCCTTCTGGGCCGATCCCGACGCCAGTCCGCCCCCCGGCGGCGAAAGCTGGTCGGCGCTTTGCGCGCGCGTGGCGGTGGCGATCGGCGCGCTTGAGCCGCATTCAACGCTGGTCGTTTGCCACGGCGGCGCGATGCGCGCCGCGCTTGCCGGCTTGTGCGGCTTTTCGGTCGCGCAGGGCTGGGCGTTCGATCTGCCCTATGCCGCCATGCTGTCGCTGCGCGTCTGGCCGGGGGAGCGCCCGATGGCGCAGATCGTCGGGCTCTGGCCATGAAGCCCCTCATCCTCGCGCTCCAGTTCCTGACGCGGATCCCGCTCCCGCGCGTTGAGGCCAGCGCCGATGATTTTGCGCGCGCGATGCGCTGGTTTCCCGCCGCCGGGCTGGTGGTCGGCGGTTGCGTCGCGGGGGCGGCGTTTCTCGGCAATTATATCGGCCCGTGGCAGGGCGCGCTTGCCGGGCTCGTCGCGTGGGTCATCGTCACCGGCGGGCTGCATCTCGACGGGCTCGCCGATCTGGTCGATGCGCGCGGTGCGGCGCATGGGGACAAGACCCGTTTTCTCGAGGTTCTGGCCGATCCGCATATCGGCAGCTTCGGCGTCATGGCGATCGTTCTGCAGATGCTCGCCAAGCTCGTCCTGGTCCACGCCGCGGTGCTCGGGCAGCACTGGCTCGCGCTTATCCTCATTCCGTTCGCCGCGCGGATCGCGCCGCTGGTCTGGACGCGCTGGCTCCCCCCGCTCCATCAGGGGCTTGCCGCGCGCTTCCGTCATGGCGTCAGCCTGCCGGCAATCCTTGTCTGGGGGCTTGCCCTTGCTGCGGCCGGCTGGTTCGTGCCTGCGCTCTGGGCGGGTTTCCCGCTGATCGCGGCGGGCTATTACTGGTTCCGCACCCAGTTGGGCGGGATTTCGGGCGATTGCCACGGCGCCGGCATCGAACTGCTCGAAACGCTGCTCTTAATCGCCCTGATTGCCACGCGCCTCGGCTGACAGCGCGATCATCGCGTCGATATCGACATGGCGTTCCAGCTCGGCGGCAATCGCGTCGAGCGCGCGGTCGATCTGCGTGCCGTGATGCTGCCCGTCGCTCGCAACGCCCAATCGCTCCAGAAAGGCGCGGCGATGGCCGGGCTGTTCGAACAGCCCGTGGAGATAGGTGCCCATCACCCGCCCGTCCGCGCTGATCGCGCCGTCCGCCGTGCCGCCGTCGATCTGCGCATAAGGCCGCGCGCAGTCGTCGCCATGGGTGCGGCCCATATGCATTTCATAGCCTGAAAGCGCGCCGCCCATCGCATGGCCGGTCACCGGCTTCAGCGTCTTTTCGCCGGTCAGCACGGTCTCGATATCGAGCAGCCCCAGCCCGTCGACCGCACCCGCCGGCCCCTCGACGCCGTCGGGATCGGCGATCCGCCGTCCCAGCATCTGATAGCCGCCGCACAGCCCCAATATCGCACCCCCGCGCCGGTGATGCGCGCGCAGGTCGATATCCCAGCCCTCGGCGCGCAGCGCGGCGAGATCGGCGATCGTCGATTTCGATCCGGCCAAGATCACAAGGTCGATATCGGCGGGAATCGGTGTCCCCGGCTTCACCCAGACCAGTTCCACCGCGCTTTCCAGCGCGAGCGGGTCGAGATCGTCGAAATTGGAGATACGCGGCAATATCGGGCAGGCGATCCGCACCCGGCCCGCGCCCTTCGCCGCGCCGCGCTCCAAAATCACCGCATCCTCGCTCGGCAGATATTTGACCGGGGTCAGCCACGGCACCACGCCATAGCCGCGCCAGCCCGAAAGCGCCTCGATCTGCCGATAGCCATCCTCGAACAGGCTGATATCGCCGCGAAACTTGTTGATGAGGAACCCGTGGATCATCGCCGCATCCTCGGGCGCGATCACGGTGCGCGTGCCGACCACGGCGGCGATCACCCCGCCCCGGTCGATATCGCCGACCAGGATCACCGGCACCCCGGCGGCGCGCGCAAAGCCCATATTGGCGATGTCGCCCGCGCGCAGGTTGATCTCGGCGGGCGATCCCGCCCCCTCGATCACCACGATGTCCGCCTGTTCGCGCAGCCGCCAATAGCTTTCGAGCACATGGCCCAGAAGCGGCTTGCGCGCCTCGCGGAAATTGCCGCCATGGATGCTGCCGCGCACCCGGCCGTGCACCACCAGTTGCGATGTCCGGTCGGCCTGCGGTTTCAGCAGCACGGGGTTCATATCGGTGTGTGGCGGCACCCGGCAGGCAATCGCTTGCAGCGCCTGCGCGCGGCCGATCTCGCCGCCATCGGCGGTGACGGCGGCATTGTTCGACATGTTCTGCGGCTTGAACGGGCGCACGGTGAGCCCGCGATTGGCGAGCGCGCGGCAGATCCCCGCCACCAGCACCGATTTGCCGACATCGGACCCCGTTCCCTGCAGCATCAAAGCGCCCATGCAATGCTCCCTGCGCCGATCCACAACAGGAAACAGGCGTTTTTGTAGATGATCAGCGCGCGCGCGAGGTCGCGTGTTTCCGCATCGCGTCCCTCGCCGCCGATCCAGGCTTTGTCCAGCACCACCCCGTCATAGGCGACGGGCCCGGCCAGCCGCACGCCCAGCGCCCCCGCCATCGCCGCTTCAGGCCATCCGGCATTGGGGGAGGCGTGCTTGCGCCCGTCGCGGCGCATCGTGGCCAGCCCGCGCCCGCCCGCGATGGCGATCAGCAGCCCGGCGAGCCGCGCGGGGATGAAATTGGCGATATCGTCGGCGCGCGCGGCGGCCCAGCCAAAATGCGTATAAGGCGCTTCCTTGTGCCCGATCAGGCTGTCGGCGGTGTTCAGGGCCTTATACGCCCAGATGCCGGGCAGCCCGAGCAGCATCAGCCAGAAGAGCGGCGCAACCACCCCGTCGCAAAAGCTTTCGGACAGGCTTTCGATCGCCGCGCGGCTCACCCCGGCTTCGTCCAGATCGCGCGTGTCGCGCCCGACGATCATCGCCACCGCGCGGCGCGCGGCGGGCAGGTCGCCGGCGGCCAGCGCCTGCCCCACCGGGCGGACATGATCATAAAGGCTGCGCTGCGCGAGCGCGGGAAAGGCGAGGATCGCGGTCGCCACCCAGTGCCAGCGCCCGAAGCATTGCTCGGCAATAAGCGCAAGGCCCCAGGCTCCGCCCCCCGCCATGCCCAGCAGCAGCAAGACCGTCATCACCCCCAGCATGCGGCGCGTCGCATCGCTTTTGTCGGGCCGGTTCCAGCGCCGGTCGCAGCGCGCGATCAGCCGCGCAAAGCCCCCCACCGGATGCCCCACGCGCCGGTAGAGCGCGTCAGGCCAGCCGATCGCCGCGTCGAGTATGAGTGCGAGCACCGCCATCGGCTCAGCCATCGCCAAGCGCCCTGTCGAGCCGGTCAAGCGCTTCCATGCCCCCCGGCAGGCCGATGCGCAGCCAATGGGGTGCATAGTCGAACGGGCGCGTCAGGATCGCCGCGCGCGCCAGCCGCTCGAACAGCGCCGACGCATCTGCCGTCTCCACCAGCCGGAAGAGCGGGCAGTTCCCGTGCGGGCTGAGGCCATGACGTCGCAGCACGCTATCGAGCCGGTCTGCCTGGGTTTTGAGGCTTTCGCGCGTGGCGGCAATCCACGCCGCATCGGCATAGGCCGCCGCCCCGATCGCGACGGCGCCTGCGCTCACCGGCCAGCTTCCGACGAACGCGCGCAGCCGCGCAATCAGCTTGGGCGGCGCGATGGCGAAGCCGAGCCGCAGTCCCGCCAGCCCAAAGAATTTGCCGAAGGACCGTGTCACGATCAGCGGCAATCCCGCGCCCACCAGCGGCGCGGCGGACAGTTCGGGCATGCAGTCGCCAAACGCCTCGTCGACGATCAGCCACCCGCCCCGCGCGCTCTGCGTCTCGGCAAGGTGGTGGAGCGTCTCGGCCGGGCTTGTCTCGCCATCGGGGTTGTTGGGGTTGGCGATCACCAGCGTGCCCGCATGGCCGGCATGCGCCAGCACCGCGTCGCGGCTGGCGCTGCGCGCGCCATCAAAGGCGTCGGCATAGGTGCGGTAAGCGGGGCTCGCGATCAGCGCGTCGTCCGGCAGCCCCAGAAGCGGCAGCAGGCGCAGCGCCATCTCGCTGCCCGGCACCGCGCAGACATAGTCGGGCGGCGCGCCGAAATGCGCGGCGGCGGCGTGCTCCAGTTCGGCGAGTGCGGTGGGCGCGGGAAGTGCGCGCCAGTCGACCCTGATATCGGCCGCCCCCGGCCAGGGATCGGGGTTGATCCCGGTCGACAGGTCGATCCAGTCGGCTGCGCCCTGGCCGAAATGCGCCTGCGCCGCGGCGATATTTCCCCCATGATGCAACCAGTCGTGCAACGCACCCATCCCGCAATCGCCAAGCCGATGGTCGTCCGCGCAAAAATCCCGGCGGCTTAGTGAAATGTCTGTTAGACGCGCGGAATGATGACAGAGACCGGTTTTCGTACCGCGCTGGTAACGGGCGGGGCCCGTTCGGGAAAGAGCCGTTATGCACAGGCCTGCGCCGAAGCGCTGCCGGGGCGGCTGGTCTTTGTCGCCACCGCGCAGGCCTTCGACGCCGAGATGGCCGATCGCATCGCGCGCCACCGCGATGATCGCGGCGAACGCTGGTCGACGGTCGAGGACCCCTTCGATCTGCCCCAGACGATCCTGCGCTGTGCCGCGCCCGACTCGGTGGTGCTGGTCGATTGCCTCACCCTTTGGGCGTCGAACCTGCTGCTTGCCGAGCGCGACGGCGTCGCCGCCACCCGCGCGCTGGTCGAATCGATCGCTGGTGCGGCCGGTCCGGTCGTCTTCGTTACCAACGAGGTGGGCATGGGAATCGTGCCCGAAAACGCGCTGGCCCGGGCCTTTCGCGACCTTGCGGGGACGGTCAACCAGGCCGTGGCGGGGGCGTGCGACAGCGTCACGCTGATGGTCGCGGGGCTGCCGCTTCGGGTAAAATAGTTTCTGTTTTAACTACATAAACAGAGGCTGGCGCTTCGGTCCACGCGGCGTGAAAACGGGACGAGCGGAGGCTGGGGTGGTTGAGGCTTCAGTTATCAAAGCCTAATTCACAGCCGCCATAAAAGCGCGCGGTCGCGCTTTGCTTATTATACCTGAGTCGGCAGACGACTTCGAGGTTGGACTCGAAACGACCGCGCGCTGCCGGGCGGAATGATTGAGGGTTATACATGCTCCTTGCACGGGAGTCTCTCGACGCGGGCCTGCTGTTTCTCGCCCTGATGAATCTGGTTGTTCCGGCGCTTGCGGCCTGGAACGTCAAGCGTCCCTATCAACTGCGGTTCGACGATCGCGCCGAATGGGCGCTGTTCGGCCTTGGTTTTGCCTCTTCGGGCATGATCGCGGCGCTCGCCGTGCCCATGGGCGGCAGCCTCGATCTGGTGATGATCGCCTTTGGCGCATCGGTCTTCGCGCTGCGCCATTTCGTGCCGCGGCTCACGCTCACCGGGGCCTGCGAAACCGCGCTTGCCCCTTTCACCTTCCTGATCGCGACGCTGTGGAGCTTTGCGCTCGTCGGCGAACTCGGCTTCCCGCACTGGTTCAAGGTGCTGATGCTCTTCGGCAGCCTGGCCGGGATGATCGGCCTCGGCTTTTCGATGGCGGGGCGTTTCGCGCGCCAGTCGCTCCTCACCCACCGCGAATGGCAACGGCCGACCGCGCCGCTTCCGATGCGCAGCGCAGGGCGCCTGCCCAAGGTTTCGGTCCAGCTCGCCTGCTATGCCGAGCCGCCCGAAGTGGTGATCGCGACGATCGATCATCTCGCGCGCCTCGATTATCCGAATTACGAAGTCATGGTGTGCGACAACAACACGCCCGACGAGGCGCTGTGGCGCCCGCTCGAGGCACACTGCGCGCGCCTCAACCGCGAACTTGGCTTCGAACGCTTCCGCTTCTTCCATGTCGCGCCGCTTGCTGGCGCCAAGGCGGGCGCGCTCAATTGGTGCCTGCCGCGCATGGCGCCCGATGCCGAGGTGATCGCCGTCATCGACGCCGATTATTTCGCCGAACCCGATTTCCTCGCGCGGCTCGTCGGTTATTTCGACGATCCCAAATTCGCCTATGTCCAGACGCCGCACGATTATCGCGGCTATGCCGGCAGCCCGTATCTCAATGCCTGCTACTGGGAATATATGCCCAGCAACAAGGTCGATATGCCGGGCGTCAGCCAATATGGCGCGGGCTTCACCATCGGCACGATGTGCCTCATCCGCACCGAGGCGCTGAAGCGCGCGGGCGGCTGGGCCGAATGGTGCCTGACCGAGGATTCCGAAGTCTCGGTGCGCATCCGCGCGCTCGGCTATCACGGGCTCTATCTGCGCCAGACCTTCGGGCGCGGGCTGATCCCCGAAACCTTCGAGGATTACAAGAAGCAGCGTTTTCGCTGGACGGCGGGGCCGGTGCAGCAGCTGTGCCGTTACTGGCGTCTCTATCTGCCCAGGCCCTTTGCCGCGCCGTCGAACCTGAAGCCGTGGTGCAAGCTGCTCGAATTCCAGCGCAGCCTCGCCCCGCTTGCGGGGGCGGTCACCCAGATCATGGCGGTGTTCACCAGCATCTTCCTTGCCGTCATGACGGCAAGCGACGCGCTGCCCGCGCTGGTCCTCCCCGATATCGGCTGGGCGGTGCTGCTGCTCGGGATGGCAAGCGGGCTGGTGCGCATCTGGCATCGCTACCGCCTCACCGGCACGCGCCGGCTGCGTGACATGCTGGGCGGCGAACTCGCGCGGCTCTCGCTCACCTATGTCGCGGCGGTCGCCAGCTTTGCCGGCCTGTCGCGCAAACCGCTCGCCTGGCGTCGGACGCCCAAGTTCAAGGCGGAAAATGCCGGGCTCACCGCGCTCTACAAGTGCCTGCCCGAAACGATGGTGGGGATGTTCCACCTCGTCCCGGCCTGGTTCATCCTCGTCCGCTGGGACGGGATCGGTGCGCATCTCGGCCTTGTGTCGCTGGCGATGGTGCTGTTTTCGGCGCTGCGCTTCTTCGCGGCCCCCGTCATGGCGGTGCTCAGCGAAAAGCATCTCTACCGGATCAACCTGCCCTATGCCGAGGGCGGGCTTGCACCGGGGTCGCTCAAGGCTTGATCAGTAACCGGGGCGGGCGCTACACCAGCGGCCCGCCCCCCGTTATTCGTGCGGGGCTCAGCCCTGCGCCGTCGCCTTGGCGCGGCGCGCTTCCTCCGCCAGTTCGACCGCGCGTTCGGCTGCGGCCTTGAGTGTCGCCTCCACAAGCGCATAGATCGCCCGGTCGGCATCCAGCACATTCAGCCCGGCGCGGGTCGTCCCGCCGGGGCTTGCCACCCGGTCGGCCAGTTCGGCCGGGGTTTCGGTCGATGCGGCGGCCAGCGCCGCTGCGCCTTCGACGGTCGCCAGCGCCAGCTGCTGCGCCTGGTCCTCGGAAAAGCCCAGTGCGCGCGCGCCTGACGCCATGGCGTCGATAAAGCGGTAGACAAAGGCCGGGCCCGATCCCGAAACCGCGGTCCCTGCGTCGATCAGCGCCTCGCTTTCCACCCACATCGCCAGCCCCAGCGGCTCGGCCAGCGCCTGCACCGCCATGCGCGCGGTGGGGGCGGTGCCGTCAGCCGCGTGGAGCAGCGCCACGCCCTTGCCCAGCGCCACCGGCAAATTGGGCATGATGCGGATGACGCCCGCCGCGTCAGGAAAGGCCGCGCCCAGCGTCTGCAGGTCTACGCCCGCCATGACCGAGGCGATCGCCGTGTCCCCATCGGTGGTGGCGGCCAGCCCGGCGGCGGCGCTTTCGAACATCTGCGGCTTCACGCCGAGGAGGAGGAGCGCGGGGGGTGCCTCGCCGCTGGGCAGCGCGGTGAAATGCCGCACCCCGGCGGGCACCGCGCGGGGCGAGGGATCGATCACGGTAACACTGGCGGGGTCGAGCCCCGTCTCGATCCAGCGCGACAGCATCGCGCCCACCATGTTGCCGCACCCAAGCAGCCACAGCTGCCGCGAAACCGTGAAAGGATAGATCATATACCGCGCGTTAGGCGAAAAGGCGGGTGACGAAAAGCGCCTCTGTGCGAAACAAAGCTGCGCGTGGGCGCTGGGCTCAGCGCACTGCCGCTTGTGTGCCGCCCGCAGGGGCTGCCGGGGCTGCCGCCGGTCCGCCGACGCGTACGCCGGTCAGCTGGTTCAGCTTGGCGCGGAAGCGCGCGAGTTCGCCGCCCGAAAGCTGCGCCTTCTGGACGAAGGACACCGATTTCGGATTGATCGCCTGCCCGTTGCGATAGAGTTCGTAATGGAGGTGCGGCCCGGTCGACAGTCCGGTCGATCCGACATAGCCGATCACCTGCCCCTGCGAAACGCGCGCGCCGCCGCGCACCGCGATTCGGCTCATATGCGCATAGCTGGTGGCGAGCCCGCCGCCATGCTGAAGCTTGACGTAATTGCCATAGCCGCGATTGCGCCCGGCAAAGGTGACGACGCCGTCGGTCGCCGCGCGGATCGGGGCGCCGTGCGGGGCACCGAAATCGAGCCCCTTGTGCAGCCGTGAATAGCCGAGCAGCGGGTGCCGTCGCATCCCGAATCCCGAGGTCAGCCGCCCGGTTACCGGCTGCACCATCGTGCCGCGCTGCTGGCCGACGCCCGCTGCCTCGAACCATTCGGTGCGCCCGCCGCTCGTCCACTCGATCATGCGGATCTTGCGCTTGCCCTGATCAAGCCCCGCGTAAAGCAGCTTACCGACCTTGGTCTCGCCGGTTTCGGCGCGCGCATGTTCGATGATGATGTCGAACCGGTCGTCGGCCCTCAGCTGGCTCATCGGCACCTGGGTCGCGATCGCGCGGATATAGGCCTGGATCGCGCTGCCCGGAACGCCCGCCGCGCGCGCCGAGGCCACCAGATTGGACCCGCGCCGCCCCTGGATGCGTAAAGGTGTATGGTCGACCGCGATCGGAATCTTGCGCAGGCTCAGCGCACCGTTCACGCGTTCCACCTGCAGCCGCATGTCGAAGGTCGCGCGGAACGCGAGCATGTCGAGCGGGCGGGAAACATTGCGGTTGGGGCGGCGGCCGAGCGTGATGTCCATCCGCGTGCCGGGGATGATCTCCTTCATCGGCACCGCCTGCGCCACCATCCTGGCTACCTGTGCGGCCTCGGCATCGCCCACGCCCGCGCGGGTCAGCACGCGCGAAAAGCCGTCGCCGCGGCTGACGGTTGCGACCAGATCGATCGACGGGCGTTCGGGGGTCGAGGTCAGCGGCGCGACCAGATCGGTCGCGTTCATCCGCTTGCCCATGTCGCTGCCCAGCGCCATCGGCTGGATCACCTGCGCGCGCGCTTCGCTGCGCTCGTCTTCGGTGATAGTGTTGGGTTCGACCGCGATCAGCGGGCGCAGTCCGGGCGACAGCGCCCAGGCGGAGGAGATAAGGACGACGCAGGTGGCCACCCCGCGAAACCATTCGCGTGAACCGATGCGCGCGCCAAGGTCGGGAACAAGGTCGATGTCGCCGAGCGCGGCCTGAAGGCGGCTCCAGCGCGAGGCGGCGGGGCTCTTGCGCCCGAACGTGCCGCCCTGGCCACGGCCGATCGCCTGGTCGAGCGAAAGCGCAGCCGTGCCGCCGCCATTCGCGCCCAATGCGTAGTCGCTCCGCTGATACAAGGCTTACGCCCCCCGAATTCCACTTTGCCCCTCGAAGCACCCCGAAAGGCGTTCGACCCGTTTGGCTGTGTGTGAAGGCGCAGGGTTAAAGTCAAATTAAGCCCGATTGCGGGGGCCGCCTTCTGCGGTGAACCGTGCGGATCGAGGGATTGGGGGGCTGCGCGGCAACGGGGTTCTTGCGCTTGTCGGTGCGATTGCCGATTTAGGGGGCATGACCCGTTTCGCGCGTTTGCCGGTTTCCGCCATTTTGGGGCCGACCAATACCGGTAAGACCCATCTCGCCGTCGAGCGGATGTGTGCCCATTCCAGCGGCATGATCGGCTTTCCGCTCCGCCTGCTCGCGCGCGAGGTCTATGACCGCGTCGTCGCGCTGAAGGGCGCGGGCGCGGTGGCGCTGATCACCGGCGAGGAAAAGATCGTGCCCCCCGGCGCGCGTTGGTTCCTGTGCACCGCCGAAAGCATGCCGATCGACCGCGATTTCGCCTTTGTCGGGATCGACGAGGCGCAGCTCGGCGCCACCCCCGAACGCGGCCATGTCTTCACCGATCGGCTGCTGCGCGCCCGCGGCCGCGAGGAAACGATGATCCTCGGTTCCGAAAGCCTGAAGCCGATGATCCGCGCGCTCGTCCCCGATGCCGAGATTGTCGGCCGCCCGCGTTTCTCGACGCTCAGCTATGCGGGCGCGAAGAAGCTTTCGCGGTTGCCCAAGCGCTCCGCGATCGTCGCCTTCTCGGCGGAAGAGGTCTATGCCGTCGCCGAAATGCTGCGCCGTCTGCGCGGCGGTGCGGCGGTGGTGATGGGCGCACTCAGCCCGCGCACGCGCAACGCGCAGGTTGAAATGTTCCAGTCGGGCGAGGTCGATTATCTCGTCGCCACCGATGCGATCGGCATGGGGCTCAACATGGATGTCGCCCATGTCGCCTTTGCCGGGCTCGCCAAGTTCGACGGCCGCCGTCGCCGGCGGCTGACGCTCGCTGAAATGGCGCAGATCGCGGGCCGCGCGGGGCGCCACCACCGCGACGGCACCTTTGGCACCTTGGGGCCCGAGGCGGGCGGAATCAGCTTTTCGCCCGAAGAGATTGAGCGCATCGAGAATCACGATTTCCCGTCGCTCGAGCATCTGTTCTGGCGCAATGGCGAACCGGCGATGGATCGGCTCGACACGCTCGTCGCCTCGCTCGAACAGCGCCCCGACCTGCCCCAGCTGCGCGCCGCGCCCGAGGCGGTCGACCTTGCCGTGCTGCGCCGGCTGGCGGCCGAACCATGGGTGCAGGATCGCGCCGCGCGCGGGCCGATGGTCCGTCGGCTCTGGGCGGCGTGTGGCCTGCCCGATTTCCGCAAGACCGGGGCGGAGCACCATGCCCGGCTCGTCGGCCGGATCTTCCGCCATTTGTCCGAAGGCAATGGCCATGTGCCGACCCAATGGTTCGCCGATGAAATCGCGCGGCTCGATACGATGCAGGGCGATGTCGAGACGCTGTCGGCGCGGATCGCCTCGATCCGCACCTGGGCCTATATCGCGCACCGCGCCGATTGGCTCACCGATCCGCATCACTGGGCCGAACGCACGCGCGAGATCGAGGAACGTCTCTCCGATGCGCTTCACACCGGGCTCACCCAGCGTTTCGTCGATCGCCGCACCACGCTTTTGATGCGCGAGATCGGCTCGGACCCCGATGCCTTTCCCTTCACCATCGCCGATGACGGCGCGGTGCTGATCGATGACGAGCCGATCGGCCGGCTCGAAGGCTTTCGCTTCCACCCCGCCGCCGATGCGCGCCATGCCGATCGCAAGCGGCTGCTGGCCGTCGCCGAACGCCGGCTGGCTGTGGAGCTGGGCCGCCGCGCGGCGCGGCTGGTGGCGGGGGAGGACAAGGATTTCGTCCTCGACACCCCAACCGGCGCGCGCGCGCAGATCTGCTGGCAGGGCGCGCCCATTGCCGCGCTCCAGGGTGGGCGCAGCCTCATCCAGCCACAGATCCGGCTCGACCGCGCGCTCGATTCGCTCGACGAACTCACCCGCAAGCGCGTGCGTGGCCGGATCGAACAATGGCTGGCGGCCCAGCTGGCGCGCCAGCTCCGTCCGCTGGTGCGCTTGGCGCACGCTGCCGCCGACCCCGAAACCTCGCCCTTCCTGCGCGCGCTGCTCGTTCCGCTGGGCGAGGCGGGCGGGGTGGCCCCGCGCGGTGCGGTCGACCGCGCGCTCGAAGGCCTCGACAAGGACGGGCGCTATCAGGCGCGCCGTCTCGGCATCGAGATCGGCACGCTCGACCTTTATCATCCCGCGCTGCTCAAGCCCGAGGCGATGCGCTGGCGCATGGCGCTCATCGCCGCGCGCGACGATATCGTCCTGCCCGCGCAGCCGCGTCCCGGCGCGGTGCTCCTCGATGCGCCCTCGCGGCTCCCCGATTTCCGCAGCTTCGGCAAGCAGGCGCTGCGTGTCGATCTGGTCGAACGCATCGCCCGCGCCGCGCATGAGGCGCGTAGCGGCCGTCGTCCCTTCCAGCCCGATTCCGCGCTCGCCACCTCGGTTGGCCTCGGCACCGATGCGCTGGCGCGGCTGATGCGCCTGCTCGGCTTCGAATCGCGCGCCGATGGCTGGGCGTGGCGCGGGCGCCCGCGCGCCAGACGGACGGAGGAACGCGCCGTGAACGGGGCCTTTGCCGGGCTTGCCGATCTGGTGCGCGCGCATGGCCGATGATCCGCCGGGGGTCGCCGCGCAGCGGCTCGACCGGTTTCTCTGGTTTGCGCGGCTGGCCAAGACGCGGGCGGTGGCGCAGGCCTTGTGCGCGGCGGGGCATATCCGGCTCGACGGGCGGCGCGTCGACCGCGCGCATGCGCTGGTCCGGCCCGGTAGCGTCCTCAGCCTGATGGTCCACGGCCATGTCCGCGTGCTACGGATCGAGCAACTGCCCCTGCGCCGCGGGCCCGCCGCCGAGGCGGCGGCGCTCTATCGGGAGATTCCACCGGCTTCGGCGTCAAAAGAGCAGATTGACGGATCGGAATCGGGGCAATAGCAGGGCCGCTACAGGAGGATTGATCCCAATGACCTATGTCGTCACCGACGCGTGCATCCGCTGCAAGTATATGGACTGCGTGGAAGTGTGCCCCGTGGACTGCTTCTACGAAGGCGACAACATGCTGGTGATCAACCCCAGCGAATGCATCGACTGCGGCGTCTGCGAACCCGAATGCCCGGCCGAGGCCATTTTGCCCGATACCGAAAATGGTCTCGAAAAATGGTTGGAGCTCAACAACACCTTCTCGGCGCAGTGGCCCAACATCACGCGCAAGCGCGAAGCGCCCGCCGATGCCGATGAATTCAAGGGACAGGACGGGAAATACGAGAAATTCTTCTCGCCCGAACCCGGCCAGGGCGATTGAGGCACGGCGGCTCCGCCGCCGTCCATCGCGATCAATTGCTGTGCTGCCGCCCGCAAAAATGAACGCGGGCTGGCATTTTTGTTGTGACTCTGTTAAACTCCGTCATCGCAAGCGCGTGTTTACCACGACGCTAGAGGAGATTCACACCTGCTGACCGCCATATGGTTTCCCCGTCCCGACTTGCATGGTCAGGAAGGATACCCATATTCTGGCGGTCTTCCCCATGGAAAGGGCCACAACACATGGCTTCCAAGGCTTTGTCCTTCGACGTCGGCGATTATGTCGTTTACCCCAAGCACGGCGTTGGGCGCGTCATTGAGCTTCAGAGCACCGACATCGCGGGCATGCAGCTCGAACTGTACGTTCTGCGTTTCGAAAAAGAGCGGATGACCCTCCGCGTTCCGACCAACAAGGCCGAAAGCGTCGGCATGCGCAAGCTGTCGTCGGACAAGACGCTCAAGGAAGCGATGGAAACGCTCAAGGGCAAGCCCAAGGTCAAGCGCACCATGTGGTCGCGCCGCGCGCAGGAATATGAAGCCAAGATCAATTCGGGCGACCTCGTGTCGATCGCCGAAGTGGTCCGCGATCTGTTCCGTGCCGACGATCAGCCCGAACAGAGCTATTCCGAGCGTCAGATCTTCGAAGCGGCCACCAGCCGTCTCGCCCGCGAGCTCGCGGCGATGGAAGAGACCGACGAACCCGGCGCGCAGGCGAAGATTCTCGAAATCCTGAACAAGGCCGCGCCGCTCCACGCCAAGGATTGAGCGGTCCTTTATGGGATCCGAAAAGGGCGGCCTTGGGCCGCCCTTTTTCATATCTGCCTGATATCGCTGGACGCGCCCCGTTGCATTCTGTATTGCTTGCGTAACACAGTGGGAGTTCGGCAATGCGCGCAATCTTTCTCGTCCCGGCCTTTATGGCGATCGTCGGCTGCTCGGTGGACAGCGATGCCGGCGATGTGAAGCTCAGCGGCCAGAACGGCGCGCGCAGCTACAACGTCGCCAATTTCGACGAAATCTCGGCCTACGGCCCCGACACGGTCATCGTGAAGGTCGGCGGCCCCTTCTCTGTCAAGGCCGAGGGCGATACCGCGCTGCTCGACCGGCTCGAGGTCGAGGTGAAGGGCAGCGATCTGCGCATCGGCCGCAAGCGGACGGGCGGCGTCCAGATCGGCGGCAATAACGGCGCGGTCACCTTCACCGTCACCCTCCCCGCGATCAAGGCCGCAAGCCTGGCCGGCTCGGGCGACATGCAGATCGACAGCGTCGCCGCCGCCAAATTCGAAGCGAAGATGGCGGGCTCGGGCAATCTCGCGATCGACGCGATCAAGGCCGATGATCTCGATGTATCGATCGCGGGCTCGGGCGATGTGAAGCTTGCCAAGGGCAGCGTCGGGCATCAGGAATATTCGATCGCCGGCTCGGGCAATGTCGAGGCAATGGGCGTCGCATCGAAAACCGTCGATATCTCGATCGCCGGCTCGGGCGACCTCAAGCTTGCGGCCTCCGAAAAGGCCAATGTTTCGATCATGGGGTCGGGGGATGTCGAGATCGTGGGCACCACGCAGTGCAGCGTCAACAAAATGGGTTCGGGCGATGTGCGCTGCACCCCGGCTGCGGCTGCGCCAGCCGCCAACTGACGGCCAGACACTGCGGCGTTCTCATGTCGCCATTGTCGCGTTTCTGGCCTTCGGGTCGGCGCCGGCATTGGCGGCGGAGCGCGGCTTCACCGTCACCGATTTCGATCGGATCCGGCTCGAGGCACCCTATCAGGTCACGCTCGAAACCGGCCGCTCGTCCACCGCGCGCGCCAGCGGAGACCGCGAGGCGCTCGATCGCGTCCGCCTCGATGTCCAGGGGCGCACGCTCGTCATCCGCACCGATTCCCGCGATTGGGGCGGTTTTCCGGGGAGGACCAGCGCCGCCGGGCCGGTCATGCTGCGCCTTTCCACCCAGGCGCTGCGCGGCGTCACGCTGATCGGCAGCGGCGCGCTCAGCGTCAACCGTCTTCGCGGCGAAAGGTTCGTCGGCACGCTCGATGGCTCGGCCACCTTCGCGGCGGATGGTATCGCGGTCGACCGGTTCGAGCTTGTCGCCACCGGATCATCCTCGGCACGGCTTGCGGGCACCGCGCGGATGTTCGGCGGGGTCGTGCGTGGTTCGGCGCGGGTTGAGGGGGCGCAGCTGCTCGCCAATGATCTGACACTGACCACGCAGAGCAGCGACCGGGTCGCGCTCGCCGCGCGGACCAGCGCCAAGGTGCAATCGTCGGGATCGGGCGAAACGGTGATCACGGGCAGGCCCGCCTGCACGGTATCTGCGGTTGGCTCGGGAAGCGTCAGCTGCGGGCGTTGATCCGTCAGGCGAGCAGCTCGATGTCCCAATAGAGCCAGTCACGCCAGCTATCGTGCAGATAATTGGGTGGGAAGGCGCGGCCATTTTCGTGCAGCTGCCAGTTGGTTGGGCGGATTGGCGTCACATGCAGGTGCATCCCTGCTTCCATCGGCGTTCGGCCGCCTTTTTTCAGATTGCAGGGCGCGCAGGCGGCGGCGACATTTTCCCAGGTGGTGCGTCCGCCCTGGGTGCGGGGAATGACATGGTCGAAGGTCAGATCGCGCGAGATGCCGCAATATTGGCACTGGAAACGATCGCGGAGGAAGAGGTTGAACCGGGTAAAGGCGGGATATTCCGAGGGCCTCACATATTGTTTGAGCGCGATGACGGAGGGCAGTTTCATCGCGCAGGTGGGACTTCGGATCTCTCTTTCATAATGGTTGATGATCGATACGCGATCTAGAAAGACAGCCTTTACAGCGGTTTGCCATGGCCAGAGACTGAGTGGGTAATAGCTGAGCGGCTTGTAATCCGCGTTGAGCACCAGCGCGGGGCAATTGTCCGGGTGACGGATCAGATCGGGGTGATACATGGTCGCCTGTATTCTCCCTTGGCCCCATCTTCCTTGCGGAAAATGATGACATGGGCATGACACCATATCACGCGACTCACGGTCAACCCCCGTTCTGCGCTAGGGCTTGGGGATGACCGAAGTTGCGACACGCTTTGCCCCCAGCCCCACCGGGCGCCTGCATCTCGGCCATGCCTGGTCGGCGCTCCTCGCGCATGATTTTGCGGCGCGCGCGCACGGCCACTTCCTGCTGCGGATCGAGGATATCGACCCCACCCGCTCGCGCCCTGACCATGTCGACGGGATTATCGAGGATCTGCTCTGGCTGGGCCTGCAATGGGAAGGCGAAATCGTCTTCCAGTCGCAGCGCACCGCGCTTTACCGGATGGCGCTTGAGGATCTGAAGCGGCGCGGGCTGGTCTATCCCTGTTTCTGCACCCGGTCCGACATTGCGCGTGAGATTGCGGCCAGCGCCTCGGCCCCGCATGGGCCCGATGGGCCGCTCTATCCCGGCACCTGCCGCCATCTCGCGCCCGATATGGCCGCGCGGCGCGCGGAGGGAGAGGCGCATTGCTGGCGGCTCGATACTGCCCGGGCGATGGCGGCGGCAGGCCCGGTCGATTGGGTCGACGGCGCCGGCGCGCGCCACCCCGCGCGCGCCGATATCCACGGCGATGTCGTGCTCGCGCGCAAGGATTCGCCCACCAGCTATCACCTCTCGGTCACGGTCGACGATGCCGAACAGGCGATCAGCCATGTCGTGCGCGGGCGCGACCTTTTGGAGGCGACGCATGTCCACCGCCTGCTCCAGGCGCTGCTCGGGCTGCCCAGCCCCGTCTATGTCCATCACGATCTGCTCGGCACCGCAGACGGAGCGCGGCTTGCCAAGCGCAACGGCGCGCCCGCGATCGCCGATCTGCGCGCGGCGGGCGTCGATCCGCGGCACCTGGTGGCCGATCTGCGCGCGGGCATTTTTCCGGGCGGCTATCGCCCATTGGCATTGTGAAACGAAGGGCTTAGACAAATAGCCTTATGAGCACGCTTCTCGTCGTCCTTCTCATCGTCGCGGTCATCGCGACCGTCGTCGCGCTGGTGCGCGGCATCATCGCCTTCCTCAAGACGAGCGAGGAGGATCTCAAGGGAGACGGGCCAAGCCCGTCCAGCGAAAAACAGAACCGCATGATGATGATGCGGATCCTGTTCCAGGCGCTGGCCGTTATCGTTGTTGTATTGTTGCTTCTCGTTTCTCGGGGCTGATCCCATGGTAAAGTTGAACAAGATCTACACCCGCACCGGGGACGACGGCACCACCGGCCTTGTCGATGGCAGCCGCATCGCCAAGAACGATGCCCGCATGGAAGCGATCGGCACGGTCGATGAGGCGAACAGCGCGATCGGCATCGCCGTCGCCGCGCTGCCCGCCGGCGATCCCTATGCCGTCATGCTCGCGCGTATCCAGAATGATCTCTTCGATCTCGGCGCCGATCTCGCCACCCCCGGCGAAACCTTTGCGCCCAGCGAAATGACGCTGCGCATCGTGCCCGAGCAGGTCGACCGGCTGGAACGCGAGATCGATGCGATGAACGCCGATCTGCAGCCGCTCCACAGCTTCATCCTCCCGGGTGGCAGCCCGGCTGCCGCTGCGCTCCATCTGGCGCGCGCGGTCACCCGCCGGGCCGAGCGCACCGCCGTCGCCGCCGGGCAGGATGTCCCGCTCAACCCGCAGGCGCTCGCCTATCTCAACCGGCTGTCCGATCATCTTTTCGTCATGTGCCGCATGCTCAACGGCGGCGGTGCCGACGATATTTTGTGGGTGCCCGGCGCCTCGCGCTGAAACCGATCCGGTTCCGGCGCGTACTGTGAGGGCGGGGGGCTGAGGCCCACGCCCTTGCGGGGCAGGACGCTGGAGGAACCGGATGGCATCACGGCTAAAGCCAGAGGCCGCGCCCGTTGCGCTGACTGCGCTGTTCCACAATGTTCGTGCATTGAGCGTCGCGCTCGCGGCGCCCCTGTCCGATGCCGACGCCACCGCGCAGTCGATGCCCGATGCGTCGCCGGCAAAATGGCACCTCGCGCACAGCAGCTGGTTTTTCGAAACCTTCGTGCTGCGCGATCATGTCCCCGGCTACCGCCTTTTCGACGCGCGCTGGCCCTTTCTGTTCAACAGCTATTATGATGCCGAGGGGCCCCGCCACGCCCGCCCCGAACGCGGGCTGCTGACCCGGCCTTCGCTGGGCGAGGTGCTGTCCTACCGCGCGCATGTCGATGCGGCGCTGTTGCGCGCCTTGCCCGATCTGCCGCCGCCCGCGTGCGCGCTGGTTGAACTGGGCTGCCATCACGAACAACAGCATCAGGAATTGCTGCTCACCGATATTCTCCACCTCTTCTCGCGCAATCCGCTGCTTCCTGCGGTCTGGGATACCGCGCGCAGCGATCCCGCGCCCGAACCGGGGCCGCTGCGCTGGCTTGCCGGGCGGGCGGGGCTCGTGGAGATTGGGGATGCCGGGGTGGAAGGCTTCGCCTTTGATTGCGAACGCCCGCGCCATCCCGTCCAGCTTCAGCCACATCTGATCGCCGATCGCCCGATTTCGAACGGCGAATGGTGCACCTTTATCGACGATGGCGGCTATCGTCGGCCAGAAATGTGGCTGGCCGATGGCTGGGCCTGGGTCGAACGCGAAGCCATATTCGCGCCGCTCTATTGGCAGCGCGACGGGCATGATTGGATGCAGTTCGCGCTCGACGGGCTCCACCCGCTGCGCCCCGGCGCGCCGGTGTCGCATATCAGCTATTATGAGGCCGATGCCTTTGCGCGCTGGGCGGGCGCGCGCCTGCCGAGCGAGGCGGAATGGGAGGCGGCCGCCGCCGCGCAGGATCCGCTGGAGGGCAACCAGCTCGACCGGGCGGAGCCCGTTCGTCCGCGCGCCGCCGCCGCCAGCGACGGCCTGCGGCAGATGTTCGGCGATGTCTGGGAATGGACCGGCAGCGCCTATCTCGCCCATCCCGGTTTCCGCACCGCGCCGGGCGCGGTCGGCGAATATAATGGCAAGTTCATGTGCGGCCAGTTCGTGCTCAAGGGCGGCAGCTGCGCCACCCCGCGCGGCCATGCGCGCGCGAGCTACCGCAACTTCTTCTATCCGCATCAGCGCTGGCAATTTTCGGGCGTCCGGCTGGCGCGGGACATCTGATATGGCTGCCGATACGCCGCTTGCCCGGTCGGAAAGCGCGGTCGACCCCGCCTTTCGCGCCGATGTGCTGCGCGGATTCGCCATGAGCGGCCAGCGCGCCATCCCCGCGCGCTGGCTCTATGACCGCGCGGGGTCCGAATTGTTCGAGGAGATTACCCGGCTCCCCGAATATTATCCGACCCGCACCGAAACCGCGCTGCTCGCTGCCACATCCGCCGAAATCGCCCGCCATGTGGCGCCCGGCGCAGTGGTCGTCGAATTCGGATCGGGCGCGTCCACCAAGACCCCGCTTCTGCTCCGCGCGATTGCGCCCGCCGGATATATCCCCATCGATATCTCTGCCGCCTTTCTGCGTGAATCGGCCGATGCCCTTGCCGCTGATTTCCCGGACATCCGGATCGAGCCGATCACCGGCGACTTCACCCGCCCCATCATCTTGCCCGATTGGACGGCCGCGCACCCTCGCCTCGGCTTCTTTCCCGGCTCCACCATCGGCAATCTTGCGCCCGAGGCGGCGGTCGATCTGCTGCGCACGATGCGCGCTTCGCTTGGGGAGGGCGCGCTGCTCCTGATCGGGTTCGACCGGGCAAAGCCCGAATCGGTGCTGCTTCCCGCCTATGACGATGCGCAGGGCGTCACCGCGCGGTTCGACCTCAATCTGCTCGCGCGCATCAACCGCGAGTTGCAGGGCACGATCCCGCTCGATGCCTTTCGCCATAAAGTCGTCTGGAACGACTTTGACTCGCGCGTCGAAATGCATCTGGAGGCGCAGCGGGACATCACCTTCCGCATTGCCGGGCAGGATTTCGCGATGCACGCGGGCGAGACGATCCATAGCGAGAACAGCCATAAATACGGCGCGCGCGATTCGCGCATGCTGCTGCGCGCGGGCGGCTGGTCGCCGCTTTATGAATGGAGCGATGCGCGCGACTTCTTCACGCTCGTCCTCGCCCGTGCCAGGGCGCGGCCGCTCGCGCCCTGATCCCGCGGGTGCGGGCGGCGCTTGCATCGCGACGCCGCAACCGCCATCTCCCTGTCCATGAACACGCCCACCCCGCCGATGAAGGCCGCGATCATCCCCGTCACCCCGCTGCAGCAGAACTGCACGCTCTTCTGGTGCACCGAAACCAACAAGGCGGCGTTTGTCGATCCGGGTGGCGATCTCGATCGGCTGAAGGCGGCGGCCGCGCAGGCTGGCGTGGAGATCGAGAAGATTCTCGTCACCCATGGCCATATCGATCATTGCGGGCAGGCGGGCATTTTGGCCGAGGAACTGGGCGTGCCGATCGAGGGGCCGCACCGCGACGATTCCTTCTGGATCGACCGGCTGGGCGAGGACGGCGCGAAATATGGCGTAGAGGGGCGCAGCTTCGTGCCTGATCGCTGGCTCGAGGATGGCGATACCGTCCAGGTCGGCAATCTCTCGCTCGACGTCATCCACTGCCCCGGCCACACGCCGGGCCATGTCGTGTTCCACCATCCCGAATCAAAGGTGGCGATGGTCGGCGACGTGCTGTTCCAGGGATCGATCGGCCGCACCGATTTCCCGCGCGGCAACCATCAAGATCTGCTCGATTCGATCACGGGCAAGCTCTGGCCGCTGGGCGGCGAGACCGCCTTTGTCCCCGGGCACGGCCCGATGAGCAACTTTGCCCACGAACGCCGCACCAACCCCTTTGTGGGCGATGCGGCGATCGCACGCGGCTGAGTCGATACGATTCTATAGAGCGGTCAGCCGATGGCGGTGATTTCGGTCACCGTCGCCTGCGGCGTGAAATAGGGAATCGAGATCGCGTAGAGGCCAAGGCCGAGCAGCGCGAGCATGGTGATCATCGTGCCGGCCATCCGTGCCGGCTTCAGCCCGTCCATGCCAAAGGGGTGCAGCACCCGGCCGAGCAGATAGACGCCGCCCACCGCCCATAGCCACAGGCTGGTGCCCTGCGCATATTCGATCAGACCGATCAGAATCAGGACGAACGGGGTATATTCGGTGAAGTTCGCATGCGCGCGCATGCGGGCGATCAGATGCGGATTGCCGCCGTCCCCGATCGAGACTCCGGCCGCGGTGCGCACTTGGCCCACCCGAATCCCCAGCCAGAGATTGATGAGTGCGGCCGCCCCCGCGATGGTCAGCGTGATGGGTAAAATCATGAAGTCCCCCGTTTCTTTGCTATCCGAAACCTGTCATGCGCGGCTTGCGGTTGCAACGGGCCTTGCAACTATTGGCCGAATCGCTATACGCGCGGCTTCGTTCGCGATGAGCCCGGCCGCCTTGGCCCGCGGCCTTTACAGGCCGTCGGTTGCTATCAAGGCATCAAGGGCGTAACCGCACATTTTGTTTTTTGAAGAACTGGAACAGGTGCCGGAATGGCTGTCCCCAAGAGAAAAACCTCGCCGTCGAAGCGCGGCATGCGCCGCAGCCATGATGCCCTGAGCATCGAGAGCTATCAGGAATGCCCGAACTGCGGCGAACTGAAGCGCCCGCACAATCTGTGCACGGCGTGCGGCCACTATAACGGCCGCGAGATCGTTTCGGTCGAAGGCTGATCCCAAAAGAATCGCAGGAGTACGGACCGGTGGGCCTATCGCCGCGGATCGCTGTCGACGCGATGGGCGGCGATGAAGGCTTGGCCGTCATGCTGGCCGGCGTCGCGCTTGCGCGGCGTCAGCATGACGGCATGCGATTCCTGCTTGTTGGGGATGAGGCGCAGATAAAGGCGGGGCTGGATAAGCACCCCAATCTGCGCGCTGCTTCCGAAATCCTGCACGCACCCGATGTGGTGGCGGCGACGGACAAGCCTAGCCAGGCGATTCGTCGTGCGCGTTCCACGTCGATGGGCCTTGCCATCAACGCCGTGAAGGCGGGTGATGCCGGGGCCGCTGTGTCGTCCGGTAACACCGGCGCGCTGATGGCGATGGCAAAGCTTGCGCTGCGAACGATGCCCGGCATCGATCGCCCGGCGCTTGCTGCGTTGCTGCCGACGCTCGGTGACAACGATATGGTCATGCTCGATCTCGGCGCCAATACCGAGTGCGACGCCCAGAACCTCATCCAGTTCGCCGTGATGGGCGCCGCCTATGCGCGTACCGTGATCGAGCTTGAGCAGCCCCGCGTGGCGCTGCTCAACATCGGTACCGAGGATCTGAAGGGCACCGACGAGATCAAGGATGCGGCGGCCGCGCTGCGTTCTGCGCAGAATGTGCCGATGAACTTCACCGGCTTCATCGAGGGCGATCGTCTGTCGCGCGGTGAGGTTGATGTCGTCGTCTGCGACGGTTTTTCCGGCAATATCGCGCTCAAGACCGCCGAAGGCACGGCGCGGTTCGTCGGCGATCTGCTCAAGCGCGCCTTCCGCAGTTCGCTGCGCTCCAAGATCGGCTTTCTCATTTCGCGGCCCGCTACCGAGCTGCTGCGCCATCATCTCGATCCGAACAACCATAATGGCGCGGTTTTCCTTGGCCTCAATGGTCTGGTAGTAAAGAGCCATGGTGGTGCGAACGAAGTCGGCGTCGCGAACGCGATCGGCGTTGCGGCCAAGATGGTCCGCAACGATCTGACCCGTCGAATCACCGAAGATCTCGATCATTTCAAGGCCCATTGGGGGGCAGAGGTACACAAGTCATGATGCGTCGCGCGGCGATTCTGGGCACGGGTTCGGCACTTCCGGCACGCCGGGTTTCCAATGCAGAACTGGCGCAGACGGTGGACACGTCCGACGAATGGATCGTCGAGCGTACCGGCATCCGCTTCCGTCATATCGCCGGGCCCGACGAAACCACCGCGACGCTCGCCACCGCAGCCGCGCAGCAGGCGCTGGCTGCAGCCGGGGTTGAGGCGTCGGCGATCGATCTTATCGTGCTCGCCACCGCCACCCCCGATCAGACCTTCCCGTCTTCGGCCACCAAGGTCCAGGCCGCACTCGGCATCGACGATTGCATCGCTTTCGACGTGCAGGCCGTCTGCTCGGGCTTTCTCTACGCGGTCTCGGTTGCTGAAAGCATGATTCGTGCGGGTTCTGCCAACCATGCGCTGGTGATCGGCTCGGAAACCTTCAGCCGCATCCTCGACTGGGAAGATCGCAACACCTGCGTGCTCTTCGGCGACGGCGCAGGCGCGATCGTCCTCGGCGCAACCGAGGAAGACCGCGGCATCCTGTCGACCAAGCTGCACGCCGATGGCCGGCACAACGAACTGCTTTACGTCGATGGCGGTCCCTCGACCACGGGCACCGTCGGCAAGCTCCGGATGAAGGGGCGCGAGGTGTTCCGCCATGCGGTGGTCAACCTCGCCAATGTGCTCGGCGAATCGCTTGGCGCGGCGGGGCTTGAGCCCGGCGATATCGACTGGCTGGTCCCGCATCAGGCCAATGCCCGGATTCTCGACGCCACCGCGCGCAAGCTCGATCTCGATCCCGCCAAGGTCGTCGTCACGGTCGATCAGCATGCCAATACTTCGGCGGCGTCTGTGCCGCTCGCGCTCGATCTTGCGGTGCGCGACGGGCGGATCAAGCGCGGCGATATCGTCGTGCTCGAGGCGATGGGCGGCGGATTCACCTGGGGGGCGGCGGTCGTCCGCTACTAATTCTCCCCCCGATTGAATGCCGTGGACCGCAATGTTAAAAGGAAAACAACGCGGTACATGAGAGGATCAAAATGACTTCTGCATCGACGCTCACCCGTGCTGACCTTGCCGACTCGCTCCACCGTGAAATCGGACTGTCCCGGTCGGAATCATCGCAGCTGGTGGAACAGATTCTCGAATATATGTCGGACGCGCTGTCCCACGGCCAGAATGTGAAGATTTCCGGCTTTGGCAGCTTTGTCCTGCGCGACAAGGGCGAACGCGTCGGCCGCAATCCCAAGACCGGGGTTGAGGTTCCGATCGCGCCCCGCCGTGTGCTCACCTTCCGCGCCAGCCAGATGCTGCGTGATCGGATCGTGAAGGCGGGTTGATCTGAATCGTGGCGGACAAGTCTGAAGGCGCGTTTCTGACGATTGGTGAGCTGGCCGATGAACTCGGCCTGCCCCAGCACATCCTGCGCTATTGGGAAACGCGCTTTCCGCAGCTCCGCCCGCTCCAGCGCGCGGGCAAGCGCCGCTATTACCGGCCCGCCGATGTGACGCTCGCCAAGCGGATCGATCAGCTCCTCAACCATGAGGGCTATACGATCAAGGGCGTCCAGAAACTGCTGAGCCAGCGTGCGCCCAAGGCGAATGGACCGGCGGAAGAAAGTGTCGAGCCCGAGGCGGTCCCGGCACCCGCGCCCGCATCGGTGGCGGTTGACGCGGTTCAGCTCCAGGGCACATCCTCCGAAATGCTCGCCGAACTCAAGCGGCTGCGCGCCACGCTGGCCCAGGCGCTCGCCGCCGCCTGAGCGGACCCCAATGGCAATCAGTGCGAGGCGGTGTCCGGGCCCAGTGCGGAATCGAGATCACGCGGCCGTACGAACCGTGTGAGCACGCCGCTCGCCGAACGCACCTCGCTCCAGGCATCGATGTCGAACCGGATTTCGGCAAGCGCTGCGGTCGGGAATTTGGTTTCCACCGCATCACGCAGCGGATCGCCCGCACGGTCGGGGATGAGCGAGAGGATCAGATCCTCGAAACCGGGATTATGCCCGCACACAAGCAGGCTCTGCGCGGTGTCGGGCGCATCATGGATCACGTCCATCAGCGTCGCGGCAGACGCGAGATAGACCCGCCGGTCCCACGCCGCCTCGATCTCGCGACCAAGCCCCTCCCACAAGCGGTCGAGCGTTTCGGTGCAGCGCACCGCGGGTGAAGAGATCAGATGATCGAAATCCAGCTGTTCGTCGCGGATATAGCGCCCCATGCGGCGGGCGGCGCGCTTGCCGCGGGCGTTGAGCGGCCGGTCGAAATCGCGGGCCACCGGGTCGTCCCAGCTCGACTTGGCGTGGCGCAACAGCGTTAGTCGTTTCATCCTGTCCCCAAATGCGCGGCATCCGCCGCTGCTTCGTGACCGCCCAAGGTTACGGGGCCAAGACGGTCTTTAACGTGCATCACCGCTTCGTCCAGAGTCACGCGGTGAACCGGGGTGCCCGGCGGAAAGGCGGACAGCAGGCGCGAGGGCATGGCCGACGACAGCATCACGAAAATCCCCCGGTCGTCCGCGCGGCGGATCAGCCGGCCGAACGCCTGCGCCAGCCGCGCGCGGATCAGCCGATCGTCAAACCCGCTGCCGCCGCCCGCCAGCCGCCGCGCGGCGTGGAGAACGGTGGGCTTGGGCCAGGGAACCCCTTCCATCACCACCAGCCGCAGCGAATGGCCGGGGACGTCCACCCCGTCGCGCAGCGCATCGGTGCCGAGCAGCGAGGCGC
This sequence comes from Sphingomonas sp. C3-2, assembly GCF_033025475.1. Classification (NCBI taxonomy): domain Bacteria; kingdom Pseudomonadati; phylum Pseudomonadota; class Alphaproteobacteria; order Sphingomonadales; family Sphingomonadaceae; genus Sphingomonas; species Sphingomonas sp. C3-2. The sequence continues at coordinate 1,914,382 of NZ_CP130322.1, forward strand.
GTGGATCGTCGCGGAAGATATCGACCAGCGTTCCCGTGTCGATCGGGTCGACATGCTGCGCATAGAGCGGCAGCCCCTCGCGCGCCAGCCGGTCGGCGATGCGCGCATGCACCGCGCGCAGCCGCCGGATCGCGGTGAACAGCCCCAGCGTGCCGCCCTCGGCCGCCAGCACCAGCCGGCCATAGGCACCGGCCAGCGCGCCGATATCGCCCTTTTTCACATCGGTGACGATCAGCACTTCGGACCGCGCGGCATAATCGAACGGGCTCGGTGCCTCGAACCGCTCGGGTGCGCGGGTCATGTGCACCGCGCCGCTGCGCGCATCGGCATTGTCCCAGTCGCCGCCGCCCTTCAGCGTGGCCGAGGTGATGAGCACCCCGTGCGCGGGTTTCAGCACGACATCGGCCACCGGGCGTGTCGGGTCCAGCCAGTGGCGGTGGAGCCCGATATCATAATCGCGCCCCTCGATCCGGTCGACGGCCAGCCAGTCGACAAAGTCGGGGGCTGCCGGCCCGCCGATGCGCGACAGCAGCGACAGCCAGCCCGACAACAGATCGGTGCGCCAGCCAAGGCTGGCGATCGCGCCTTCGACGCGCGCGCGCGCCTGCCCGTCCAGCCAGTCCGGTCCGTCCTCGATCAGCGCCTCGAGCCTGCGGCCCAGCCGTACCAGCGGGCGCAGCAGCGCATCGAGCGCCTCGGTCGCGCCGGCGGCGGCGGAGACGATATCGCCGTCGAGCTCGGCCATCTCGGTTTCAAGGCCATAGCCCGCATCCTCGCCCTGCCCGCGCGCATAGACGGTACCGCGCACCGCGGCGAGCAGCGCCTCGATCGGGCCGAAGGGCGCTCCCTCCGCCAGCCTTTGCAGCCAGCCGTCCGAGGGCAGCGCCTGTGCGGCGTTGACCGCGTCGGTAATCGCGCGGCCGCCTTCCTCGTCATAGCTCGCAACGTCGGACAGGCGCGCCGCCAGCCCGCGCCGCCGCCCGCGCGATTTGCCCTCGGGCCCGGTGACCCAGCGGCGCAGTTCGATCGATTCCTGTCCGCTGAGCGCGGTCGAGAACATCGCGTCGGCGGCGTCGAACAGGTGATGGCCTTCGTCGAAGATCAGCCGCGTGGGCTGGTTCGCGGCTTCGCGCCCGCGCGCGGCGTTGACCATGACGAGCGCGTGGTTGGCGATCACGATATCGGCCTGCGCGCTCGCGCGCACCGCGCGTTCGATGAAGCATTTGCGGTAATGCGGGCAGCCCGCATAGACGCATTCGCCCCGCCGGTCGGTGAGCGCGGTCGAGCCGGCGCGCCGGAACAATGTCGGCAGCCAGCCGGGCATGTCGCCGCCCACCATGTCGCCGTCCGCGCTATAGGCGGCCCAGCGCGCCACCAGTTGCGCCAGAATCGCCGCGCGCCCCTGAAAACCGCCCTGCAGCGCATCTTCGAGATTGAGCAGGCAGAGATAATTTTCGCGCCCCTTGCGCAGCACCACCTTGGTCCGCCGCTCGCGCCGGTCGGGGAATATCCGCTCGCTCTCGCGCGCCAGCTGGCGTTGCAGCGCCTTGGTATAGGTCGAAATCCACACCGGCCCCATCGCGCGCTCGGCCCAGAGCGATGCCGGGGTCAGATAGCCCAGAGTCTTGCCGATCCCCGTGCCCGCTTCGGCCAGCACCAGATTGGGCTCGTCGCGCGCGGCGCGCGGGGTGAAGGCCGCGCTCACCGCATTGGCATAGGCCTGCTGGCCGGGGCGCAGCTCGGCACCGTGGCCGGTCAGCTGGTCCAGCCGTGCGACGATCGATTCGGAATCGAGCGCGATGGTGCGCGGGGCGGGGCGGGGCGGTGTTTCTTCCCATTCGGGCAGCTTCGAAAACAGCCAGCGTTCGGACTGGGTGGGCTTGTCCAGCCGCTCGCACAGGATCGCCGCCCAGGGCCAGCGCATGCGCAGCAGCGACTGCGCGGCTGTCCACGCGCCCTCGCGCTCGGCCCAGTGCGGATCTGCGGTCCGCGCCAGCAGCGCCTCTGCCGCGCGCAGCAGGAATCCGGCGGTCGCGCTGTCATCCTGCGGCGGCGCCAGGCCCAGCGCGCGGGCCAGCCCCTTGGGGGTCGGCACCGCGAAATGCGCGGGGTTCACGAATGCGAACAGTTCGAGCAGGTCGAGCCCCGACAGGTCGGGATAGCCGAGCCGCTGGCCAACCAGCGGGGCATTCAGTAGAATCATCGGCGTTTCGGCGGCCCGCGCAATCGCTTCACCGCGCCCACAGGCGCGAATTTCTCCCTCGGGAGTGGCGATCCATATGCCGCCATGGCTTGCATAGAGCGCGGGATAGGGCAAAGAAGCCGTCATTCTCCCCGTTATGCCGATAGGACAGGAAAGGGCAACGTACGTGAGCGATCTGCGCGCAGCCGCGATGGAATCAAAAGCATGGCCGTTTGAAGAAGCGCGCAAGCTCCTTAAACGCTATGCCAAGGGCGCGCCGGAAAAGGGCCATGTCCTGTTCGAAACCGGATACGGCCCCTCGGGCCTTCCGCATATCGGCACCTTCAACGAAGTGCTGCGCACCACGATGGTGCGTCAGGCGTTCGAGGCGCTGTCCGATATCCCCACCCGCCTCATCGCCTTTTCGGACGATATGGACGGGCTGCGCAAGGTGCCGGACAATGTCCCCAACAAGGACATGCTCGCCGAACATCTCGGCAAGCCGCTGACCAAGGTTCCCGATCCGTTCGGCAAGTTCGAAAGCTTTGCGCATCATAACAATGCGATGCTGCGCGATTTCCTCGATCGCTATGGCTTCGAATATGAATTCCTGTCGGCCACCGAATGCTATTTGTCGGGGCGGTTCGACAATGCGCTGAAGCTCGTCCTGAAGCATTATGACGACATCATCGGCATCATGCTGCCGACGTTGCGCAAGGAACGTCAGGCCACCTATTCGCCCGTGCTGCCGATCAGCCCCAAATCGGGCATCGTGCTGCAGGTGCCCGTCACCGTGGTCGATGCCGAGCAGGGCCTCGTCCGCTTCGAGGACGAGGGCGAGGTGATCGAACAGTCGATCCTGTCGGGCGGCGCCAAGCTGCAGTGGAAGGTCGACTGGGCGATGCGCTGGGTCGCGCTCGGCGTCGATTACGAGATGTCGGGCAAGGACCTGATCGACTCGGTCACCCAGTCATCCAAGATCACACGCGCGCTCGGCGCCCGTCCGCCCGAAGGCTTCAACTACGAGATGTTCCTCGACGAAAAGGGCGAGAAGATCTCAAAGTCGAAGGGCAATGGCCTGTCGATGGAACAGTGGCTCACTTATGGCCCAGAGGAAAGCCTCGCCTTCTACGCGTACCGCGAACCCAAAAAGGCCAAATCGCTGCACATGGGCGTCATCCCCCGCGCGGTCGACGAATATTGGCAATTCCGTACGAACTGGAAGGATCAGGCGATCAAGGAACGCCTCGGCAATCCCGTCCACCACATCCATAACGGCGCCGTGCCCGAGGAAAAGCTGCCGGTCACCTTCGGCCTTCTCCTCAACCTCGTCGGCGTGATGGGCGAAGCGGGCAAGGATCAGGTCTGGGGCTATCTCGCCAACTATATCGACGATGCCGATCCTGCGAAGCACCGCGAGCTTGACCGCTTGATCGATTATGCGCTTGCCTATCACCGCGATTTCGTCGCGCCGACGCTCAAGCGCCGCGCGCCGACCGAAAACGAGGCAAAGGCACTCGCCGATCTCGATGCGCGTCTGGCAGCGCTTCCCGCCGATGCCGATGCGGAAACGATCCAGAACGAGGTCTATGCGGTCGGCAAGGTCGAGGATTATGCCTTCGCTTCGCTGCGCGACTGGTTCAAGGCGCTCTATGAAACGCTTCTGGGGGCCGAACAGGGCCCGCGCATGGGCAGCTTCATCGCGCTTTACGGCATCGACAACAGCCGTAAACTGATCGCGGAGGCACTGGCCGCATGACCGATACGCCGGCAATCGTCGCCCTCGATCCCGAAGGGCTCGATGCCCGGGCAGAGTCCTTGGGTGCGATCTTGCTGGCGTGCGTCGAAAACGGCGCCTCGGTCAGCTTCATGGCCGATCTCACGCTCAGCCGCGCGGTGTCCTTCTGGCGCTCGACGCGGATTTCGCTCGAACGCGATACGCTGGCGATCCTCGTCGCCGAAATCGACGGGCGCCCCGCCGGGGTGGTGATGGTCGTGCGCGCCGGGCCCGACAATCAGCGCCACCGCGGCGAAATCGCCAAGCTGCTCGTCGATCCGGCGATGCGCGGCCGCAATGTCGGACGCAGCCTGATGGCGGCAGCCGAGGACAAGGCGCGGGCAATGGGCATGTCGCTGCTCGTGCTCGATACGCAGACGGGCAGCGTCGCCGAGCAATTGTACCACAAGCTGGGCTGGCATTGTGCGGGCACGATCCCCGCCTTTGCGCTCGACCCGTCGGGCACGCCGCGCTCGACGACGATGTTCTACAAGGAACTCGGCTGAAAATACGCCGCCGGAAACCTGCGTGGTTCCTGGCGGCGCTTTTCCAGTTACTGCTTCGACGCGATCCAGTCGTCGATCTTCTTTTCCAGCACGCTCAGCGGCAGCGCACCGGTCATCAGCACCTCTGCATGGAATTCGCGCGGGTCGAACTTCGCACCCAGCTTGTCCTGCGCGCGTTTCTTCAGCTCGGAAATCTTGAGCTGGCCGACCTTGTACGCCAGCGCCTGGCCCGGCCAGACGATATAGCGCTCGACCTCGGCGGTCGCGTCGGTGCGGCCCATGCTCGAATTGTCGAGCATATATTCGATCGCCTGTTCGCGCGTCCAACCTTTGGAATGGATGCCTGAATCGACGACGAGGCGCATCGCGCGGAGCATTTCGTCGTCCAGCCCGCCAAAGCGCTGATAGGGGTCGGTTTCCATGCCGAGTTCGTTCCACAGCGTTTCGGCATACAGGCCCCAGCCTTCGGCAAAGGCGGTGTTGCCGCCAAAGCGCATGAACGAGGGCAGCGCCTCATTTTCCTGCGCCAGGCTGATCTGGAAGTGATGGCCTGGTGCGCCTTCGTGCAGATACAGCGTTTCCATCCCCGGCGTCGTGCGCGAGGGCAGGTCATAGGTGTTGAAATAGAAGATGCCGGGCCGCGTCTTCGACGGGGCCTTCGGATCCCAGTTGCCGGGTTCATAGGATCCGCCCGCCTGGTTCTTTTCGCGGTACGGTTCGTAGAAGCGAATCTCGAGCGGCGTCTTCGGGATCGTCGAGAACTGGCTGGCGATCACCGCGTCGACGCGCTTGCCGATCGCATAATAGCCATCGACCAGCGCCTGCTTCGATGCCGGCTTGAACTTCGGGTCGGTGCGCAGATGCTCGAAAAATTCCTTGAGCGTGCCCTTGAACCCGACCTTGGTCTTGATCGCTTCCATCTCGCCGTGGATCCGCGCCACTTCGGACAGGCCGAGCTGGTGGACATAATCGGCGGTCAGCGGCAGCGTCGTCAGTTCCTCGATCGCCGTCCGGTACAGGATGTCGCCACCCTTCATGCTCGAAATCCCTACCTTTTCGCGTGCGACGGGCAGATATTCGTTCTTCAGGAAATCGCGCAGGCGGACATTGGCGGGCTGGATCTGGTCGCGGATCATCGCCTGATATTCGGCGGTCAGGCGCTTGCGATCAGCGGGGGAGATCGTGTCGGGGAACTTCTTGATCGGGCCATAGAGCACCGAACCCTCAACCCCCTGCTCGATCTGCGCGTCGAGCTGGCCGATCACGTTGTTGACCGACATCTTCGTTTCTACGACGCCCGATTGCATGCCCTCGCGGAACCGGTCGATCGACCGATCGATCAGCGTCACATAATCCTTGTGGCGCTTCAGATTATTCTCGTAATCAACCAGCGTCTTGAACGGTGCCGCCCCCTCGCCCGAGGCGAAGGACGGGTAGAAGGTGTGAAAGCCCGTGAAATGGTTGATCGGGCGCACCGCGGTCAGCGCGAGCATTTCGGGCGTGAGCCGTTTCAGCCCCAGCTGCGTCTGCCATTCGAAAACGTCATAGGCGATCTGGTCGGTGGGGTTGAGCGTCGCGCGGTCGATCGCGTGGAGGCGCTTCAGCTCGTCCTCGGCTGCGGCGCGCTCGGCGTCGAAATAGGCATCTGACACATAATCGCCCAGCCGGTCGGCATAGCGCATGTCGCCGCGAAAGATGGCGGAGACCGGGTTGCGCTTGAGCGTGGCTTCGTCGCTGTCGTGGAAAAGCTGGTGCAGCCGGGCGTGCGCATCCTGCGCCGGTTGCGCGACAGCGGCGGTCGGGGTTTGCGCCTGTGCCTGTGCGGAGGCAGCCGCAACCGGAAGAAGCGCCGTCGACACCGCAAGCGCGGCGCGGAGCGAAAAGATAAGGGACATCGACAAGACCTCGCTGAATTTTTGCGTGTTACTGAGGTATTACAGTAGGTCCGATACGGCAAGAACCTCCTGCCTCGCGGCAGAAGGTCCTCGCTACGCTGTCGATGTGGTCGGCGGTCAGGCGCTTACCAGAAGAAATTCCGGATCACGTCGATCACGCGGCCACGGCGGGTGTCGACCAGCAGCACGTCGTCATAATGACGCACCCAGCGCTGGTAACCGCGCGTCTGGGGCAGGCGGTACCGCCAGGGATCGGAAATCCAGTAGCGTTCCGAATAATAGGGTCGGCCGATATGCCCGCCATTGTTGAAGCGCTGATATTTCCACGGCGCCCGCCAGTTGCCACGCGAATAGACATGGCGGTTGTCGCGGCGATAGTCGCGCCAGTCGTCCCGGCCCCAGTCGTGGCGCTGATCGCGCTGCCAGTCCCGGCGATCCTGATTGCGCTCACGCTGCCAGTCGCGGCGATCATGGTCGCGGTCGCGCTGCCAGTCACGGCGGTCCTGCTCGCGGTCGCGCACGGTGTCGCGGTAATCGCGCTGTGCGTCGCGGGCTTCGCGAATTTCCTTGGCGACGCGGTTGGGAGAAGCACCGCGATCGATCGCCCGATCGACGTCGCGCCGTTCCTTCTGATATTCCTGACGGTCGCGGCGAACATCCGCGGCGGACTGGGCCGATGCCATCGACGGGATGGCGGTGGCGATCATCAGGCCGAAAATGATCATCTTACGCATACGCTACTCCTGCACTCGTTCCGTTGGTCGCGGGGTGAACCCTGCGCGGCCCCGGTACAAGGTCAGGGATGCCCGATTCGAAATGAACGGGCTGCGAATGATCTTGTCAGCTTTCAGAAAGCATTGGTTTTACAGCCAGCTCCGCTCGCGAAACCATTTGGTGACGATATATTTGGTGCCCGCCGTCACCGGCTGGCCGGCGTGCAGCGTCTGCAGGTTGGGCGCGCCGTCCGACCCCATATTGTTCCACGCCATCAGCATCCCCGCGCGCGGCGAAACCGCGATTCCCAGCGCGGGAAACCCGGTTTCACCGCCGGCTTCGGGTTCGTTGAGGTAGATCATCACCGTCCAGCTGCGCTGCCCGCCGGTTTCTTCCATCTCGGGCCAATAGGGCTGGTCGATATGGAAAAAATCATGGTGCGGCTGGAATTGCTCGCCGACGCGGTATCGCTGCCCCTGCAGCGTCTCGCCATTGTCCGGATCGATTCCGGTCAGCGTGCAGATCCTTGCATCGATCCGCAGGACGAATTCGTCCCAGCGGTCGAGATTGCAGCTGTAGCTCGTGCGGAATCCGTTGTTTTCGCCTTCGAGGAACAGGGTCGAGGGTTCGCTGTCGGCATCGATCAGCGCAATCAGCTGGGCGCATTCGGCGGGGGAGAGGAAATCATATTGGATGAACAGCTCGATTCCCTCGACCCCGGCCTTCTGCACGCCGGGCGCGGCGTGCAGCCGCGCGCCCACCTGCTGGCCGATTTTGGCCAGCGCGGTCGACGGCGGGCCTACACTGGGGGTTTCCTGCGCCTTGGCCGTCACGGGATCTGGCGTCCCCGCACCATGACGAACTGCACCTTTTCCAGCGTCCGGATATCGCTCAGCGGGTCGCCATCCACCGCGATGATGTCGGCCGAGTAGCCGGGGCTTATCCGTCCGATCTCGCCGTCCATGTCGAGCAGCTTGGCCGCAGTGGTCGTGGCACTCGCCAGCGCCTGCGTTGGCGTCATGCCGCCAAGCGCCACCATCTGCCCGAATTCCTCGGCATTGCGGCCATGTTCGAACACGCCCGCATCGGTCCCGAACGCAATCGTCACCCCCGCCTGATGCGCGGCCTTCAGCGCCTTGCCGACATCGCTCAGCGTCTCGCGCACCTTCTTCTCGACGGTGGGCGTATAGACATTCTGGCCCAGCCGGTCGCGAATCCCCGTGAACGCCATCAGCGTCGGGACGAAGGCGGTGCCGTTCGCCTTCATCACCTTGATCGCCTCGGCATCGGCAAAGGTCGCATGTTCGATGCTGTCGACGCCCGCACGCGCCGCGCCTTCGATCCCGCGCGCGCCGTGTGCATGGGCGGCCACGCGCAGGCCAAGGCTGTGCGCGGTATCGGCAATCGCCTTCATCTCGACATCGGTGAAATGCTGGCCCAGCCCGCGGCCCTGCTGCGAAAGCACGCCGCCCGTCGCGGTGATCTTGATGACGTCGGCGCCGTTCTTCGACGCTTCGCGCACCCGTGCCGCGCATTGCTCCGCGCCCGTGCAGCTATTGTGTCCGTCGAGCACGGCATTCACCTCGGGGCGGAATCCGGAAACATCGCCGTGCCCGCCTATGATCGAGATGGCGGGCCCCGCCGAAACGATACGGGGGCCGGGGATCATTCCCTGCGCGGTGCCCTTGCGCAGCGCAAAGCCCACCTGCCGTGCCGATCCCAGATCGCGCACCGTGGTGAATCCCGCGCGCGCGGTCACCAGGGCATTTTTTGCGCCCACGATCACACCATATTCGTCGGGCTCTACGGCTTCCTTCCAGAAATCGCCGCCCGGATCGCTTGATAGGTGGACATGGAGGTCGACCAGCCCGGGCAGCACGGTCTTGGCCGAAAGATCGATCAGTTCGGCGCCGGCAGGGGCCGGCTGCAGCCCTTGCGCGATTGCCGTGATGCGCCCGTCGGTGATGGTGATCGTGCTCTGCCCCAGCGCGGGCTTGCCCGCTTCGGTAATCACGCGTCCGGCATGGATCACCTTGGTGTCGGCACGGGCGGGCGCCGCCACCGCAATCGCTGCAACCCCAAGGAAATAGGCAATCTTCATTATCTTCATCTCCCCTATGCGCCCGACACTGCAAGAGCAGTCCGCCGGGCGCAAGGGGGACGACGCGTCAGCCCGTGGCGATGGTCACGGGCACTTCGGTCACCGGCAGATCCTCGGGCATCCCGCCAATGCTGACGGCGGTGCGCGAGGTAAAGTTGAACGTCATGAGCGCGGTCAGCATCGACGCCACTTCCTCGGAAGAAAAGGCTTGCTGCACGCGCGTCGCCGTCGCGTCGTCCATCCCGGCTGGAAAGCCCAGATAGGAATCGGCGAGTGCGATCGCAGCCTTTTCGCGGTCGGATAATGCGCTTTCGTCATAGCCATCGGCCACCATCGCCGCGCGGTCCTCGGTCAGCCCGTCCTGCCGGGCGACGTCATAGCGTACCGATTTGCAAAAGACGCAGTTCACCGTCCGCGCGTTGCGCAGGCGGATGATCTCCAGCAGCGACGGCGAAACCAGGCTGTCGCGCCAGATATGGCCGTTCAGCGTGATGATTTCAGACACGGTTTCGGGCACCAGCCCAAGTGCGCTGTCGCGGATGACGTTGCCGGTCTCAGTTCCGGGCGGGCTGACGCGGGGTTCAGGCGACATGCGCGGCCTCCTTCACAATGTTCTGGGTTTCAAGCGCGCGCAGGCAGCGCGCGGTGCGGATGCGGCCGTCGATGCAGCCCAGCGCCTCGATCAGGAAGACAAGCCCGGCATCGCCGTGATGCGTCTTGACGTCATCGGCCACCGCGTCGGTGATCGACTGGGCATCGGTCCAGTAATATTCGGCGAACAGCAGGATCGCCTGTTCGCCCGCGCCGAACGCATCATCCGCCAGGGCATGGTCGCCGATCACCGCCGCGCGGCGCGCCGCGAAGGCGGGCGTCGCCTCGATCCGGTCATTGGTCAGCGCCAGTTCGTGGCTATCCCCGTGCAGGCGGGCCAGCGTCAGCCGGCAATGCTCCAGCATCTCGGGGGCGATCCGCGTCTGGCGCCACAGGCTGTCCCATAACCGGGCAAAGCTCGCGGCCGCCGGGCCGCCTTTCTCGAGCCACCTGTCGAGGCTCAGGCTATTGGGTTCCTCATGCATGTTCGGGTCATCCTCTCCTTATGTGTCTTTGTTTTGGCGCTGGCGTCATGCCATCAGCGCGGCGCGGATCATCGCGGGGATCGCGTCGGTCGGTGCCTGGTGCCGCGCGGCCACGCCCATTCCCTGGCTCGTGATCAGCAGCCAGCGCGCGGTGGCGGCGGGAGCCAGCGCCGCGCGGATCTCGCCGCGGCGCTGCCCTTCGGCAATCAGCCGCGCGAATTGCTGTTCGATCCGCGCATAATAGGGGTCGAGCACCGCGTTCACCGCCGGGTCGCTCCGCCCCAGTTCGATCACGCTATTGGCCAGCAGGCAGCCGCGCCGGTCATGTCCGGGCGCGCCGTGATGCGCGGGATCGCTCGCCATCAGGA